>CAXUBO010000098.1:0-17029 GCA_964249345.1 uncultured Armatimonadales bacterium | reverse complement strand
TGGTGAAGTAGTTGTTGGTCACGGCCAGCGTCCCGCCGGTCGCGTTGACGAGGCCGTTGTTGGTGAGCGTGGCGTTGTAGTTGCCCTGGAAAACAGTGCCGAAGCCAACCAGACTGCCGCCAGTGCCGAGGATCAGGTTGGCGTTGCCGTCCTGAAGCTGGATGCCGTTGGAAGTCGTCCCTAAGCTGATCGCGCCGTTGACCGTGTTCACCCCGGCGAAGTTCGCGAAGGCGGCGGCGTTCGTCGTCATGTCCAAGTTGCCGTTGACCGTAGCGTTCGTGAGCGAGTTGCCGCCACTGTTGTTGAACACGAGCGTTGAGCCGCTCGTCTCATTGACTGTGCCGGACAGCGCCGCGCCCTGGATGTTGACCGTGCCGCCGACGCTGTTGATGGAGTTGCCGGTGCCGCTGATCAATGCGCCGCTGATGTCTAAAACGCCGCCGCTGGTCGCTGCCAGCAAGCCCGTGTTGGTCGTGGTGGTGGAGCCGCTTAATACCAACAAGCCGCCATTGGTGGCTTCCGCCGTGCCGCTGTTGGTGAAGTAGTTGTTGGTAACAGCAAGCGCCTTCCCCAGCGAGTTTGCGTTGACGAGGCCGTTATTAGTGAGCGTAGCATTGTAGTTGCCCTGCGAGACGGTGCCAAAGCCAACCAAGCTGCCGCCAGTGCCGAGGATCAGGTTGGCGTTGCCGTCCTGAAGCTGGATGCCGTTGGAAGTCGTCCCAAAACTGATTGCGCCGTTGACTGTATTCACCCCGGCGAAGTTAACGAAAGCGTTCGTGTTCGTCGCCAGGTCCATGCTGCTGTTGATAATGCTGTTGGCAATACTGTTGTTGCCGTTGCCGGTGAAGATAAGAGAGCCGCCGGTTCCCTGGTTGACGGTGAAGTTGTTGATCTGGCCGCCGTTGTCGGTGAAGACGTTGTTGACCATGATCGTGCTGGCGGCGTTCGCCTGATTGCCGGTGAACGTGCCGCCTTGCAGGGTAAACGCACCGTTGCTGAAGAACGAATTGATGGTCGTGCTTTGGCCGAGCGTCATGGCCGCCGTCGTCATGTTAATTGCATCGTCGCCTGAGCCGGGCGTCGAGCCGTTGCTCCAGTAGGTGGTGTTTGTGCCGGGCTGCGTGGAGAACCAATCTGTTCCTGTGGGACCGTTCCAGGTGACGGGGGCGGCGAAGGCGGATTGTCCGGCGGAGGCGCACAGCAGGGAAAGCAGGCCCACTCCGAGGCCCGCAGCGCGGCGCAGGGACTTGCCGGCGGGAGAACAATTTTTAGAACGCAAAAAGAAAGTGTGGGGCATGGTCTGGATTTCCTATCTGAGTGCTGGTTTATCCGTCGGAACTACCGGATGCGCTCTCACTATACACGCCTTCCGTTAAACCAGCGTTAAATAAGCGTTAAATTTTTGCGTTAAAATCAGCAATTTAGCAGAGGCACACAAAAAACTGGTATAATTTGCAGTGATAATCGTAAAACGTCCTAAAGTAGACTGGATCAAGACGCGCTGTCGGAAGTAAGACACTCGGCAAGTGAGGCCACGCAGCAATGGACACCCGCTGGCATATTCGCCTGCTCGGCACCCTGGAAGCCCGGCAGGAGAAAGCTGTTCTTTCCCGTTTTTCGACTTCGCGCGTTGCCGCCCTGCTGGCCCGGCTGGCACTGCATCCGCAGCGGGCGCATTCCCGCGAAGAGCTGGCCGGCTGCCTTTGGCCGGACGCCGACGAGGACGCGGGCCGGCTGAACCTGCGGGTCGCGCTGTCATCGCTGCGCCATCAGCTTGAGCCGCCCGGCTGCCCTGCCGAAAGCATCCTCCTTGCAGACCGCACATCAATCCGCTTCCAGCCCCACGCCTGCTTCTGCGACGCCGTTCAATTTGAAGCGGCCCTGCGCGAAGCCGCCCGTACCGCCGATCCCGCCCGCAAGCGCGAAAAACTGGAACAAGCTTTGTCGTTTTACGAAGGCGAGCTTCTGCCCGGCTTTTATGACGAGTGGATTTTGGAGGAGCGCGAGCGCCTGCAAGCGCTTTATGACGATGCCCAGCGGCAGTGCCGCGCCCTGCCGCACGCCCAGTCCGAAGCCCAAACATCGCTGCCGGACGCAGCCCGCACTGCCGAAGCCCCGCCGGCCGTGCTTTTAGGTTTTCCGGGCCGGCTGACCCGCTTCTTTGGGCGCACGGCGGAGCAGTCTCAGCTCACCCAAATGCTCCTGGACCCGGAAGTCCGGCTCGTGACTTTGCTTGGTCCCGGCGGCTCCGGCAAGACCCGGCTCGCTCTGGAAACCGCCCGGCAGGCGGCAGGCGGCTTTAAGGGTCCGGTCTGCTTCGCGGCGCTTGCGGACATCAGCGACAGCGCCCTCATTGCCTCGACAATCGCCTCCGCTCTGCGCCTGCCCGTGTCCGGCGACGGCAAGCCTTTGGACCAGATCAGCGCCCATCTCGGCTCCGCTCGGTCACTGCTGGTGCTGGACAATTTAGAGCATCTGGGCGAAGCCGGTGCATCCGTTGTCCTGGCGCTGCTGGAAGCCGCGCCAAGTTTGACCTGCCTGGTAACTTCCCGGCAGAAGCTCAGCATCGCCGGAGAACACGAAATGCGGCTGGCCCCCCTGCCGGTTCCCCCACCCGATGCGCCGGAGCCGGCACTTCTAGTCCCGGCCTCCCTTTTGGCGGAGTACCCCGGCGTCCAGCTCTTTGCCGACCGGGCAAGGTCCGTGCGCCCGGACTTTGAGATTACGCCGCAGAACGCAGGCGCTGTCGCCGCCGTTTGCCGGTCTTTGGAAGGGCTGCCGCTCGCTTTGGAGCTTGCCGCCGCCCGTATTGAGGCCCTTTCGCCGGAGCAGATGCAAAAGCAGCTTGCCGCGCGGCTAAGTTTTCTGACGTCGCGCCGCCGCGACCTGCCGCCCCGGCACCGCTCCCTGCGGGCCGCCCTGGAATGGAGCGTTCACCTGCTGTCCCCGGAGCAGGCCCGCTTTTTCGCCCAGTTGTCGGTCTTTCGCGGCGGATGGTCTTTAGAAGCCGCCGCCGCCGTCTGCGCCCTTCCTGCGGCGCTGGATTTAGTGGAGCAGCTTTGCGAGCGCTCTTTAATCGCCTCGGAAGAAGCGCCGGGCGAGGTACGCTTTCGGATGCTGGAAGCACTGCGGGAATTCGGCGAAGAACAGCTTACCCCGGAAGAAAAACTCGCGCTTGGCCGCCGCCACGCGGGTTATTTTCAGGAGCTTGCCGTGCGGATGGGCCGGCTCTGGTACGGCCCGGAGCAGAACCACGGCCTTGAAACGCTTTCCGCCGAGTACGATAACCTGCGGGCGGCGCTCGCGTTCTGCCGCACCGATCCGCCGGATGCGGTCTGGGATGGCGTGGGGACCGGCCTGCGCCTTGCGGCGGCGCTCGGCGACTACTGGACAACGCGGGGTATGATGCGAGAGGGAATAAACTGGCTGGACGGGGCCCTCGCCGGCGGCGGCTCGCCGCAGTGCCGTTTGGAGGCGCTGACGCAGGCAGGATGGCTTGCGGCAGGTCTCAGCGACTTTGCGCGGGCGAACACGGCCCTGACCGAGGCCGTTGCCCTGAGCCGCCATTTAGAAGACGACGCCGCGCTGGCTTCGGCCCTGCGCCTGCGCGGCACGGCCTTTATCTGGAACGGCAAGTTTGAGGATGCCGAAATCGATTTAACCGAAGCGCTGGCCCTGAGCCGGGCGCGGGGCGACGACCGCGCCCTCGGCATTGTTTTGAACGCTCTCGGCGTCCTGGCGAACGAGGGCAGCGGCGACAATGTCCGGGCGCGGGGCTGCTACGAAGAAGCCCTGCCGCTGCTGCTGAAGGCCGGGGACCGGCAGCGGGCGTCCTACTGCCTGCACAACCTCGCAAACATCGCCCATGACGACGGCGAAAGCACGCGGGCCGTGGCCCAGCTCCGGCACTCGCTGGCGCTGGCCGAGCAGCTTGGCGACGAGTGGCACCGGGCGTACTGCCTGCGAAGCCTCGGCGAAGTGTTTTCCGATGTGGACAATTTGCCTGAAGCGGGGCCGCTGCTGGAAGAAGGGCTTGCCCTGTGCCGGCGCCTCGGCGACCGGATGACCGAGGGCGGAACGCTGCTGATCCTGGCACGGGTCCGCCGCAAGCAGGGCCGGTTTGCCGACGCCGCCGCTCAGGCCCAAGCCGCCCTGCGCTTGTACGACTCCGTAGACCGGCCTGAAGGGGTGATGCGCTCCTGGCTTAACCTCGCCGACACCGCCGCCGCCGGGTTCGACTGGGAAACCACTGCTTGCCTCCTATCCGCCGCCGAAACTGCCCTCCCCATCTTTCCTACCGAAGGCGAACGCTCCCGCGCCGACACTCTCTGCCACGCCGCTCGTGCCGCCCTGTTCCCCGCCGCCTTTTCCGCCGCTTGGGAACGGGGCCGCACCCTCACCTGCGACGACTACGGCCTGCACTAAATGACCACGGCCTGCGCTGAATACAGTCCGCGCAGGCGGGTATAACCTTCGCAGAGGAGCATCAAAATGGCGCTTGCCGAGAACTATTTTCCTTACGCCGAGAAAATCATCTATACCGAGGCTGAATACTTCGAGCGCAGGAGATTCGGACGCTGGGAGTACGTCCACGGTGAAATCCGCGCCATAAGCGGCGGGACAGCCAATCACAGCACCATTGCGGTCAATATCGCGGCGGCGCTTCGGGCCGCTCTGTTGTTCAACGGCTGCCGCGTGTTCGGCTCAGACATGAGGGTCCACACCGGCGACGGCGTCAATACCTTCCCCGACGTGTCCGTCGCCTGCGGCCCGCTGTCGTTTTACCGGGGCCGCACCGATACGCTTGCAAACCCGCTGCTCCTTGTCGAAGTCTTGTCCGACTCCACGGAAGCCTACGACCGGAGCGAGAAGTTTCGCCACTGCCAAGCCATCCCCACATGCACCGACTACTTGTTAGTTTCCCAGCACGAAGCCCGCGCCGAGCTTTACACCCGCAAGGGCGGCTACTGGGAGTACCGCGAAGTCACCGGCCTTGACGCCGCGCTCACCCTGCCGTCGGTTGAAGTGATGCTGGCTTTGAGCGATGTTTACGCGCTGGTTGAGTGGCCGGACGCAGGGTCAGCGTAAACGCCGACTCTCTTTTTCCTTGAAACGAAGAAGGCCCGGCGCAGATTGCGCCGGGCCTTTTTCTTTCATCAATTAGAAGCCTATGGCACGACTTCTTATGGCACGACTTCTTATAGCACGACTTCTTCGGCGGGGAACTTACCGCCCCTCATGCGCTCGACCGAGGCGACGCGGTCGTCGGACTAGCAAAGGAAAATAAAAGGGGGAAGAGGCATTGCCTCTTCCCTCTTTAGCCACCTTCTGCTCTCTCTTATCCCGGCTGCTTGGCATTTTGAAATACGACATGCCGCTGGTCATAGATTGTAGAGTAGGCTTTTATTTGCAAAGTATGTCGTCCATTTTTGTAGAGGTAGGTTGGGAGATCAAACATAGCTCGGTGGTCGCTGCCATAGGTATTTGTGTTTTGGGAGCTGTACGTCTCACCATCAACTGCCAACTCGACCCAAGTAATCCTTCCTGTGACATAAACGATGACGCCTGCATCTCCTGAGAGATGCTGTCCCTCTTTTATGTTGGTGATGGAGAACGGGTGGGAGAACCGCCATTTTCTGTCACCAACATACCGGTAGCAGCACAGGGCCAAAGCAACCCCTATGGCGAACGCGATAGAACCAAGTGTTACTGCCCCGCGCCACTTTGTCATCTCATTCTCCTACTCAAGAGGACACGTCGGCTACAGCCCGAAGTATCGACTACAGCCCGAAGTAACCGTAACCCAGTGAGACTTCCGTATCTTCGGGATACGGGTCCGTGTAGAACGATTGTATATCGTAGGATCGGTATAGGGCCGTTTGGAAGTTGTTTCCACCCGCAAAGTTGCCGTCCTGACAATGGTCTGATAACCGTTTGCGCCCGCTGTATACTGCTGAGATGCTGTGATTGTTACAGGCGTTGCAGCAGACACCGCCGTAGTCGTGTGACCGGAAACGTCACTGTCCCAGAAGCCGCACTGACGGAAACGCCGCTCGGAACTTGAACGGCTGCATTGTCGCTTGACAGGCTGATATAGGCCAGCCCGGAACCCGTACTGCTGACGGTCACGGTTCCGGTCGCGGATGCGCCTCCGACGACGCCTGTGGGGCTGACGGAAACGGAGATCAGCATTGGGCTTGGAGCGGGAGGATAAGCCGAGGGCGGGGCCGCGCCGGCTTGGGCGAACCCGGCTGGCGCAAAACTCAGCAGTGTGAGCAGGGTCAAAGCGAGATAAAGGTTACGCGCCGACAAGGACGCGCCGACAAGTAAAGGTGGGCATGGCGGTCTCCAATCTTCAAGAGTCGAGAACGAGGTTCTGGAACGATCTTCAAAACCGAAAGCGAACACGCAATGCCTCGGAGGATGCCTAACGAGCCGGCAGGCTAAGAGGTAGTCTCATTATAGCACTTTTTGCCCCAAATGCTTGTTAAGACAAAATTAAATCTTTTTTGTTTTTGCGAAAGCTGCAAAAGAACTGCAAAAAGCCCCGGTGCATCACGCACCGGGGCTTTCTCACTTGTATTCCTACGGAATGACTTCTTCGGCGGGGAGCTTACCGTCGCTCATGCGCTCGACGCTCGCGACACGGTCGTCATCGGCGACGTTGATGGCCCGGACGCCCTGGGTGTTGCGGCTTAAAGAGCGGATGTCGCCGACCCGCAGGTGGATCGTGATGCCGCCTTTGGTCATAATCAGCAGACGGTCTTCCGGGCCGACAATTTGGGCGTCTACAATGTCGCCGGTCTTGTCGGACAGCGACATGGTCAGTATGCCCTTGCCGCCGCGCGTCTGTAAGCGATAATCTTTCAGCGGTGTGCGCTTCGAGATGCCGCGCTCGCCGATGACCAAGAGGTCTAGTTCCGGCTGGACCACGCCCATGCCGACAATGCAGTCGTCGTTGTCGCCCGACAGCGTGATGCCCCGGACGCCGCCCGCCGCGCGGGAACGCGGCGTGATGTCCGTCTCGGAGAACCGAATGGACATGCCCTTCTTGGTGACCAGGAAGATTTCGTCGCTTCCCGATGTGTGCGCGACCCACCGCAGGGCATCGTCTTCTTCAATGTCAAAAACAATCAGGCCGTTGTTGCGAAGGTTCGTGAACTCGGCCAGCGGCGTCCGCTTGACTTCGCCGCGCTCGGTCGCCATGAGAAGAAAACCTTCGGCGTCTTTGAACTGCTTCATCGGCACGGTGGCTGTGATGCGCTCGCCGGGCTGAATGTTAATCAAGTTGATGATCGCCGTGCCCATCGCCGTGCGCGACGTTTGCGGCACTTCGTAGGCTTTCAAGCGGTAAACGCGGCCCCGGTCGGTAAAGAACAGGATGTAATGATGCGTCGTCGCCACAAACAGATGCTCAATCGCATCCTCGTCCTTCGTCGCCGCGCCAATGCGTCCCTTGCCGCCTCGATGCTGGGTCGGATACGTTTCTTTCGGAACACGCTTGATGTAGCCGTCGCGGGTGATCGAAACGATCATTTCCTCTTCCGGGATGAGGTCCTCGTCGCCGATTTCTTCCGCTTCCATCGGCACGATGCGGCTGCGGCGCTCGTCGCCGTATTTGTCCCGCATCGCCTTTAATTCCTGCTTGATGATCTGGTTGACCCGTGCCGTGCTTGCGAGAATGTCCTCAAAGAACGCGATCTGCTTCAAAAGCTCTTTGTACTCGCCTTCCAGCCGCTCCCGCTCCAGGCCGGTCAGCGCCCGAAGCTGCATCACTAAAATCGCGTCGGCTTGAAGCTGGGACAGCGTGAACCGGGCCATCATCTCGTTGCGGGCCAGCTCCGGCGTCCGCGACGCGCGGATGAGCGAGATGATCTCGTCCAGCACGTCCAGCGCGATCTGCAAACCTTCTAAGATATGGGCGCGGGCTTTGGCGCGGTTCAGCTCATACAGCGTTCGGCGCGTGACCACTTCGCGGCGGTGGTCGAGGAAGTATCCCAGCGCGTCTTTGAGCGTCAGAATGCGCGGCTGGCCGTCCACCAGCGCCAGCATGTTCACGCCGAACGTCGTCCGAAGCGGTGTGTGCTTTAGAAGAAAGTTCAGGACCTTTTTCGGGTACGCTTCGCGCTTGAGCGTAATGACGATTTTCATTCCGGTCCGGTCCGAATAATCGTTCAGGTCGGCAATGCCTTCAATCTTCTTTTGCTTGACTAAATCCGCAATCTGCTCAATCAGCCGCGACTTGATGACCTGATACGGCAGTTCGGTCACGACAATCTGGTTGCGCCCGTTTTCAATCGGCTCAATGGTTGTCCGGGCCTGCATGACCACCGAGCCGCGCCCGGTAGCGTAGGCTTGCCGGATACCTTTAGTGCCGAGAATCAGCCCCGCCGTCGGAAAGTCCGGGCCTTTAATAAACGTCAGGAGGTCATCTACGCCTGCGTCCGGGTTGTCAATCAGATGCACCGCGCCGTCAATGACTTCGCGCAGGTTCTGGGGCGGGATATTGGTCGCCATGCCGACGGCGATCCCGGAGCCGCCGTTGCACAGAAAGTTCGGGAACTTGGACGGCAGCACAACCGGCTCGCGCCGGGTCTGGTCGTAGTTTTCGGTCCAGTCTACAGTGTCCCGGTCCAGGTCTTGTAGCATTTCCATCGCAAACGGCGCCATGCGGGCCTCAGTATAGCGCTGGGCCGCCGGCGGGTCTGCATCAATGCTGCCAAAGTTTCCCTGCCCGTCCACCAGCAGGTAACGCATGTTAAAGTCCTGCGCCATACGAACCATCGTCGCATACAAAGCCGCATCACCGTGCGGATGGTAGTTGCCCATGCATTCCCCGACGATTTTGGCGGACTTGCGGTGCTGGCCGGCGGGGGTTAAATTGAGGTCGCTCATCGCCATCAAGATGCGGCGGTGGACGGGTTTCAGGCCGTCGCGCACGTCCGGCAGGGCGCGGGCAATAATGGTGGACATCGCGTAGTCTAAATAAGACTGGCGCATCTCATCTTCAATGGATACGCTGAACACGTCGCGGCCAATGGTCTGGGTCACAGCCAGCGGCGCGTCCGCCGGGATGTCCGGGGTCAGGTCATCGGGAACTAAATCGGGGGTGGGGATTTCTTCGGGAGGCATCGCTCATCCTTTACAAAACTCACTGCACAAATATGCTTCGCACGATGCGAAACTGGTAGTAATATGGTACCGTATTTGGCAGCAAATGTCAAGTAACAGCGGACCGCACCGTGATTATGCCGACCAGCGAGGAGACACAAAAGCGCCTCACCCTGCCGGATAGTGAGGCTTAGAGAACATCATCCGGCCTGCCATTTATGCCGCGTCAAAAAAGCCACTGACATTTGTGATACGCCCGTCTTCGCCGTAATGCGCCCAGCTTGAGCCGGGCTGCACTTCCGCGCCGCTGGCATCATGCAGCATCCAGTCGGCTATGGACTGCGCGTGATGGTCCAAAAACTTGTGGTTCTTGAATACATAGCCCGGCATGGCCTGACGGAACCCTTCGATATAGGCGATCAACTCCGCACGATTATTAGCCTGCCCCTGCGGATCGGTGTAAACACAGTTGTCGCTGACGCTTTGAGCAAGCAAGTCCTGACGTTTGGCAGTGTCGACATCTCCCCAAGCAGCCTGGTAAGTGGCCCAAGTCATCTTATAGGCTTCATTTGCCATTGTGTTTTTTCCTTGCGGCTTTAGACGGCGTCTGACGTGTCGCTGAGGCCGACGGTCTGCCGATGCTCGGCCAGCACTTCCGCCGGGACTTGCTTCAGAAAATAGTTGCCGGCGAACAGCACGATGCCGATGTCGTCTAAAGCGCCGAGGACCGGAATGTAGTTCGGGATATTCAGCGGACTCACGGCAAAGGCTACGGCGGCGACAAGAACGGCTTTCGCAGTCACGGGAACACGGGCATCCATCAGCAGCAGGCGGAACAAGGCGATTTGTTTGGGCGCTTCCGACGCAAGCTGCCCCGCCGCCCGCCAGCCGCCGACGCGCCGGGTCATCTGCATTATTCGCAGGACTTGTTTCCAAAGGTTCATGCTGTGAGTGTTCCCGCTTTCACGGAAAATCAAGCGACGGGAAGAATTAAGCAGTTGGAAAGATCAAGCGGCGCGGACGTGCATCACGTCCTCGTAAGCCCTCACGGCGTTGCGGCCGGCTTCTTTGGCGGCGTACAGCGCAATGTCGGCTTTCTTGACCAGGTCACGGGCCGTACCGGAGTCGCGGGGGAAGGTCGCGCAGCCGAGACTGATGGTCACGCGGGCTGTTTCGCCGCCCAGGTCACTGTTTTGGTTTGTAGTATTTTGGTTCGGCAGGGCGAACGGCGTGTCGGCGACGCTGCGGCGGATGCGCTCCGCGATGAGGCGAGCTTCGGCGGCTTCGGTTTCGGGGCAGATAATCACGAACTCCTCGCCGCCGTACCGGGCCGGATGGTCTATGCTCCGCAGGGCGTTCCGCAGGACCACGCCGATCTGGCCCAGCAGAGCGTCCCCGGCCTGATGGCCGCGCGTGTCGTTGAACGATTTGAAGTGGTCAATGTCCAGCAGGATGACCGACACAGGCCGCCCGTAACGCTCGGCGCGGATCAGCTCATCGGCCAGGTTCTCCTCAAACTGCCGGAAGTTGTCGAGGCCCGTCATGGCGTCGCTGTACGCCAGCGACCGGAAATCCTGCTGGAACAAGAGCCGCTGCAAGGGAAAGATCGCTCGCGTCGCAAGCTGTTCCAGGCGATGCACCCCGTCCGCCGTCAGCGCCTCCGGGCGGTGGTAGCCGACATACAGCATTCCCAGCAGGCCCTCGACATTGGCGAGAGGCAGGCAGGCGAACGACTGGGCGGCGGCGTCAATTTGGAACAAGCGCGACTCTCGCTTCAAGAGGCCGGCAGCGCCGGCATAGAACGCCCGCAGGCGCCCCTCTTCCTGCACCGGCTCGGCGACCCGCCAAGATTCCGCGCGGGCCTCCTCAACGGCAAGCGCCGGCAGCAGCACGGCGGTCGTCTGCGGCGCAGAGGAAGCCGCCCGCAGCTCCAGCGTCCGCCCGTCGGCAGCCTTCAGATAAACCGCGCACACGTCGCACTCCGTATGCTCCTGAACATTCAGCAGAATCAGGTTCAGCGTCATGTCCAGGTCAAACGCCGAGTCCATCATCTGCGACATATCCAGCAGATCAGACAAGTCTTTCTTTTCGCTGTTCAAATCGGACAGGCGGCTCTCCATCTGCGCCCGCAGCGCCCCGCCGAACACAGCCACGACCGGAAAGCTCATTCCAATGGCGATCACCCGCAGCGGCGGGAAGTCGGACGGCAGATGCCCGCCGGTGCCGAGATACGCCGCCATTGAAACCATCACTACCGAGGTCATCAGGCCAAGCCCTACGCCGTAGCAGAGCGACGCCAGCAGGACCGGCAGGTACAGGGCGCACGGCATCGGCGAGCGTGCGCCGCCGGTCAGCAGGACAAACGCCGCCACCAATCCGGCAAAGGCCGCGGTGACGCCGTAGTTGCGCCAGGCATAACCGGCGTGGCTTCGGAGCAGCCAGCCTTGATTTTCCGCCAGCAGGTATAGCCCGCCGAACAGCAGGCCAAGCCCCGTCATCGGCAGCGGCGGCCCGCCGCCGAGAATGCCGACAGTCGCCGCAAGCAGGCCGAAGGCCGGGGCGTACATCCGCTTTCGCGTGGTCCAGTTAATGGGCGTTTTTTCTTTGGGCCGTTCTTTAGTCAAAGCTTTCTTACCTGAGTCTTGCTTTCGCGTGTTGGAGCTGGTTTTCCACAGCGTCCCGTCCCGTCCCGCCATCAGCGCCCCTGGCATCGGCGCTGCCGCGCGGACTGACCAGGGCCGCCGGGTCCACGCCGGCAAACAGCGGGGACGCGGCGAGAAGGTCTTCCTGCGTCAAATCTTCCAGCGCCCGCCCGGAGCGGACGCACTCGCCGACGATTTTCCCCACCAGGGCGTGCGCCTGCCGGAAGGGCAGGTCTTGACGCACCAAGTAGTCTGCCAGGTCTGTGGCTGTCGAAAAGTCACCGTGCAAAGAAGACGCCATGCGCTCTGCGTTAAACTGCGTGTTTTGCAGCAGCGTATTCATCACAGCTAAACACACCCGCCCGGTGTCCAGGGCATCGAAGACGCTTTCTTTGTCTTCCTGCATGTCCTTGTTATAGGCCAGCGGCAAGCCTTTCATTACCGTCAGCAGCGAAATTAAATCGCCGTACACGCGGCCCGTTTTGCCGCGCACCAGCTCGGCCACATCCGGGTTCTTCTTTTGCGGCATGATCGAGCTGCCCGTCGTCACGTTGTCGCCCATCTGCACCCAGCCGAACTCCGGCGAACTCCAAAGAATTAGCTCTTCGCAGAGCCGCGACAAGTGCATCATAAGAATAGCCAGCGCCGACACGGTTTCCAGGGCGAAGTCTCTGTCCGAGACGGCATCCAAGCTGTTCGGCGCAACAGCCTCAAACCCCAGCCCATCCGCGACGCGCTGACGATCAATGGGAAATGTCGTCCCCGCCAAAGCGCCCGCGCCGAGCGGCAAAACATTCACTCTCGCCCGTGCCTGCTTTAACCGTTCCTCATCACGCGCCAGCATCCAGAAGTAGGCTAAGAAATGATGCGCCAGCCGCACCGGCTGCGCGTGCTGCAAATGGGTCATGCCCGGCAGCAGCGTATCCAGATGCAAGGCCGCCAATTCCGTCAATGTCGTTTGCAGCGCCGCGATCTGCTCCCGCAGGCCGTCTATCGCCTCCCGGACGTACAGCCGCAGGTCGGTAGCGACTTGATCGTTGCGGGACCGCGCCGTGTGCAGCTTACCCGCCACAGGGCCGAGCCGCGCCGTCAGCAGTGACTCCACCGCCATGTGAACATCTTCCGCGCCCGCGTCCAGCGCCGCCGCGCCTGATTTCAAGTCTTCGCCCAGCGCTTCCAGCCCCCCAGCAATGATGCCGGCTTCGGCTTCCGGGATTATTCCACACTCACCCAGCATTTTCACATGGGCAATGCTGCCGAGAATGTCATACGGCCATAAACGCTGGTCAAACGACAAACTTGCATTAAATTCATGGACCAGCGCATCGGTTTCTTCGGCAAACCGCCCCGCCCAAAGTTTCGGCGTTGATGCAGACATAGATGAGGTACTCCTTGAAGAAATAAAAACTGGAGGACACGGGGCTGAACCCCCGCGCTTTGAAGGGCAAGCTCCCGCCTGCGCGGGCGAAGAAGTCCCCTCCACCCGTTACCAAAACTATTAGCTCAGATACAGCAACATTGCATCACCGAAGTAGGCGGCGTCAGTGAAAAAGGCATGGACTTTTGTTATATTATCCCATAGCCAACCGAAGGCTTTTTCCGGCTCACCCACGAGCCAGCCGCCTGGAGAAATATCAGCCGCCTCAAATGCTGCCGGGTCAAACCGCCCTCTGAGTTCCACCTTATCCAAATGATCGAGAGCATTTTTAGCTTCTTTGACCTGTTCCGACGCTAGGGAGCGTGCAGGGCCATATCCTAAATCTTCCCCAATCTCCGTGCCTCCCATTACGATATTGAGAGGTGACGGCGACCCGTCTTTCTTTCCATAAAGTAAAAAATCAATCCCATGCCACGATTTGGCAATTTGCAACTCTGGATTGGCTTCGTCGTAAATGCGTTCTTCAGAATATAGAAAGTCACCGACAGCATCAGGATTGTCGCGCAACGCATCCTGCAAATCATAAAGCTGGCCGAGTGTGATGCGGCGATACTCACCGATCATGGACATGGCGTACCTCTTAATAGTCTGATTGATAGTCTGGTTTACCGGCTGAGTGCGGCAGGATACGGATCGTCTACGGTGTCAAGTATGAACCCGCGAAATCGAACAGCGATTTCGGTGCCGCTGGCAAACAGCATTCTGTGTTCAATCACGCCGTCTTCCAGCAGTTCAATCTCGTCCCAGCCATGATCGTCAAATGCAATGCCGCAAGACCCGCCGGAAGACGGAGCATCTTGCGGTTCGGCGTCCGGGCCGGGATTGTAGGCAGTTCCTGCGCCTTCGTTGATTTGAAACTGCGTGACGCCTTTGTAGTTTAGAAAAAATCGCCGCAAGCCTAACTGCCTGTCGCTTTCATCGGTATACTCCCCGTTTAGAACGATGGTCAGCGTTTGAACCTCGAAAGATGCCTTGATCTCGTAAATTTGGCTGTCATTCAGGGAGACCCGCTGCGCGTTCCAGCCGGGCGAGAAGTCGCACAGCCGCTGCAAATCAGGCGGCAGCTTATACCGGATCGTGTCAACATAGTTATGGTAGCGCTTCATGTCTGCCTGAATGCGGTCCCAGGGTTCCCACGTTTTCCAATCTTCAACGGAAAAGTATTTCATGGCAGAGCGACTTCCAAAAAAGGAGGCGGGGGCAAGCCCCGCCCCTATAAGCCCCGCTTCTATATGGTGGTTTGGAGCGATTGCTTCGGGCGGACGACGATCTCGATTTCCTGGCCGAGCGCGTCCAGGCAGCGGAACAGGCGGTCGAGCGTGAAGCCGTCCAGCCGGCCCCGCAGGAGATCGGAGATGTTGGGCTGGGTCAGGCCCATCAACGCTGCGGCTTGTTTTTGGGTCAGACGCCGCTCTTTGATCAGCCGCTCTATCTTGATGGAAAGCTTTGCTTTTGCCAGCAGCAGTTCCGGGTCGGGCAAGTCCAAATCGGCAAAGACATTGCCGCAGCTTGGCGTAGATTTCGGTTCGTTGTCAATTGTCAGTGTTTCGGTTGGCATAAAGTTCCTCAGCTTTCTTGAGGCGTGTCTCAATCAACTGCAAATCGCGTGATGAAGTCGCAATTCCTGATTTACTTTTCTTCTGAAAAACGTGCAGGACGTAAACAGCTTCGGCAAAACGCACAGTGTAAACGGCGCGATAAGTATCGGTGTCATAGTCTTCCACAATTTCCAGCACGCCCGCGCCGCGAAAGCCTTTGAGTGGTTTTGCTGACGTAGGCTTGCCGCCAAGCTGGGCGCGAAGAAGCGCCCTGCCGAATACCTGTCTGACAGCATCCGGCATGGCTCTTAAATCTTTGCGCGAGGAGCCAACAAACTCCAGCGGCTTGACGATGTCATCATCCATGAAATCATACCAGATTTAGGATAAACCTACTTGCCCATCTTCTCTTTGAGCGCCCAGTACATCCGGGACTGCATTCCGTGGGTCTGGACATTGCCGACAGACAGGCTTTGGTCGAAGGTCTTGGAGTCAAACGACGCCAAATCTTCGTTGTACAAGGCCCACTCGGAGGCGCGGCCTACGACAGTCAGGCTGCTCTTGAACAGCCGCAGGGTGACGGTCCCGGTGACGCGCTCTTGGACTTTGTTTGTGAACGCTTCCAAATCTTCTTTCAGCGGGTCAAACCACAGGCCGTAATACGCCAGCTCGCCCCACTGCTGGTCGACCATTGCCTTGAACTTGCGCTCGGCAGCCGTCGCCACTAAGGACTCCAGCGCGGCGTGGGCTTTGATGAGAACGGTGCTGGCGGGGCATTCGTAGTTTTCGCGCACTTTCAGGCCCAGCAGCCGGTCTTCCATGATGTCCACCCGCCCCACCCCGTTGTCGCCGGCGATTTTGTTGAGGCGTGTGACCAGCGTTAAGCCGTCCAGTAGCTCACCATCTAAAGACACCGGGACGCCGTTCTCGAAGCCGATGGTGAGAGTTTGGGGCGCGGCGTTCGCCGTGTCGATGCCTTTGGTCCACTGGAAAATCTCTTCCGGCGGCGCGTAGTTCGGCTCCTCCAAATGGCCGCCTTCAATGGACCGGCCCCAAAGGTTTTCGTCAATAGACCAGATTTTGTCGGCGCTCACCGAGATAGGGATGTTCTTAAGCTTGGCGTACTCGATTTCTTCGGTGCGCGTGTAGTTATGCTCGCGCATCGGGGCGATGATCGGAGTATCGGGCATGAGCGCCCGCATCACATATTCAATCCGAAACTGATCGTTGCCTTTGCCGGTGCAGCCGTGGCAGAAGGCGTCGGCTCCGACCTGCTTTGCCACTTCCACGGCTTTGAGGCCGATCAAGGGCCGGGCAATGGCGGTGGACAGGGGGTAGCCCTGGTAATCGCCGTTGGCTTTGACGGCGGGCCAGCAGTAGTCTTGCACAAACTCCGCTTTGGCGTCGGCGGTGTAATGCTCGCAGCCTAAAGCTTTCGCTCGCTCTTCCGCCGATTGGACATCTTCGGCGGGCTGGCCGACATCTACGGTGACGGTGACAATGCGCTCAAAGCCGTAGTCTTCGCGCATCATGGGAATGGCGACGGACGTATCCAGGCCGCCGGAATAAACGAGAACAACTGTTTTTGGCATAATTTTTTCTCCTTCAGGCTTCACGGGGCTGAACCCCCGTGCTTTAAACGTGCAACTCCCCGCCTCTGCACTGGCAGGCCCGGAGGGGCGCGGGCAGAAGAGTTAGGGCGAGGATGTTCTTCTGGCTCGCAGGAGGGCCAGACAGACTTACTGACGTGATGTTCTTTCTGGTTCTCGATGTAGTGCGTGATGAGCGTCACCTGCGACGGGCTGACGGAATGGTCGCTGTAGCCGCCCTGCCACTTGAAGGCCCAAGTTGGGGAGCCGTGCGTGTCATTCAAAGCTTTGGACGAGATGCCTTTGACGGCTTCCATGAAGTCGGCGAGGCTGAGCGTTCGCGGCAGCGAGACCAGCAGATGCACATGGTCGGCGACGCCGCCGAGCGCGTGGGTCGTCACTTTCATTCTCGCGCACTGCGACTGTATCAGTGCGTAGGCGTCCTGTTCAATTTGTCCCAATAAAAGAGGCTCTCGGTCCCAGGTCGTCCAGACCAGATGCGTAAAGCTTCGGTGATAGCCGTGCGGCATTTTGTGTCCCTCCGTGGATAGTGAAAATGTAACTGTTTAGGAAACACGGGGCTGAACCCGCCGTGCTTTGAAAGAGCAAGCTCCCGCCTTCGCGGGCGAGGACGTGTTAAAAGACGGCTTATCTTCTGCCCGCGCCCCTCCGGGCCTGCCAGTGCAGAGGCGGGGAATTGCCCTTCAAAGC
>CAXUBO010000097.1:15501-17107 GCA_964249345.1 uncultured Armatimonadales bacterium | reverse complement strand
GGAACGCGAAATTATAACACCGGCTTTAAGCTTTGTCAAGGAAAAGCTGCCGGATGCAGGATGAACATTTGCCCTGAAGTCGCCGTCTTCAGAGGATGCACTATTAAGTGCCTTTGCTTTTAGTTTATTGATATGGAATAATAAAACGTGCGGCCCAAAGCGCACGTCTTTCCCGGAAAGCTGTCCCATGAAAATCTCACTTCCCAATTCGCGTGCGCTTACCCTGTTGCTGTCGTCGGTGGCTGCCGCCGGCATTATTTCTTCGGCGGCACTGGTGTCTCCGACGCGCCCGGTCGCCGCCGATGTGCCGAAGACCGATCCCGCCCAGGTGAAGGCGCTGTACGCCGAAAAATGCTCCGCCTGCCATAATCTGCCTGCCCCGTCCGAAAAAGGCTACACGCGGGCCGAGTGGCAGCGCACCGTCAACACCATGCTGACCAAGTATCATGCTTCGGACGAAATCGCGCCGAATGAAGCCGCGCAGATTGTGGATTATCTGGCGACGTTTGCGCCCAGACCGCAAACAGGCGGCGGCGGGCGGCAGAGCGACCCGTGGGCCACCGATAATTTAGATGTTTGGACGGACTCGCCGAGCGCGTCCCGCGTGTTCAACTTCGAGGCGGGCGGGCTGGCGGGCCTTGCTCCGGTCGGCTCCGGTACGCCCGGCCCGGCTCCTCTCTGCGCGGTCCGTCCCGACACGCCCGGCGCGGACGGCCTTGTCGCCCGCCTTTCCGGCCCGAACTTCCGCCCAGACCATTTCGCCGTCCTGCTGGACAAGGCCGATGCGGGGCGTAATCTGGATATCCACGTCCGGTTCCGCGTTGATTCCGGCAAAGTCAGCCCTGCCGTTGGGGTTGTCTTCGGCTACACCGGCCCGAACCAGTACGCGGTTCTGCGCTGCAATCAGGCGCTTGGCGATCTCGCGCTGATCCAAATCGCCGGGCCGACGCATACCACATTGCAGCAGACGCCCATTGTTCTGCCGCCGCCTGCCGCCGCGCCGTCCGCTTCTGCCGCGCCGCTGGCTCCGGGCTGGCACACGCTGCGCTTGTTGGTGCATGGCGGCCAGGCTCGCGGCTGGGTGGACATGCAGAAGCGCATCAGCGTTTCCCTGCCCGCACCCGCCTCCGGTAAAGTCGGCCTGTGGACACAAGGGAATACCGCCGCGTCGTTTGATGACTGGACCATTGACTGCTACGATGCCCCGGCTTCTGCGCCGTCAAGCTGACAAAAGCCCCGGCACTTCCAGTGCCGGGGTTTTATTCTGGTTGTGCCGCTTTCCATTCCCGTTCAAGAACGGCATAAAGCAGGCGATCCACCCATTTCCCTTTCTGCCAAAGACACTCCCGCTGCAGCCCTTCCCGCACCATGCCCGCTTTTTCCATCACCCGCGCCGAGCCGCTGTTTGCCGGATCGCATTCCCCGTAAATGCGGTGCAGGGCCAGTGTTCCAAACCCAAGCGCCAGAAGTTCTTGAACCGCAGCCGTGGCGCAGCCTTTGCCCCAATGTTCACGCTTAACGATCACGCCGATGTCCGCCTCGCGCAAGGCGGCATTGCGGATAATCAGCGTGGCAATACCAGCCATTTTTTTATTACCAGCCATTT
>CAXUBO010000097.1:13437-15401 GCA_964249345.1 uncultured Armatimonadales bacterium | reverse complement strand
TACCAGCCATTTTTTTATTACCAGCCATTTCTTCATTCGGCGCGAGACTCATGCCAAACACAAACGCTTGGCGCGGTTCTTCCTGCCGCGTTTCCTGCGCCCATTGGACTAGCCCTCGCGCCGCCGCGTCCGTCAGCGGCTCAAACTCGGTAAAGCGCACCGTTTCCGCGTCGCTCAGGCACGCTTGAAGCACCGACCAGTCGTCTTCCTGAAGCTCGCGCAACGTCAAATCAGCCATAGTCATTTTGCAACCTTTCACACTTGTCCGTGTCTCAGGTATTATGAGAGATTCCCCCTAGCCCCCAATAATGGGGGAACCGGATTGAGGACAGGAGGGACTTGTTCTTTTCATGTCCCCCCATTATTGGGGGCTAGGGGGAATCTTTCTGGTATCATCACCCAAACGGAGAAAGCTATGATCGCGTTCAAAGACTTTGCGCCGCAGCCGCTAAAACCCGGCGGGCTGCTCAGCCTGCCCGTGTACGAACTTTTTGACGGTGCGGTTCAGGCGGCGAATGCCTGGATTGCGGCGGAGGGTGTTCCTGTCCTGAACGTCGAGACCGTGCTGCTGCCGAACCTCTGGCGCAGCGGCGGCACGGGGACCGGCGCTTCGCTGGTGCGGGCGCAGGGAGGCGACTTTCCGGTGGACTGGTTTCAATTCGTCCGCGTCTGGTATCACGCCGAATGACCGAAATCAACCAAATACGCCGCCGGATACGGTTTTGGCTGGGGGCGTTCATTGTCGGGCTGGCCCTCAGCGGCCTCACGGCCATTCCCTTGAATTGGGAGCTTGGCATTTTGACGCGGCTGATCGGACACCGTTTCGGCGCATTGTCCGATTGGATATTCCGGGTGCAGGACGGTCTGCGGGACACCGACGCGCGTTATCCCTTTATTGCCTACGGCACGGACTGGCTGGCGTTCGGGCATTTGATGATCGCCGTGGCGTTTGTCGGCCCTTATTTGGACCCCGTGCGGAACCGCTGGACTGTCACGTTCGGCCTCATCGCCTGCGTCTGCGTCATCCCGTGGGCGTTTGTGTTCGGCCCCCTGCGCGGCATCCCGTTCTTCTGGCGTCTCATTGACTGCTCCTTCGGCATCGTCGGCCTCCTGCCGCTCCTCCTAGTTCGCCGCGACATTGACCGCCTGAGCCAAATTACGCCGTAGGCGGATCAAGCTGCCGGAACGTCAGGCTGATGCGGCCTCCGGCTTCGGGCTGCTTTAAAACCGCGTGCTTCCAGTCATCTTGGATTTGCTGGGACATGTACAGCAGTGACCCGCTTTGGAGCGGGTAGTAGTATTTTTCCTTACTGTCTGCGATGCTGCGGAACGTAATGCTGCGTTCAGCCCCCAGCGAAACAATGGCAACGCCGGTGCCAGGTGCGAGTTCTTCCGCCGAGCCGGAGTGGTAGCCCATGCTTGACTCGCCGTCTTCATAGAAGTTCAGTGAGAATGCTGCCTAAGCGTAGTCAGCAGCAGCTCCGTGGCTACGTTGCTGACGAAGAGCGCGGCAACAAGAGCCAGCGTCCATTTGATGCCCTGCACAAGTTTTAGCATAATCTTTTCCTCTGCCGCTATTTTACTCGTCTTCTTGGTAAATGCTGGATTTCACTCAGGTGCGGTATAATTTGTGAGAATGGCAATCTTGTGACACGTCTATCAGCAGAAGCAGCATACCGTAATCCAGCAAAAGCGCCGCCCACGCGAGATGCCTGGTTCGCGGCAAAATTGCCAGGCCGAGGCCGAGAAAAATCGCGCCGAAAAGCGGGATGGCGGAATGAAAGCGTCCCGTCCGGCGCGTCTCAACAACCATCATCCAGTTTACCGCCGCGATAAAGCCGCCAAGCACAATAAATCCGAACGCCGCCATTCTGACAAACAAAGCCAAGTGCGCCATTGCAAAAGCATACCATTGCAAAAGCATACCATTGCAAAAGCATACCATTGCAAAAGCATACCATTGC
>CAXUBO010000097.1:0-13337 GCA_964249345.1 uncultured Armatimonadales bacterium | reverse complement strand
CCATTGCAAAAGCATACCATTGCAAAAGCATACCATTGCAAAAGCATACCATTGCAAAAGCATACCGTTGCAAAAGCATACCGTTGCAAAAGCATACCGTTGCAAAAGCATACCGTATACCGCACGGGATGTAAAGCAGTTGCAGCGCATTTTTGAGGGAGTGCGGTATAATCGGCATTATGGCGACATTCAAAGCATTGTTGGTCGGCGCGGGCGGCATGGGGCAGAACTGGGGCCGGACGCTGAAAGAAAACCCCCGCGTCGAAATCGGCGGCTGGGTCGATGTCAAGCCCGGCGCGGCGGCGCTGGCGGCGGACACGCTGGAGCTATCTGGGGCGCACGTCGGCGAAGACTTGGAACAGGCGCTGGCGGAAGTCAAGCCCGACTTTGTCGTAGACGTGACTATCCCCAAAGCGCATCACGGCGTCACGCTTCAGGCGCTGGCGGCGGGCGTTCCCGTGCTGGGCGAAAAGCCGATGGCGGCGAACATGCCGCAGGCGCGGGAGATGGTCGCGGCGTCTGAAAAAGCCGGCAAGCTGTATATGGTCAGCCAGAGCCGCCGGTATGATGCGCGTCTTCATGCCCTGCGGCAGCTTGTGGCGGAGCAGACCGGGCCGCTCGGCATCCTGAACTCGGACTTTTACATCGGCGCTCACTTCGGCGGCTTCCGGGACGAAATGAGGAGCGTGCTGCTGCTGGACATGGCGATCCACACGCTGGACGCCGCCCGGTATGTCTCCGGCGCTGACCCGGTCTCGGTTTACTGCGAGGAGTTTAACCCGCCGTGGAGCTGGTACAAAGGCGCGTCGAGCGCGACGGCCCTGTTTGAGATGACCGGCGGGCTGCGCTATACTTACCGGGGGTCGTGGAGCAGCGAAGGCCGAGACACAAGCTGGGAAGCCGAGTGGCGGGCTGTCGGCCCGCGCGGCACGGCGCTGTGGGACGGGACCGGCACGCCGACCGCCGGCATCGTGTCCGGCACGGAAGGATTCACCCGGCCCTCGGCGCCGGTGGAAGGCGTCGTCCGGCATGACGCGCCTCCCGGCATCGCCGGATCGCTGACGGACTTTTTGAGGGCGCTGGAAACCGGCGAAACGCCGATGGGCGAGTGCCGTGACAACATTAAAAGCCTGGCAATGGTGTTTGCCGCGATTGAATCTTCGGCGACGGGCCGGCGCGTGCCGGTGACGGTGTAGCTTTTTTCGATCATCAGAAATAAACGAGTAGTTGAAAACTACGCGCTAAGTAAGGCGTCCTGGCGGACGACGGAGAAGCCGTTCTGTCACTCGAAGAGTGCCTCGCCTAGCGCGTAGTTTCCAACTACTCGTCGCTCTTGCCGAACCAGCCTTCTGTATCAGCTTATGACCCTTTCTCCCTACTGGCTCCTGCTGCTGACACTTCTCCTCCCGCTGCCGTTCAGCACGGACCGGCGCGGGCGGCGCACGCCCTGGGTCACTTACATCCTCATCGCGCTGAATGTCATTGCGTACTGCTTTACCGGGCCGGGAACCTATGCCCGGTGGGGGCTGGTCCCCAATCACCCGCACTTCGCCGCCCTGCTGACCGGGATTTTTGTGCACGTCAGCCTCGCTCATTTGTTCTGGAACATGGTCTTTTTGTGGCTGTTCGGGCCGCATGTGGAGGAAGCCCTGGGGTGGGAAGCGTTCCTCGCGCTGTACCTGGGCGGCGGCATTGCGGCAGGGCTGCTGCACATGGCGATTATTCTGCTGTTTGCGCCCAAAGTGGTCGTGCCGCTAGTGGGGGCGTCGGGCGCGATCTCCGCGATCATGGCTCCGTTCGCCATTCGGTTCCACCGGGCGCAGATCAAGCTGTTCTGGCTGCCTGCCCTGCTGCTGCGCTCTTCGTGGGGTCAATTGGAGGTCCCAGCAGTGGCGGGCGTGTGCCTGTGGATGCTGCAAAACATTGGCGGCGGCATCTTTTTTCTCCTCAATCCGCAGCCGGGCGGAACGGCCTACTGGGCGCATATCGGCGGCTTTGTGTTTGGGCTGGTGGCGGCGGAGCTGACCGGGCTGCTGCGGGACGGACGCCAGGACTATCTGCTGCAAGACGCGCGTTCGGCGGGAACACGCGGGCAGGAGACGCTGGAAGCGGCGATCCGAAAATACCGGGCGTTTCTCGGCCGCGACCCCGGCAACGGCACGGTCCGGGCGGAATTGGCCCGGCTGCTGGTCGTGCAGGACCGGACGGAAGCCGAGACCGAGATGCTGGGGGCCGTGCGCGACCTCCTGAAGTGCGGTCAGCCGCTGCTTGCGGCCCGGTGCGTCCGCGACGCCCAGGCGCTGGGCCTGCCGCTGCGGCTGCCTGCGCGGGAGCGGCTGCGCCTCGCGGGAGCATTGGAAGCGATGGGCGAAACGGACGGGGCGATTGCCCTGCTGGAGGCGCTCATGGGCGAGACGCCGGACGCGCCGGAAGACGAGATGGCCCGCCTGAAGCTGGGCCAGCTTCTGCGGGAGCGCGACCCGGCGCAGGCAAACACGGTTCTGGCTGACTTTCTCGCCAAGTACCCGCACTCGCAGTGGGCGCACCGGGCCAAAGAACTGCAAACCAAAAGCTAAAAATGCAAACAAATGTTTGATTTTGGCGCGTTTTGGAAATAAGTTTTTCACAAACTTTGGCGAAAACAGGGGAGAATACACATGGCACTGGAAGATTTGAAGAAAGACGTGATGATGGCGCATTTGTTGGACGCGCTGGATCATAAAAAAGACATCGGCCATTACGGGCGCTTAGTCTTTACAATGGTCGCCCGGCACTTTTTGACGGAAGATGAGCTGGTCGCCGAGCTTGCCAAAGACAAAGATTTCGGCGAAGACGGCGCTCGGTCTTTGTACGCCCAGGTCGCGGAGCATAATTATAATCCGCCCCGGCGCGACAAGATTTTGCAGTATCAGTCGGAGCAGGACTTTCCGATTATCCCGAACCCGGATGATCCCGACGCCGGCAATGTCTACCGCGATTTGAACTTCCCAGACGAAGTCTATCAGCACATTGAAGACTACCGCCAGCACAAGACCGGCGGAGCATAATTAAAAAGCCCTAAAAGGTTGAAGAGACCTCATCCGGAAGCAAGCTTCCACCCTCTCCTTAATAAGGAGAGGGTCGCCATTTATGGCGGGGTGAGGTCTCTTTGATTTTCCGCTGTCAAGCATCTGGGTCAAGCCGACCGGCGGAGTTGGCACGATTTTTGCATGGGAAGGGATGAGAGTATGGTAAAATATCAGCACTCGCCCAAAAAATTGTCCGAAAAACCTATCTTATTTACGCCGTACAACTCTTTGACCGTCATCACTCTTTGAATGGAGCTTTATGGAAAGCATCACCGCCCCGAAACCGCACTTGACCATCCAGCCGACCGCCGGCTGGCAGGCGATCAACCTGCGCGAGCTGTGGCAGTTCCGGGACCTGCTGACGACGCTGGCTCAGCGCGACATCAAGCTGCGCTACCGGCAGACCGCGCTTGGCGTGGTCTGGGTCATTTTGCAGCCGCTGCTGGCGGCGGGCATTTTTTCGTTCGTCTTCGGCAAAGTCGCCAAGCTGCCTGCGCCCCCCGGCATTCCGTACCTGGTCTTCTCCTACGCCGGGCTGCTGGCCTGGAACGCCTTCAGCTCGACGCTGGGCAAGACCAGCGGCTGCCTGGTGTCCAACGCTAATCTGGTGTCCAAAGTTTACTTTCCCCGCATGGCCCTGCCGCTGTCTACGGTGTTTTCGACGCTGATTGACTTCGGCGTGGCGCTCCTAATGATGGTCGCGCTGATGGTGATCAACCATGTTGTCCCGACTGCCGCCGTGCTGCTGCTGCCAGTCTGGCTGCTGCTGGTCATTTTGCTTGCAATGGGCGTCGGGCTGTATATGTCGGCGCTGATGGTGTCTTACCGGGACGTGCAGTTTATCCTGCCGGTGGCGACGAACTTTCTGCTGTATGCGTCCCCGATTGCGTATACCGCCGCGCGTATTCCGGCAAAGTACAAGCTGATTTTTGACGTCAACCCGCTGACCGGCCTGCTGGAAGGCTTCCGCTGGTCCCTGCTCGGCACGGCCCATCCGGCCTGGGGGCTGGTCGGCTACGCTTCCGCCGTGGCCGTGACGGTGTTCGTGCTGGGCGCATTCTCGTTCAAGAAGATGGAAAAGAAGTTCGCCGACGTTATCTGACGCCGCGCTGAAAACTTGATCGCGCTGAAAACTTAATCACGGAAGACTTACCCATCACGGAGGATGATCACGGATGAAACTGCTTGTCACCGGCAGCCGGGGCTTTATCGGCGGCAGTGTCGGACGGTATGCGGCGGCGGCCGGGCATGACGTTCTTGGCGTCGCCCGCTCCAGTCAGCCGGAAGAAGACTGGCCGGGGCGCTATGTGCAGGCGGACGTGCTGCACGCGCCGCTGGCGGACATCATCGCGGACTTTGCGCCGGACGCCGTGCTGCACGGGGCCGGGACCGCCTCCGTGGGCGCGTCGCTTGCCGCGCCGCTGGAAGATTTGCGGGCGGCGGTCCTGACCTGGGCGAACACGCTGGAAAGCATTCGGTTGTCAGGAGTGCGCCCGGTCATTTTGTTCCCGTCCAGCGCGGCGGTCTACGGCAATCCGGCGTCGCTGCCGGTCTCCGAAGAGGCGCCGGTGTCGCCGGTCTCGCCGTATGGGTTCCACAAAGCGGCCTGCGAGCTGATCGGACGGGGGTATGCCGAATGCTTTGGGCTGAACATTGCCGTCTGCCGCCTGTTTTCGGTGTTCGGCGTCCGCCAGCGCCGCCTGCTGGTTTGGGAGCTGTTCGACCAGCTTTTGGGGCCGAACCCAGTGGTCCATTTGCAAGGCACAGGCCGCGAGTCGCGGGATTACCTGCTTGTAGACGACCTCGCTTCGGCGCTGCTGGGGCTGGCTTCCCATCCATCCTGGGGGCCGTCGCCGAAAGACGCGGGGCGGCTGCGTGTCCTGAACCTGTGCCGGGGCCAGGAAACGCCGGTTCTCGCACTGGCCCGCCTGATGTCCGCTTTGTGCAGGTCTGAAAAGCCGGTGTGCTGCCACGGGGCCGCTCAGCCCGGCCATCCTGCCCGCTGGGTGGGGGACCCGTCGCGCCTCTGCGGCCTGCTGCCGGACTGGCAGCCGCGCCCGCTGGAAAGCAGTCTGCGCGGCTGCCTGGACGCCTGGGGCGCGGGGACTTCTGAATCCGGCGCGAAACGCCATAATCTGAAAATGCCATAGTCTCAAAACGTGATCCGTCTCAAGAAAACAAAGGAAACTTCGTTCATGTCTTCTTCCGCACTTTCCGCGCCGCTGCCTGATCTGTCTTCCGGCGTGTTTTCCGAGACCACGTCCTCTGATACCGCCGTCTCCGTGCGCGGCGTGGCGAAGTCTTATTCCATCGCCAAAAACGCCGAAAGGCACTCCACGATGGGAGAAGCGCTGGCCTACAAGCTGAAGAACCCGCTGGCAAAGCCGGAGCGCGAGACGTTCTGGGCGCTGAATGACGTGAGCTTTGACATCCAAAAAGGCGATGTGGTCGGCATCATCGGCAGGAACGGCGCAGGCAAAAGCACGCTGCTGAAGATTTTGTCGCGCATCACCGAGCCGACGCGGGGCCGCATTGACCTGTACGGGCGTGTCGGCAGCCTGCTGGAAGTGGGGACCGGCTTCCACCCGGAGCTGACGGGGCGGGAAAACGTGTACCTCAACGGCGCGATCCTGGGCATGAAAAAGAGCGAGATCGCCCGGCAGTTTGACGCGATTGTGGAGTTTTCAGGAACCGAGCAGTTTTTGGACACGCCGGTCAAGCGCTACTCGTCGGGCATGTACGTCCGCCTGGCGTTTGCCGTCGCCGCCCACCTGAACCCGGAAATCCTCATTGTAGACGAAGTGCTTGCGGTCGGCGATGCTGAGTTCCAGAAGAAGTGCCTCGGCAAGATGCAGGATGTGGCGAATAGTGGACGTACCGTGTTGCTGGTCAGCCACAACATGGCTGCGATCCGGCAACTTTGCGATTCCATAGTTCTGCTCAAAGCGGGTTGTGTAGAATTCGCGGGTGACACAACAAAAGGCATTGAGCTATATTCTTCTAACGGCGAAGACGGAGAATACATCTTGTCGCATCTGACTAAATCGCACCCCGACATTGTGCTGGATGGTATTTTAGTAAATGGTTCTCCTTTTAATAAAGTGAACGTGACGCCAAGCAACCGAATACTCAGAATTGAGTTTGTCGGCTCCTTGAATACGCCCATGCGGATTGAGATGGAGGCACTTGTTACTGATCTTTTTGATAACAAGTTGGGATTTTTTAGTCCAGGCCATGAGAGTGCTTCTGTTGAGATACTTCCTGCCGGACGCTTTCATCTTACACGAGAACTAGAGTTGCCGGAACGTGTTACGAAGGGTGAATACTTAGTACATCTAACAGTAACAGAGCCTGATGTACAAGTCTTCTTGAGCGCCCCTCGTGCAATCCACATCTTTTCTGAGGGTACTCCGACTGATACAGGGCGAACTTTAGAATACAACGGAGGTGCAGGCTGGATACACTTGTCAAAACCCCGGACCAACTCCCTGTCAACCAGATAAACGGCTGAGTTATGAGTTTGCCTTTTCTTGTAAAAGTAGTTCGCAAAATACGCTTCCTCGGAGCGTCGAGCCGCGTAAACATCGGGCAAGCGCATTGGCGACTGAAACAGCCTGGAATCTCTAGCAAGGCTGTTGTCGATAAGGCTTGTCGGATCGAAAAGTATCCCGGCTGCAATTTGCAGATACACGCAGGATGCAGAATTTACTTCGGTGTGGACATTCACCTGAATCAAGGCGGCTGCATTGAGTTTCAAGACCAAGTGATTGTTCGCCAGAACTGCCATGTTGAAGCTTGGGGCGGTACACTAAAAATGGGATACAACTCAGGCATGAATATAGGATGCTATATCGTTGCCATGGAAGAAATTACCATTGGTAAAAATGTTATGATTGGGCCACACGTCGTCATAGTGGACCACGATCATGGAACTGAGAATGCCGGGGTGCCAATGGTGTTCCAAAAAATGAAGACCGCGCCGGTGGTCATTCAAGATGACGTTTGGATCGGCGCTCATGTCACAATCACTAAAGGGGTTCACATTGGCACAGGTGCCATTGTCGGCGCGAACGCCGTGGTCACTCGCAACATTCCTGACTACTGCATCGCCGTAGGCATTCCCGCGAGAGTTATTGGACACCGACAAACCTCTCAGCAGGCAGCCGCGTCTCTGGTCTAGCTTTTCACTACTGGAAGAAACAAGTTCAGCATGTCTTTAGATGCGACCTCAAAGAAAGAAGTTATTTCCGAGCTATCCGATCCTTTTGAGCCGAAGAAAACGCCGAATGGATTTTACCTTGCTGCGAGGTTCAAGGCTGGACAAATAAAGCGCTGGATTCTCAAAAAACCAGAGCTGGTTTCCTCTCCGCAGGCAGTCCCCCCACGCACCCCAATGTATTTCGACTTCGAGAAGGATGGGACACTGCCGTTCACTAAAAAAGCCCTTATTATCTGCGAGACGCGCGGCTTCTTTCTCACCCCGGAACAGATTCAACAATCCCTTCATGCCAATCAGGCTGAGACAGTAGAGATCGCCCGTGCTTTCAACCGGCTTGGGTATAGCGTAGACACAATGGATGTCTTCGATGCTGAGTCGGTTCCTTCAACTCGTTATGACGTTGTTTTTGGTGAGCATTACAATTACGGGCGACTTCTGCCTCACCTGCCCAAAGAGACACTCAGGATATTTTATGCCACACGCTGTCACTGGCGAGCGGAGCACCAAGCCATTGAGGAACGCGCGGCGCGAATCAAGCGAACTCGCGGCGCTGTCATTCCTGTTAAGCACTGGGAAGAAAGCAACACCTGGGTTGAACAGTCTGACGCAATAATCGTCCTCGGCAACAAAACTACAGCAGCTACCTTTATCAATTACTCCGCACCTGTGCAGAAAATTGACAACTGCGCCCTCTATCTACCGCGTCCCAATTTAGAAAAAAAAGACTTTGCCGAGGCAAGAAAGAACTTCCTATGGCTTGGTTCATGGACGCTCTTGCGGAAGGGGCTTGATCTTGTTTTAGAAGCCTTCAGCGCCTTGCCGGATTTGCATCTATGGATTTGCGGCCCTCTGGAATCAGAAAATGAGTTGGACTTCGTGAGCGCTTACCGGCAGGAACTATACCATGCCCCAAATATCCATCCCATTGGGTTTATTGCGCCCCAATCGGATACAATGAAAACGCTGATGGACAAGTGCGCCGCTCTTGTGTTTACCTCCTGCGCTGAAGGAATGTCTGGAGGTGTGCTTGACTGCATGGCACAGGGGCTTGTTCCGATTGTTAGCCGAGAAGCCGGGGTTGATACTGAAGCCTTTGGAATCACTTTGGAGCCGTGTACTGTCGAGTCCATTCAGGCTGCAGTCTTAAACTTTTCAAATCTTCCGCCCGAAGCCTGCCGCACGATGGCACGGGAAGCCTATGACAAGACTCAAACCCGTTACACCCTCGCGGCTTATGGCAGAAACATTGAAGGTCTTCTTAGAACAGCAATTACCGGTGCGGAGCGCACTGCAACAAACAGGCTATAAGCTACAAGTCTTTCGCAACCCGCTATCATAAAAAGAGAAAGATTATAGATCAGGATGCCGAAACTGCCGAAAATTACTATTGTGACTCCGTCTTACAATCAGGGCCAGTTTTTAGAAGAAACAATTCAGTCGGTGCTGGGCCAGTGCTACCCTAACCTAGAATACATCGTGATGGACGGCGGCTCGACGGACAACAGCGTTGAGATCATCAAAAAGTACGAGACGCACCTCGCCTACTGGGTCAGCGAAAAGGACGGCGGGCAAAGCGCGGCCATTAATGCCGGATTTAGCCGGGCGACCGGGGACATCTTAGGCTGGCTGAACTCCGACGACATGTATCTGCCGGGAGCGCTCTCGTATGCGGCGAGCCGCCTCGACCCAGCCAAGCCGGAAATCATCTTTGGAAACTGCCTGCATATCAACGAGCATAGCAGCGAGACCTACGGCAGCGATGTGGAAGGTTGCCGCAAGCGCAAAAACCTGAAGCTGTACGATTACATCATCCAGCCCAGCACCTTTTGGACCCAATCCGCCTGGGAGACGACCGGCCCGCTGGAGTCTGCGCTGCACTTTGGGTTTGACTGGGAATGGTTCCTGCGGGCGGAAGCCAAAGGGTCTGCCCTGACCCCTGTTCCCAAGTACCTGTCGGTGTACCGCCTGCACGAAGCGCATAAGACCGGCACGGGCGGAAACAAGCGGCAGATTGAACTGGCTGAAGTTTACGGGAAGTACGCCGGGGCGCATTACAAAGAACTGTACCTGAAGTGCTGCCGGATGGCACCGGCGATAGCCGAGTTCCAGTCCCAGCTTAACCGACGCCGTCTGCGCCGGGTCTCCGGGCCGCTTCTGCGCCTCAAGTTCTCGGAGTTGTTTGGCTCTGCGCCGCCTCAAGAGATACAAGACCTGCTGGCGATGGGATAAAGGGCGGCTGGTATGATTATCATTGTCGGAAAGACAGGGCAGCTTGCCAATCGCTTGTTCCTGTTCGCGCACCTGGCCGCATTTGCCGCCGAGCATTGCTTGACCGTTTCCAATCCGGCCTTTGATGAATACGCCTCCTACTTTGAAGGGACGCGCCGGGATGTGTGGTCCCGGTTTCCGGCCCAATCCAGCCGGCCCGCGCCGACCGCAAGCCGGCGGCGATTTTTCTACAAGAGCGCCGCTTTTTTGTTCTCGCGGAGCCTGAAGTACCGGATGTCGCCGCCGCGCACCGCTGTCTTCCAGTGGGCGGGGCTGGACTACTGCGAGCTGAGGTCGCCGCAGTTCCAGGCGCTTCTGTCGCGCCCGCTGCTGCTCCTTGCCGGCTGGCGCTTTGTCGACCTGGCCCTGTTCGACAAGCACGCGGACCAGCTCCGGCGCTTTTTCCAGCCGGCTGCCCCGCACCGGGAAAACGTCGCCGCCCTCCTGCAAAGCTGCCGCGATGATACGGATGTGCTGGTTGGCGTCCATATTCGCCGGGGCGACTACAAGGACTTTGCGGGCGGGCGCTTTTTTTATTCCCATCAGGTCTACGCCGATTTGATGTGCCGGACGCAGGCGCTGTTTCCAAAGCAGCGTGTCCGGTTCCTGCTCTGCTCCAATGAGCCGGTCCCGGCGGAGTGCTTTCAGAGCGTTGACTACCGCTTGGGAACCAATCATCTCGTGGAAGACCTGTACGCGCTGGCCGGCTGCGATTTCCTTTTAGGGCCGGAAAGCACCTATTCCATGTGGGCTTCCTTCTACGGCCAGGTTCCGCTGTACCGGGTGTACGAGCCGGATAAGACTATCACACAAGACGATTTTGTCATCAGAAACGGCCTGTTTTAGCAGCTTCTCTTTAAAGGAACACGCTTTTGGGATGCCTCCGTCTCTTGCTCGCGCTGTCCGTTGTCATCGCGCATACCGGCCCGATTTTCGGCATTCGCCTGGTCAGCGGGGCGGCCGCCGTGGAGACATTCTTCATCATCTCCGGCTTTTACATGGCCCTGGTGATCAACGAAAAGTATTTTGCCACTGGGCTGCCGCAGCGCTTGTCCTACCGGCGGTTCCTGGAAGCGCGTGCTTTGCGCCTTTATCCGCTGTACGGCTTACTTTTGGCGCTCACTGTCGCCGTGCAGGCGGCGCTGCGGCAGCCCGGCGACGGGGAAGCCGGGGCAGGCGGCCTTGCGCCCGCGCTGGGCTTCTGGGCGCAGAATGCCCTGCATATGCACTGGTCCAGTCTGTTGCTGCTGGGAGGGGTCAATCTGTCGCTGATCGGCCAGGACTGGGTCATGTTCACCGGCCTGAACGCCCACACGGGAGAGCTGTTCTGGACACCGAATTTCTGGTCGGTCCCGCTGCCCGGCTACCATTTTTTGTTTGTTCCGCAGGCGTGGACCCTGGGGCTGGAAATTGCATTCTACCTGCTGGCCCCGTTCATTGTCCGGCGCGGCGTGCCGTTTCTTCTTGGGATTGCCGCCCTGAGCTTCGCGCTGAAGCACGTTTTGGCGCATTTCGGCCTCAGCGCCGACCCGTGGCTGTACCGCTTTTTCCCGTCCGAGCTTCAGTATTTCGTGCTGGGCGCTCTCGGCTACAAAGGGTACCGCAGCTTGCAGGACCGCAGGCTATTCCAGCCCTGGTGGGGAGGTCTGAGCTGCGTCTGCGCGGCGGCCTGTTTGGTGCTGTTCCCGCACTTCAGCAGCCCTGTTGAAGTGGAAGCCTATTACTGGCTGATGGCGGCCTGCATCCCGCTGGTTTTCCTGCTGACCAAGCGCATCAAAATTGACCGACTGATCGGCGAGATGTCCTACCCGGTCTATCTGTGCCATGTCCTTGTTCTGCAAATCCTGAGCCGGCTTGGTCACGGCGGCGCTCTGAGCGTCTGCGCGGCGACGCTGGTTTTTGCGGCCATTCTTTTGTACGGGTTTGATCTGCCGCTGGAGCGCCTGCGTCAGAAATGGATCGAAAAACAGGAAGCGGGCGCAAAGAATGCGCTGCTTTCTGATGTCTCCCCGCCGGCGGCGGCCTCTCTGTAAATTATGATCAACTCTTTTCCCAAAATCAGTGTTATCACGCCGTCCTATAACCAGGCGGCGTTTCTTGAAAAGACGCTTCGGTCGGTGCTGGATCAAAACTACCCGAACTTGGAGTATATCGTCATTGACGGCAGCAGCGCCGACGGCAGCGTGGACATCATTCAACAGTATGCGGGCCGGCTCGCCTACTGGGTCAGCGAGAAAGATAACGGCCAAAGCCATGCCATCAACAAAGGCTTTTTGCGGGCGACCGGCGACATCCTCTGCTGGCTTAATTCCGATGACTACTTCCTGCCGGGAACCCTGGAACACGTTGCGAAGCGGCTTGCGCCGGAAACAAACGCCTATGCGCTGATCGGGCAGTCGTATGTCGTCTTCCCGGACGGCACGCCGCCCCGGCGTGCCGAGGGCGAGTATTGCGGCCACCGCCAGCTTTTGGAATTCTGGAAATCTTATAAAATGCCGCAGCCCAGCATTTTTTGGCGGCGAGAAGTCTACGAAAAGATCGGCCTTCTGGATGAAGACCTGCACTATATCATGGATTTTGATTACTGGACACGGATTTCGCGCCACTTTGGATTTCAAGTCACCGACCGTATTTTGGCCTGCGCGGCGTATCACGCCGAAGCCAAAACCGGCGACGATTACGTTCAGTATTTCCAGGATTTAAAAACCTCTGCCCCGCGCTATTGGGGAAGCCCGTGGAGCCTAGAGTACCGCCGCTTGCAGGCTTCTTTATGGTATGCCGCGACGGCCCGGCCTGCGCTTTTTCAAGGCAAGCAGTTCCTGAAACGGCTCGTCGTCACCGAAAAGCCGATGTCCGATGAATAACAGCGCGGTTTCCATTATCATCTGTACCTGTAGCCGGGCGGACGACCTGCGGCAGACCCTGGAAGCCATTGGGCGGCTTTCCATCCCGGCAGGGTATCAGTGTGACCTCCTTGTCGTGGATAACGCTTCCACCGACGGCACTGCCGCCTTAGTCCAGCCCTTGACGCTTCCCAACATGCCTCTGCGTTATCTGCTGGAACCTCGGCGCGGCAAAGGCTATGCGTACAACGCCGGCATGGCGGCGGCGACCGGGGACGTTCTGCTGTTCACCGACGACGATGTGCGCCCGCCGAAAGACTGGCTGGAAGGCATGTGCGGGCCGATTCTGCGCGGGGAAGCGGACGCCGTCGCCGGCGGCCTCACGCTGGCCCCGCACCTGCATCGCCCCTGGATGAAAAAAGAGCATCTCGGCTGGCTGGCCTCCTCAGAAATGCTGCCGGCAGACGCCGTCATTCCGCTGGTCGGCGCCAACATGGCCTTCTCCCGCCGCGTTCTTCAGCAAGTGCCGCGCTTTGACCCGGAACTGGGTCCCGGCGCTAAAGGCCATGCCGACGACACCCTGTATTCCTACCAACTGGAAAAAGCCGGATACCGCTTTGCCATGGCGCTGGGGACAGCCCCGGAACATCACCTGCAAGCCGCGCGGCTGTCCCGAAAGTCGTTTGCCGCTCAGGCCCGGAAGCGCGGCGAGTTCAACGCTTACCTCGCTCGGCACTGGTCGCATTCCGAGCCGCGCCTGCCTCAGCTCACCCTTTTGCGGGCTTTTGCCGCCCTCTGGGCGCGGCGCTTGCTGCATCTGCCGGAATGGCTGACATCGCCGACTGTGCCTGCCTGGGAGCTGCGGCTGCTGGAAACCTGGCACACGGCCCGCTGCCATTTTGAGGAGCGGAACGTGCCGCGCAAGTACGAAAAGTTTGG
>CAXUBO010000096.1:11536-17107 GCA_964249345.1 uncultured Armatimonadales bacterium | reverse complement strand
ATCCGGCAGCGGCGCTGCCGCCCAGCCCGTCCCGGAGCCGGCCCCCCAGCGCCAGGCCGTAGACCACGACGTAGACATTCCCGCCTTCCTGCGCCGCCGCTAGAAGCCGGCAAAAAAAGCCCCAGCGTTTAATACGCTGGGGCTTTTTTTATGGCTCCATTCTTAAGAACTTATCCTGTCCATACCGAGAGAAGTAGTAAAACACGCTTCGCTCTGCAATATCGTACATAATTGCTTCCATTTCGGAAACCTCCCATTTAAGCTCACGAAAATAGAAACTGCCTCGGTTCAGTCTGCCACCTTCACCGCTATTATGCAAATGAGTCGTGTTGAGCTTGCCGAACATTGCTATTGTCACTACACGGTCAAGGATAGAAGAATCTTCGGCAAAGTCGCAGCCATAACCAAAGCAAACAAATGGAAAGATGGTTTCATGCACGAGAGCCGCTCGTAACCCGATAACATTTTTCCCCAATCGCTCAATGGCATTACCTTTGGCTTGTGCTTTTAGACCTTCTTGAAGCCTAAGATCATTAGTTCCTTGATTCTTTACTTCAAAGATCAATATTGGGTACTTGTTGCCGTTGTCGTCGAGAAGCGATAGTATTCCGCCGTCTGGTCTGATGCTTGACGTGTTGAAATAGTAGCTAAAATCTTCATCCGGATAATTCCTACGCAAGTTTTCAACAATGTACTTCAAGAACCAATAGGGATCGTGATGCATAAGCAGACCATATTTGTCAGTAATGTTGGCTACAACCGTCTGCAAAGCCTGATAGACTTCAGACTCTTGTTTTGCTGACGTAACATTGATGACTGTTCCTGTTCTGGTTTGCCGTAGCTGAAGTTTCTTTGCCATATTTCTCCCCTCAAAATAATGTTGTTTGCCCTGCTTTACTTGCGGCGTTTTCAGGATGACTGTCAAGTGCAGTCCTTTCTTGATGTAAAATGTCAGCGCAAATCGCCTCGATGCTTGGTCCTGTATGCGTCTTTTGAGTATCAACAATAAGTATTAACTCAACATTTACAGGTTTGTGCGAGAACCGCTGTGTACTAACCCGGTAGCGCTTGTAGTGCTGGGTGACGAACTCTGTGTGGCCGCGCTTGATACACGCTTTCACAAGGTCTTGCAAAGGAATCGTGCCGTCGGTGCTGTAGCTGGTGAGGATGTACCGGGCGTCCAGCGATTGCAGGAGTGCATCGTAATCTGCCGTGGCCGCGCCCCGGTGGTTGTAGGGGGAGCGGCGCTCGGTGCGCCAGTCTTCGCGGATGGCGGCTTTGTTGCGGCCTTCAATCTGCGGCGTCAAGGGCGGGCGGTCCCAAAGCGTAATCGTGTTCAGCACATGGTAATTGCTGCCGTAGGGGTGCTGGTTGTAGGGGGGGTCTAGGTAGGCGATGTCTACGGCCTCGCCGTCCTCCCGCAGACTCCGGGCGAGTTGGGCAGCATCCATTTGGTAGACGGCGTTTAAGTGGCCGTTGTCGTGAAAAACGGCAGGTTTAAGCTGAAATTGCGAGAGAATGCGGTAAAGCGCGGTCTGGGTCTGGCCGCCCCAGCCGTTGTGGAAGCCTTTGAAGACGCCGCTGGTGTTGCTGGTGTAACAGGCTTGGTACAGCATCGGGGCCAGCAGGCAGGACATCTCTAAATCAGACAGCAAGCCGTCGGCCTGCCAGCACTCTAGCTGCAAACGCATGGCATCAATCATCATGCCGTTGGCGCGAGTATAAAAGAGTCGTTCTTTGCCGGTGTCGTAGTGGTCGTCGTCTGCCGGGCAAAGATGGCGCGTGATCCAATCTTCGCGGGGAACCACGGCATTGAGCGCGGCGATGGCATTTTCATAGCCGCCGAGCGCCTCAAACGCCGGGACGGAGTTGCACCCAATATAGCACTGATTGATCTCTTTGGCATACGGCTCCCAGTCGTTAGAGATGACCCGGAAGCCTTGTTTCTTTGCCATACGGGACACGACCCCGCTTCCCGCAAAGAGGTCTAAGAACGTAGCCGCAGGCGAAACTTTAGTTTTGGCGACGGCTTGGTTGATCAAACCCAGCAGCTTGCGCTTGTTGCCGATATAGGGAATGAGCTGATGGAAAACGTACTCGCTGGTGCGGAATGCAGAATGGCCTCCGCGCCCATATTCGTACTCGGTGCTGCTCATGGGCCTACGAATGCCCGTTTCGCAGCGTGTTCGGCGTGTCGGCGCTGGCTGTCGTGCCGGCGGCGGTCTTGATTTCAATCCGGCTGAGGCGTTCTTCCAAATGCTGCACAATCCGGTCGTTGGTTATGTCGTACTGCGTTGTGGTGTCGCGCAGGGCGGCAATCTCAGCCCGCAGCGCTTCCAATTGCTTAGCCACATCGCCGCCTTGTCCTTTTTGGGCTTTGAGGCGCATCTCCATCCGCTTCTCCTGTGACTTCAGAACGCTTTGAACAATGCCGCTGCCGACCCCCAGAACAATCGCGCTGATCGGGATCATCAGTCCTAATGTCATTGGGTCTACCATTGTCTTCCTTTCATTTTACAGGCGGGCAAATTACAGGCGGGCAAATTACAGGCGGGCGAAATTACGCAAAATCGCGAGGCCGACGGGGCCAGACTTTTCCGGGTGGAACTGCGTGGCCCAGACGTTGCCCCGGTGCAGGGCGGAGCAGAACGGCAGGCCGTAGTCGGTGGTCGCGGCGGCGTCAGCGGGGTCGTCGGGTGTGCAGTAGAACGAGTTCAGGAAATAGGCCATCGGCGATGCGCCCGGCAGACCGTCACCAGCCAGTCCAAGCCCAAGCGGCGAGCCGGAAGTAAAGTCCAGCGTGTTCCAGCCGATTTGCGGGACTTTGATGCCGCTGCCGGCTGGAAAGCGCCGGACGCGGCCCGGCACGATGTCCAGGCCACGGACACCCGGCTCGCCTTCCTCGCTGGACGTGAGAAGCACCTGCATTCCAACGCAGATACCTAAAAAGGGGCGGCCCGACGCCACAAACTCCTGCACGATGGTGTCCGTGCCGGAGCGCCGGAGCGAGCGCATGGTCTGGTCAAAGGTGCCGTCGCCGGGCAGCACGGCCTTGTCGGCACCTGCCACTTCCTGCGGGTCATCAGTCACAAACGCGCCGTCCATGCCGGCCTTGTGAAAGGCTTTTTCGACGCTCCGCAAGTTGCCCATGCCAAAATCAATGATTGCGACTTTCAATAATTGCGACTTTCAATAATTGCGACTTTCAATAATTGCGACTTTCGTAAATGCCGGGAGCCACGGAATAAATTCCGAGGCTGTCAAGTTCCCCGTGTCGCGGCGACACAAGAAGCAAATCGCCAAGTGCCGCTTTTCTTGCGTTCCCTGCCGTGGCTCCTCTCGCCTCGTGTCTATCGTACCCATTGCCGCTTCAGTGGGTACTCTGCCTTCGCGCGGGACTGACGCAGCCCCGCCCGGCGGATCGTCTCTTCTGCAATGGCTTCCTGGGCCGCTGTTGATACGAGGGATAGCCAGATAAGCTCCTGGTCAGTGGTGCCGTGAATGGAATACGCCCGGCTCTGGTCCAAACGCCGAACTTCGTCCCAGGGCACGTCACGCTTCCCCAAGAAAGAGCGCTGATGCAGGCCGGCCTCGTCTACGGTGAGATGGAATGTCCATGTCAGCAGCAGGGCGGCGAAAAATACCAGGAACGGCAGGGCCAGAAAGAGAACCGATTGAGCTTGATGGCGGCTGACGGCAATGCCGCAGCCAATCACGCCGACCATGCTGAATAAGACAGCGCCCAAACGATACGAAATGTCGGCGGCAAAGGTGCGCGGAAAAGTAATGGCAGAAGTCATAAACACCTTTTCATAAAACGCCTTTGGTGCTGGGAATGCCGCTCACCCGGCTGTCTTGACGCTTCGCCATGTCCAGCGCCCGTCCGAAAGCTTTGAACGCGGCCTCGGCAATGTGATGCGAATTCGCGCCGCGCCGCTGCTCGAAGTGCAGAGTCAGGCCGGCGTTCGCGGCGACGGCCCGAAAAAACTCCGGCACCAGCTCGGTATCAAACGTGCCGATCTTCGGCGACGGGAACACGAGATCATGGACTAATAATCCGCGCCCGCTCCAGTCTAACGTACAGGCCACTAAGGCTTCGTCCATCGGCACATTCGAGAAGCCGTAGCGGGTGATGCCGGCCTTGTCGCCAATCGCGTCCCGCAGCGCCAGCCCCAGCGCAATGCCGATGTCTTCCACGGTATGATGGTCGTCAATATGCAGGTCGCCGCTGGCATGGACGCTCAGGTGCAGCAAGCCGTGACGCGCAATATGGGTCAGCATGTGGTCAAAGAACCCAACCCCTGTGACAACCTCGCTGCCGCCGTCGCCGTCCAAAGCGACCGAAAGCGTGATGCTTGTTTCCGAAGTCTGCCGCGAAAGACTTGCGTCCCGTGTTTGTGTCATGGTTAGCTGCATTGTACCAAACGGGCGGCGGTTTGTCCAGCGTCCCCTAGCCCCCAATAATGGGAGAACATGAGAAGGCGAAGACCAGACCAAACCTGTGTTTCGTGCTCCGGTACCCCCATTATTGGGGGCTAGGGGACGCTGGACCATTTACCCAGTCCAGAGCCTCGTTGACATCGGCGGCGATGACATCTGCGCCGGAGGTGCGGAACAATCGCTCGTTGGCGCTGCCTTGTGGGCCGCTCAGAACCTGAACCGACAAAAAGCGGGCCGCGCCGACCGGCGCGTTGTTGAAGCGCTGGACGGTTCGCAGATCGTCCCAGGTGTCGCCCAGGTAAACGGCGTTCGTGAAGCCCATACGCTTTGCCAGTGCCGTCAGGCCGCCGGGGTGGGGCTTCTTGAATCCGTCGCTTTGGGTGACGATGTTCGCAGGCGGAACACGGTCCAGCAGACCGCAGAGCTCCAGGCCAAACCGGGCTTCTTCCAGGGTGCGCCCCGTTTGAATGCCGAGCATCTTGTCTTCCGGCAGCTTAGAGATGTCCAGCAGCGGCACGTCTTGGTTGATAAAGCCGGGGCCGGTGTAAAGAGTCGGCGCGAAGCCGTACAAACGCTCGCAATGCTCGCCCGCGAACATCTCCAAAAAGACCTGCTTGATCAAATGCTTGCGGTAATCGGTTTCCACCGCCAGCAGATCATCGCGGGTCAAATGCTCCATCATAATGGCTTCGGCGGCTTTCACCCCGCCGCCGCGCTCTTTGACACGGGCGGCGAATCGGTTCAAGTTCGGCTGGAACACGTTCAAGGTTTCCGGGGCTGCCGAAGGATGCTCCCGGCCTTTGGCGACATAAAACAAGACCAGCGCATAGGTGAGGTCTAAGTCGTCATTGAAGCCGCCGGCGTTCTTGAACAGCTCAATGTCGGCGGAAGTCAAGAGGTCGTCGGGCGCAGGCCAGCCTAAGACGGTCCGCAGGAAGTAAGGGACCACCAGGCAGTTGACGACCCGGATGCTGCGGCTGATGTCTATTAAGACGCCGTCCATGTCAAAGATGACGGCGTCAATGTCGGGACGCCGGGTTTGGGCGTCGGGAGTGGCGTAGATCATTAGGATTCGCCCCCTGTGGCACCCGGCACAGCAGCACCGCACCGGCATTTTTGACCCGCGGCAGG
>CAXUBO010000096.1:0-11526 GCA_964249345.1 uncultured Armatimonadales bacterium | reverse complement strand
TAGCCCGGCACTTCCAGTGCCGGGTTCCGCTGCTGTGCCGGGTTCCGGGCGTCCTCTCAGCCTTGCCGCCGCCGCGTGGCCGTCAAAGCCTTCCGCTTCGGCAAACCGGGCGACTTCTTCCGCCGCGTCCTCAGCGGCTTTCTGCGAGTAATACACCACGCTTGTGCGCTTCAGGAACGTATTCACCGACAGCGGCGACGAAAACCGGGCTGCGCCGGCAGTCGGCAGCGTGTGGGACGGCCCCGCCCAGTAGTCGCCGACCGATGCCGACGTATGCTCGCCCAGCAGCACCGCCCCGGCATTTTTGACCAGCGGCAGGGCGGCGAGCGGCTCGCGCACCATCAGCTCCAAATGCTCCGGGGCAAAAATGTTGGAAAGCGCCAGTGACTCTTCTAAAGAGTTCGTTTTGACAAAAATCAAGTTCAGCGCCGTTGCATCTAAAATCTCGCGGCGGGACAGCTCCGCCCGCTGACGGGACAATTCGGTTTTGGCGTGTTCCAAGAGCTCTAGGGAGTGTGTGAACAAGACGCCTCGGTTGTCGTGTCCATGCTCCGTCTGCGCCAGAATGTCGGCGGCGACGAGTTCAGGCTTTGCGTACTCATCGGCGATGATCGCCACCTCCGACGGTCCTGCCAGCATGTCAATGGCGCATTCGCCGTAAACCAGCTTCTTGGCGATGTTGACATACTGGTTGCCCGGCCCGACAATTACATCGCACTTGGGAACAGTTTCCGTCCCGTAAGCCATCGCTGCAATCGCCTGCGCCCCGCCAATCTTGAACAGCGTGTGAACCGTAGACATGGCTGCCGCAAGACCAAGCAAAGGCAAAATGTTCCCTTGATTATCGGGCGGCGTACAGATGATGATTTCTTCGACGCCTGCGACAAACGCCGGCCAGCAAGCCATTAAAACGGTGCTAGGGTAGGCTGCCTTGCCGCCGGGAACGTAGACGCCGGCTCGCTTGACCGGCTGTATGATTTGTCCGGCCATGCGGGCAGGGCCATTTTCCGACATCTCCATCCAAGACCGCAGGTGTCCATGCTCTGCATTGTGAAAGCGTCTGATATTGACAGCAACCTCATTAAGCAGTTCCCAATCTTCGGCTGCCGTTCCCTGTTCATAATGCTCAAGCTGCGACTGTGTCAGCGCCAGCGCTTCAATAGTTGCTTCCGGCCAGTCGAAGCGGCGGGTGTAATCCAGAACGGCGGCGTCGCCGCGCGTTTTTACGTCGTCCAAGATGCTACGGACGACGGCTTCAATTTGGGCGTTCTTGGCATGGTCGCGTGCGGTCAGGGCGGCATGGATGGCTTCGGGCGGGTCAGTCGCAGTGTCGAATTGGCGCATGATGGGGGGATTATACCTGATGGGGGCGAGTGAAGGCGCGAGGCGCGAGGGAATAAATTCCTCTCGCTGAATTGCATCCTTCGGATGGGGAATGGAAAACGTCGGTTTTCTCTTCGTCCGAAGGACGGTCTTTTGGAGCGAGTGGAGTTCACTCCCTCGCTCTTCTGCGCCTGCCCTTGCGCCCTTCCCCTTGCCAACTCGCCCTCCGCCCCGGTATAATCAAGGCGCGATTTATTATTCTATTCTTATTGAAAGCAATCGGACACTGCCGGGCAGCGGCGGGGAAAAGGGGAGCGGCAATGCGGGAAAAAACCGAAATCAAGCTGTTTGCGGGGACCGGGAACCCCAAGCTAGGGCAGGAAATCGCCGACTGGCTGAGGCTGCCGCTCGGCGACGTGCGGATTACGCGGTTCTCGGACGGCGAAACTTATGTGCAGTATGAAGAAAGCGTCAGAGGCGCGGATGCGTTTATTATCCAGCCGACCTGCCCGCCCGTCGACACCAACTTGGTCGAGCTTCTGATTTTGATTGACGCCATGCGCCGGTCCAGCGCGAATCGGATTACCGCCGTGCTGCCGTACTTCGGCTATGCCCGGCAGGAAAAGAAAGACCGGCCCCGTGAGGCGATTACCGCAAAACTCATTGCCGATGTCCTGACGGCGGCAGGGGCAGACAGAATTATCACGATGGATTTGCACGCCGACGCTATCCAGGGCTTTTTCAATATCCCGCTGGACCACCTGACCGCGCGGGGCATGTTCGCCGATTATTTCCAGAAAAAAGCGCTGGAAAACGTCGTGATTGTCTCGCCCGACGAAGGCCGGGTCAAGCAGGCTCGTAAATTAGTGCGTCAGCTCAATGCCCCGCTTGCGGTCGGCTACAAGTTCCATGAAGATCACGGCCACACCGAGATTACCGACCTTGCCGGCGATGTGCGCGGCAAGACGCCGATTATTTTGGAAGATATGATTACGACGGGCGGCTCTATTATTGAATGCGTCAAGACGCTGGTGGACCACGGCTGCAACCCCGAAATCTACATCGCCGCCACCCACGGTGTCCTGACCAAAGACGCGGTAGACCGCCTGAACGACCACCCGGCGATTGCCGAAGTCGTCATCACCGACAGCATTCCGCTGGCCGCCGAAAAAGAGCGCCCGAAAATCACGCAGCTTTCCATCGCGTCCATGTTCGGCGAGGCCATCCACCGCGTCAACCAGGACATGAGCGTTTCCAGCTTGTTTGATTAAACGAGTCAGTAAATGAGTAGAATTACAAAAGAAATCCAGCAAATCATCGCGGAAGATTTCCCGGAACTGGTCGCCGAAGCCCAGGCAGACCTCAAGCCATGCCCTGCTGACATCGCCGATGTTGTCCTGCGTATTCTGCAAACAGGCATTGTTGAAGCGCGTTCGGCAGGCTGGTCAGGAGATGCCAAGATGTGTACGGATCAGGCCAACCATCTTCACAACCTGCCGGACCTTTTGTGCCGCTACTCGCCGCGCAAGTTGAACTACTATTGGAACTTGGAACGTGCCGCTTATATCAACCGCATGGGCGGCAGCCGAGGGTCTTTGAAAAGCTATGGGCCGAACTTGAAGTTATGGGCCGAACTTGAACCGATGGTACCTCAGCAATGACTGAACTTGTAATGCTGTCAAACGATGACGGAAGCGGAAACGGTGCGCCGCGTCAGCGTAACCCATTGAACGCGCCTGGCCCTTTTTATGTCGAAGCCAACTTCTGCCTCAGTTGTTGTACTCCAGAGTATGAGGCACCGACTTTAATGGGGTTCGAGGAAAATCTTGAAAACCCCAACTATGGCTGCTTTTTCAAAAAGCAGCCAGAGACGCCGGAAGAACTGGACCGCGCGTTGTCCGCGATGCAAGTCAACTGCATTGACACGCTGCGCTATAGCGGCACTGACCCAGTGATACTGCGACGCCTGCGAGAACTCGGCATGGAAGGTCAGTGCGATTATCCTTTGCCTGATGCTGCATAATATATACAGACGAGGGCATTTACGCCCTCGTTCTTTATGCTCTCTGTTATGTGACACTGTGACATAAGCGCGTTTTTTGTGACATAACGTGTGACACAAGGAAGTGGCCTGCCCTGAACGGCAGGGCTTAAGTAAATCAAGCTCCCGCCTGTGCGGGCGAAGAAACTTCTAAACGGGTGCCTTTCCTGCCCGCGCAGGCGGGGAGTTGCTCGTTCGAAGCACGGGGGTTCAGCCCCGTGATACTTTAGGATTATCTTATGCCTTTGTACGATTTCCATACCCACTCGTTTTTTTCCGACGGTGCGCTGCTGCCGATGGAGCTGATTCGCCGCGCCTACGTCAGCGGCTATTCGGCGATGGCGATTACCGATCATGCTTCGGCGTCCAACTTGGAAGAGCTGGTGGAAAAAGTTACCCGCGACTGTGATTTAGCCTGGGAAGAATGGGGCTTCCGCGTCCTGCCCGGCGTTGAGCTGACCCACTGCCCGCCGCGCTCCATCGCGCCTCTCGCGGCGCGGGCCAAGCGGGCCGGGGCAAAGATTGTCGTCATTCACGGCGAGACACTCGTAGAGCCGGTGCCGCCGGGAACAAATCGGGCGAGCGTCGAATGCCCCGATGTGGACGTTCTCGGCCATCCCGGCCTCTTGACCGAAGCCGAAGCCGCGCTTGCCGCTGAAAACGGCGTCTTCTTAGAAATCACGTCCCGCCGGGGCCACTGCCTCGGCAACGGCAACACGGTTGTCTTAGGACGGGCGGCAGGCGCAAAGTTTCTGGTCAACTCCGACACGCATTCGCCGGGCGACCTGCACACCGAAGCCTTCGCCCGCACCGTCGCCCTCGGCGCAGGGCTGACCGCAGGCGAGGCGGACACGGCGCTGTCTGAGAACCCGAAAACGCTGCTGGCGCGGGCGGGTATTGAGATAATAGCTGCATGAGAATAGACAGTTTTATCTGGCTTGACACGATTATCGAGAAACTTGATGTGAAGCATCAGGTGGAACCCGAAGAAGTTGAGGAAGCGCTGCGAAATCGCCCTAAGTTCCGCTTCGTTGAAAAAGGGGACCGACTGGGGGAAGATGTCTACATGGCCTTGTCTCAAACGGAAGCAGGGCGTTATTTAACCACGCTGTTCATTTACAAACCCGTCTCGAAAGAACAAAAGACGGCTCAAGCCCTTATCTTGAGCGCTAGGGACATGGTGGATAAAGAGAGAAAAATGTATGGAAGAAAATAATGCTGTTTTGCCGCGCTTTGACAATCTTGATCAACTTGTCGAGTTCTTCGACACGCACGACATGGGAGACTACGCCGCGCAAATGCCGGAAGTGCAGTTTGAGGTCGCTCCGAAGCAGGGAAAGAAGCCGGACCGTGCAGTCATTGAGCAAAAAGTACGAGAGCTTTTGCAGGAAGAGTACCATGCGCCTCTTCCAAAGAAGCGCCTTGCCGTCGGCACAAAATCCAACGGTGAGCGGCGTTACCACGAATTTGATGGCGTTTCGCCGGATCAAAATGTCGTCTTTGAGGTCAAGTCTAATCAAGTGACCGCGACAAAAGCAAAGCCTGCCGGACGGTACTTCAGCGCTATTAAATGGGCACTTCTTGGCGATGTTTACCTTCTTTCCCGTGTTTCCGCGCAGACGCGGCTTCTTGTCTTGACTGACAAAACGCTGTTTGACATCTGCCGGGAGGACATGGATGGCCTGCTGCCGGAAAACACGCAAATCATCTACCGAAACCCGGCCTGACACATGGACAATTTATCGCCGGAACAGCGGCGGAAGAATATGCAGAACATCCGGTCAAAGGGGACGAAGCCGGAGCTTGCGGTCTTTCAGGAACTGAAGAAACGCAGGATTTACTTCGCGCCGCACGCCGACAAAATTGCCGGCAAACCGGACTTGGCGTTTCGGCGCAAGAAAGTCGCCGTCTTCATTGACTCCGACTTCTGGCACGGTCACCCGGAGCGCTACTCGCCGCCCAAGTCCAACCCCGAGTATTAAAAAGCGAAAATCTTTTAAAATTGATTTCCACACTCGTTCACTCCGCGAGAGTAGGGTCTTGAACTGAGGTTGAAAGAGTGCGAGTTCTCAAATTCAATTTCTCAAATTCAATGCTAAAGTGATTGTCCATTTGGCAACTGCTTCTTCCCTGACGGCGGCGGAGATTGCTGAACAAGTTGAGAGCGAGCTGTGCAGGGCGCTGATGTTCCGCAGGCGGACGGGATTACAGAATTATGCCGTCAAAGATATTTCGGTACGCTTCCTGCGAGAAAATAAGCCTGTCCCTGATGATCTGGACAACGAAGAATGAGAAGGCAATGAGTAGATGGCAACAAGCGAAGCAATTGAAGCCGTTCAACAGTCGCCGATGGACGAAGCGCACAAACGCGCTCTTGTCGTGGGCTATTTTCTGTCCCGATGCGATAAGAAGGGGTATCAGGCGCTTGGCTTCGACACCTGGAACAGCGCCTATGACGGACTCGGTGCGGCATTAGGAGTCCCGCCTGCGACAATCAAGAATATGCGCGACTCATTTGACCCGTACTGCTCACCGGTGCGGAAGGGCTGGTATCAGCGGCCTGTTCTGCGCTCGCGGGTGCAGGTCATGGAAGCATACTCGGATGTCGGCGACGCGGCTTTGTTTGAGGTGGCGCGAGACATCTTCTCAAAAGAATTTGGGGTTTCCGAAATTTACACGGCTCCGATTGTCGTCATGGACAAGAAGGACGCGAGTATTATTGGCGACAACCTGGCGTATGCTGCTCGGCTTCGTACCGGCGAAGCCGCCGAGGAGTTCTTTCAGGCGCAGTACCCGACGCTGGCTCAGTTTACAGGCATGGAACTCGAAGACACGCGCAAGCTTGGGACGGGCTTTGATTTCCGGGTGCATGGCCCGAAAGTTGTTCAGGCCGTGGAAGTCAAAGGGATTGTCGGCGTTAGCGGTTCCATTGCATTTACGGACAAAGAATGGGCAGTCGCGCACTACTTGAAACAGGATTACATTCTAGCGCTGGTCCGCTCGCTGAACACGGCACCGATGCTGGAGCTGACAGTTGACCCTGCCGCACAAATAGCTGTGACCAAGCGAAGCATCGAGACGGTTTCGATTTATTGGAGTGCAAAAGTATGAGTGGTTTTGTGAATTTGCTGGAAGAATGCGACGAAGAGACTGCGCTTTTCATGGAGAAAATGCAGGGTGAAGAACAAAGACGCCGGAAGGCTGCTCTTCATGCTTCAATCCACAACTTGCCGTATCAGACAAGTATTGATCTGCCAACTCTGCGTCGACTTGTGAAACGGCACAATCAGGCGGTCGCCATGCTCCGGGAGTTCTTGGAGATGCACCTGGAAGAAAGCGACTTGACCAAGCGGGCGCGTAAATTGACAGGAAGCCCCAAGTAAACCATGACTGAGAACTTGCTGGAAATTGATAACTTGGAAACGGCGTTTGGACGCGAGGGGCGCGGGCGGGTCGCGCGGGCGGTGCGGGGAGTGTCGTTTGGGGTGATGCGGGGCGAGACGCTGGGAATTGTGGGGGAGTCGGGGTCGGGCAAAAGCGTCACGGCGCTGTCGATCCTGCGGCTGATTGCGTCGCCGGGGCGGATTACGGGCGGGCGGATTTTCTTTGACGGCGCGGACCTTTTGACGCTCTCGGAGAAGCAGATGCGCGGGGTGCGCGGGGCGAGGATTGCGATGGTCTTTCAAGACCCGATGACGGCGCTGAACCCGACGCTGACGGTGGGCGACCAGATAGCCGAAACAATTTCCGCGCACCAAAACGTGTCGCCGCGCGAGGCACGGGCGCTCGCTTTAGACTGGCTGACGCGGGTGCGGGTGTCTCTGCCGGAGCGCCGGATGCGGCAGTATCCGCATGAGCTGTCGGGGGGGATGCGCCAGCGTGTGATGATCGCGATTGCGTTTTCCTGCCGCCCGGCCCTGCTGCTGGCCGATGAGCCGACAACCGCTTTAGACGTAACAGTGCAGGCCCAGATTTTAGACCTGATGGACGAGCTGAAAGCCGACCTCGGCACGGCGATTGTCCTCATCACGCATGATTTGGGCGTTGTGCGCGAGCGCTGCGACGATGTTGCGGTCATGTACGCCGGGCAGATTGTGGAGTATGCGTCGTCTGAGAACCTGTTCACCGCCCCGAAGCATCCGTACACGCAGTCGCTGCTGGCATCGCTTCCCGATTGGCGGCGGGCTTCCACGGGCAAGCCCCTGCCGTCGCTGCCCGGTCAGCCGCCGAGCCTCACCGCGATCCCGCCCGGCTGCCCGTTTGCGCCCCGCTGCCCCAAGCGCTTCGCGCCGTGTCCCAGTGTCGTTCCCGCTAACACACTGTTAGAAAATGGCCGCACGGTGCGCTGCCTGCTGTACGAAGAGGCATCCGAAGACCCGCACGACAAGCCCGCCGTCTCTTGACATCGCATGCGGGTACCCTAGCCGCAGGATTAGCCGTTTTCTTACGAAACAATTTTCGTGACTTTTGGTTTTCTTGACTTCTTGCGGGCAGGCGTGTTATAATCGGGGATGCCTGGGATTACCCTGGCTTGTCTGATAGCACTTCCGCAGACAGAACATTCGCCGGCAGAACATTCTAGGAGGCAAAAAGGCACGACCATGGTAAACGGGAAAGTGTTGGACGGGAAAGTCAACGGCAAAGTGAAATGGTTCAGCGACTCCAAAGGCTACGGGTTTATTGAAGTCGCGGGACGCAGGGATTTATTTGTTCATTTTTCAGCCATCCAAAAGGCAGGCTACAAAAGCCTGGCCGAAGGTGAGGATGTCACCTTCGAAATTGAGCAGGGCGACAAAGGGCCGCAGGCCGCGCAGGTAATGCCCTGCGAAAAGGCTGCCGCCGAAAGCAGGGCGGAAGAAACCGCCGCCGAGCCGGTTGCCGCCTAAAACTCTTTTTGCTGGCTCCCGCTGCCCCGCCCTGTGCCGATCACTGTGTTGATCGGCCGGTTCGGGGCTTTTCCCTATTTTTGGGTAAGCACATTTTATGCCGTCTTCTCCGCAAAATCCCACGCCTCGTTCGGCTCCCCGAACCGCCATCATTAACCCCGACGCCGACCGGCGGCTGGGACGCATCGCACTGACCTACGGCGCAGTCGTGTTTGTCCTTTTGACGCTGACGACGCTTGCCATGCCCTATGTGAATGCTCGTTTTCCCCATCTGCCGCTGGTGCCGAAGGCTCTTCTGAACGGCCTCAGCCTGCTGGTGGTGCTGGTGCCGTTTTACTTTGGGATTTACCAGTTGTTTCGGGCGCGGCTGGAAATCGGGCGCGAGCGGGTGCAGGCGCGGGCCTGGCCGGAAGCGGTCGCCGCTTTGGAGCCGTTTTCCGCGCCGATGCAGCGCTTTTTGGACTATTCCGGCGAGGCCCACTTTCTGCTGGGCCAAGCTTATGCCGGCACCGGCGACAAAGTCCGCGCCGAACGCGCCCGAATTTTTGTCCGCCGCAAGAAGGGCAGCCCGTGGGCCGAAAAGCTCCAGCCCGGCAAAGGGCCGGGCATTTCCCGGACCAGTGCCGCCTCCCGCGCGAAAATCTATGACGGGCAGGAGCAGGGTGTGCAGGGTATCCGGGCCGGGCAGGAGAAACGCCCCGCGCCGCCGAAAACTAAGCCGCGAAGACGCTTCTAGGGAAACAACGTCTAGGGAAACAACGTCTAGGGAAACAACGTCTAGGGAAACAACGTCTAGGGAAACACTGTCATGGATATTACCGAACGCTACACGACGCAGACCGGACGGCAGTTTTTGATCCGGCTGTCTTACAACGAGCGCATCAAAGATGCCGATCCGAATACAGCTTTTATTCGGGCGCTGGAAGTCACCGACACCGAAACCAAAGAGCCTGTTATGGTTCCTGCCAATGCGTCCAAGTTTTCCACCTACGAGAACTTCACAAACTTCGGCGGCTACACGGCCATCAACTACTTCGGCTCCCGCGACACGGCGATTGAAGGGCTGCGGACAAAAATCTTAACGCGCGTCGAAGATTATTTGGAAAAAATTGCTTAGAAAGAATGGACGCCTAATGTCCGATACTCCCTTGTCCGATATTCCCTTGTCCGATACTCAGGACAAAGCGCCGTCTTTGCAGGCGCAGACCATTGAGCTGGGCAAAACGCTGAAAGCCATCTCCGACCGTGATCCGTCGGGAACCCCGACCGCGCAGGCCGCCGCCGTTTTTAGGAGCTGGCTCGCCGCCGCCGGTCCTACGTCCCGCGAGCCGGCGTACCTGGCGGATGTCGCCGACAATTACGACGTATTCCTGAACACCAACAAAGACCTGTTTGAGCTGTTCGACATTCTGGACAACTATATTGAAGTGGATGAAGACGACGCGCCGCCGGAGCCGCGCACCTACATCGGCCTGCCGATGAGTTCGTAGAAGGTTTGATGCACCTTGCCGAAAGACATTCTCCAAGATTTTAAGCGGGACTGAAAAATGCGTGGAACTGAAGTTCTACGCTGCGGGGCGCAGACGCCAAATGTCACCCCAATAAAGCCTCCGCCTTCGCGGACAAGAAGGCAGACAGGGCAATTTTATTCTTTGTCCACGAAGGTGGACGATAGGCGCTTCGCCCCAGAGCGTAGAACTTCAGTTCCACGCTTCTTTATTCTCAGGTGCTTGCTTCAAGGAGCGTTTGTGGCTTCTGTTCCGGTATTCGAGCAAAAAAAAGTGGTGTCGCTGTTTGTGGTGCTGGCCTATTTAGGGCTGGCGCTGCTGGCGCTTGCCGTCGGGTACGCCCTGCGTGATTTAATCCCGCCGTTTCTGGTCGCGACAATTATTGCGATGACGCTGACGCCGGAAGTGGACCGGCTGGAGCGGCAGGGGATGTTCGGGAAGCGGTTCCCGCGCGGCCTCGCTATTGGCGTCATTTATGCGCTTTTCATCGGCATCTGCGTACTGATTGTCAAAGGTCTCACTCTGGTCAGCGGGCAGATGACGGATTTAATCACGCGGCTTGTCCCGCCGCAGCTTTACGGCTCGCCGCATGATGTCGCCTTGTTTGCATCTACCTGGATGACGGCGCACCATGTTCCTGTCGCGGCATTCCCCGTAGTGCTGAATTACGCCCGCCATGTGCCGGAAATGCTGGGGAACGGGCTGAAGTGGTTTGGAGACAACCTGCCGGGGCTGGCAGGCAACTTGGTTTGTGTCGTGATTGTCCCGATCATCACGTTCTTTATTCTGCTGGATTTCAACAAAATCCTCGGCAAGTCGCTTCTCTTAGTTGCCAAAGAAAGACGCGAAGGGATACTGGCAACAGTGACGGACATTATTGCCGTCTTCGGCAGCTATGTCCGGGGCGTTTTGACGGTGATGGCGCTGGATATTTGCGTCATTTTTGCCGTTCTTTGGTTTGCCGGCCTGCATGACTACGCGCTGACGCTTGCGATTACGGCGGGCCTGCTGTATACCATTCCGTATTTCGGCGCTCTGGTTTCCACAATCCTCATCGGCCTGGTCACGCTGGCGACGCATGGGCTGGCAACAGCGGTGATCGTTGTCCTCATCATGATCTTTATTCACCAGATCGTGTTTGATAACATTGTCGCCCCCCGCGTGATCGGCGGCAGCGTCAACCTGCACCCGCTTCTGACACTCATAGCCCTGATGGCGGGCGGAACGCTGTTCGGGATCGGCGGCACGCTGCTGGCCGTTCCTATCGCCGCCGCCTTGCAGGTCATTTTAATCCGGCTGTTCCCGCAGTTCAAGACCGATGTGGTGGCTGTCCGCCGCGCCGCAAAAGTGGTTCAGAAAACAATCGCCAAAGACACGGAAGCCGCCGCGCCTCCTGTTCGCAAGGAGGACAATGCGCCCATGCTTCAGCAGGAGCAGGACGCGGCCCGCACCGACGCCAAAGAAGCCCAGGTGCTGCCGGGTTAGAATACCCCCTAGCTCACACCACCGTTTAAACGGGGCGGGGAACCAGAAAAGAGCAAGAAACGCGCATGACGCTTTTGTCCCCAATCCTGTTCCCCCATTATTGGGGGCTAGGGGGCCTTATTGGGAGCCAGGGGCCTTTCCCGCCTTCCGGCACTTGTCGCTGCAAAAGACGACGCCGGCCCAGTCCCGTTCCCATTTCTTGCGCCAGGTGAACGGCTTGCCGCAGACCGGGCAGACTTTGGACGGCAAATTATGAGGGTTGCGGAACGTCTCTTTCGGCACT
>CAXUBO010000095.1:0-17118 GCA_964249345.1 uncultured Armatimonadales bacterium | reverse complement strand
CCAATCCTATGGTTTTTACCGGATACATCCCTGGGACATTTGCGAGGTCAACGTGATTGGATACTGCGTGCGCTGCCGCGCCAAACAGGAAATGCTTTCGGCCACCCGGACGCTGATGAAGAACGGACGGCGGGCGATGATCGGCCTGTGCGCCTGCTGCGGGACAAAGATGTCGGTCGCCGGAAAATGGGACGATGACTCCGCACCGCCCGCGCCGGAAACCCGCGAAAACGGCTTGCTCCTCTCGTTGAAAAACGGGTAAAATAAACCGCGCGGCCTCGCGCAAGGAAGGTTTTCGCATACTATGGCTGATGATAAATTTGCAAAAGGGCTGGAAGATGTTATTGCCGGAGAGTCCTCCATCTGTGATGTGGACGGCATCAACGGCAAGCTGATCTACCGGGGATACGACATCCATGACCTGGCCCAGAACACGACCTTTGAGGAGGTCGTTTATTTGTTGTGGAACGGCAGCCTGCCGACCGAGGCCCAGCTTGCAGAGTTGAAGTCGGAGATGGATTCAAACCGGGCCATTCCCGAAGGCGCAATGGCTCTCTTGAAGCAGTTCCCCCACACCGTGCCGCCGATGGACTCTCTGCGGACGGCGACTTCGCTGCTGGGGATGTACGACCCGGACCTCGGCGATGAAAGCATGGAAGCCAACAAGCGCAAGGCCCTGCGCCTCACCGCCCAGATGGGAACGCTTGTCGGGACGCTGGATCGCCTGCGAAACGGCAAAGAGCCGGCTGCGCCCCAGCCCGGCCTGTCTACCGCCGCGAACTTCCTGTACCAACTGAACGGTACCGTGCCGAATGAGACCGAGTCTCATGCGCTCGACGTGGCCCTTATTCTTCATGCCGACCATGAGCTAAATGCGTCCACGTTTGCCGCCCGCGTCACGGTTGCCACCCTGACCGATATGTATAGCGCCGTCACCAGCGCCGTCGGCACCCTGGCCGGCCCGCTGCACGGCGGGGCGAACGTCAACGTGATGAACCTGCTGGAACAAATCGGCACCCCCGATAAGGCCGACGAGATTGTCACCGCCATGCTGGCCGAAGGCAAAAAGATTCCCGGCATCGGCCACCGCGTTTACCGCGCCCTGGACCCCCGCGCCGTCTCTTTGCGCGAGATGTCCCGTCAGCTTGCCGAAACCACCGGCGATGCCAAGTGGTACGAAATCAGCGAAAAAGTCCAGGAAGCCGCCGACAAAGCGCTGGCCGCCAAAGGCAAAACGACGCTGAAAGCCAACGTCGACTTCTTCTCGGCCTCGGTTTACCACATGCTCGGCATCCCCAATGACCAGTTCACGCCCGTGTTCGCCATTTCCCGCGTCGCCGGCTGGACCGCGCACATATTGGAGCAGCTCGGCGACAACCGCCTGATCCGCCCCCGCGCCATCTACACCGGCCCGCGCGACCTTCAAGTAACGCCTATCAGCGAGCGGAAGTAGCGCAAGAAGAAGCAGCGCAAGAAGAGCGAGGGAATGAATTCCTCTATGCCTTCGGCATTACTGCGTATCTGCTGAATGGCATCCTTCGGATGAAAAGAAAGGAACAGCCCTATTAGGTGCCTTCCATCTTCTGTCCGAAGGACATCATTCAGCAGATACGCAGTAATGCCGAAGGCATAGAGGGATTTATCCCCTCGCTCTTTTTGCACGTTTTCGGGTATACTGCCGATGATAATTTAACCAGGGTTAAAAAATAAGTTGCGCGGGGATAGTTTACGCGGATATTCTACGAGGATGCCATGCGATCTGCTGCCGTGGAAGATTACGTCAAGACAATCTATAAGCTGCAAACGCAGACGGACACCGTTTCCACGTCGGCGCTGGCGGAGCGCACCGGGACAACTGCCGCTGCCGTGACCAAGATGCTGAAGCATTTAGATACGCTGCATCTAGTCGCGTATACCCCGTACCACGGAGTTCGTCTGACGCCGATGGGCGAGAAAATTGCGCTGGAAGTGATCCGGCATCACCGTTTATTGGAACTGTATCTGGCACAGGCGATGGGCTACTCGTGGGACCAAGTGGATGCCGAAGCGGAGAAGCTGGAGCATGTCATCTCCGAAGAGTTTGAGGCCCGAATTGACGCCCTGCTCGGGCATCCTAACGCCTGCCCGCACGGCGACCCGATTCCCGCCCCCGACGGCACATTAGTAGAAGAGCGCCTCCGGGCACTCAGCGAATGCGCTCCGGGCGAGACGGTGACAGTGGCGCGGGTCAAAGATACGGATGCTGCCGTGCTGCGGGCGCTCACTCAGCGGGTCATTCACCTGCATTCCGTCGTGACAGTGCTGGAGCGGGACGCGGTTGACGGGCTGCTGACGGTGCAGGTCGGCGAGGCGCGGCAGGTCATCGGTTCATCGCTGGCCGGCAGCGTTTTCGTGCAGCCACTGGCAGAGCACAAAGATTGACGCGGGCAAAAAAGTCATTATGTTAGTTCAGTTAGGAAGTTAAACCGCAGTTTATGGAATTAGCGCAAGAGCCACCCCACCCGGAGCCGAGACAAGAACCTACCCCAACGGACGGCTGGCGCGGGCCGGTGAAGCGGCCCAGCCTGCCGGAAGTATTTCAATCCATTGCCGTTCCTAAAAACGCCACCGCCTGGCGGCGGTTTCTGGCGTTCTTTGGACCAGGGTATTTGATTGCGGTCGGCTACATGGACCCCGGCAACTGGGCGACGGACATCAGCGGCGGGTCGGTCTACTCGTACCGGCTGCTGTCGGTGATTTTGCTTGCCAACTTCACGGCCATTTTTTTGCAGGCGCTGGCGGCCAAGCTCGGCATTGTCACTCAGCGCGATTTGGCGCAAGCCAGCCGGGACGCTTATGTGAAGCCTGTTTCCATCTTCTTGTGGCTTTCGGCGGAAATCGGCATTGTCGCCTGCGATGTGGCGGAAGTCATCGGCGCGGGCATCGCGCTGAATTTGCTGTTCCATATCCCCCTCATTATTGGCTGCGGGCTGACGGCGCTGGACGTGCTGGTGGTTTTAGTGCTGCAAGGCCGGGGCTTTCGGTATGTGGAGGCTTTAGTCATCACGCTTATCGGCACGATGATGGTCATTTTTACAGTGGAGATGATCTACGCTCGCCCGGCCTGGTTCGGCGTTTTGGCAGGCTTCATTCCCCATGCCGAGATCGTTCGCGATCCCGCCATGCTGTATATTGCGCTCGGAATCTTAGGCGCAACGGTCATGCCGCACAATCTGTACCTGCATTCGTCCATTGTGCAGACCCGCGATTTCGGCAGCGACTACAAAGAGAAAAAAGGGGCCATTCAAAGCGCGTACCTCGATTCAACGGTTGCGCTGATGCTGGCGCTGTTTGTCAACGCAGCGATTTTAATTCTGGCCGCCGCCGTGTTTTACCGTACCGGACACCACGAAATCGGGGACATTCAAGGCGCGTACAAGCTGCTGACGCCGCTGATGGGGGTCGGCATTGCGACGCCGCTGTTTGCGATTGCTTTGCTGGCATCCGGGCAGAACTCGACGCTGACGGGGACGATGGCCGGGCAGATCATTTTGGAAGGCTTTACGAACTTTCAAATTCCCGCTTGGCTGCGGCGCTTGATTTCCCGGATGCTGGCGATTGTGCCGACTTTGATCATTGTCGGCTTGTACGGCATGTCCGGCACGGGCAAGCTGCTGATCTTCAGTCAGGTCGTGCTGTCGGTGCAGCTCTCGTTTGCGGTCATTCCGCTGGTTCAGTTTACAAGTGACAAAGCCAAGATGGGCCGGTTTGTCAACGGCTGGGCGACGCGCACCGGCGGCTGGATTTTGGCCGCCGTCATCTTTGGCCTGAACAGCTACTTAGTTTACGCGACGCTTAGGCATTAACGGGTTTATCCCTGCCTGCCTGCCGGGTATTCAGCATCAGCACCGAGGAGGATTTTCACTCATGGCACTGCAAACAATGTACGCGCTTTTTCAGGATGTCGCCGACGCCGAACGGGCAATCGGCGCACTGCGGGACCACGGCGTCCCGGAGAGCAGCATCGGCATCGCCAGCCGCCGAGCGGCGGAAGAAGATGAAACCCAGCGTATCCGGGACGGCTACACGCGGGTGACGGACGACGGCACGACTTCGGCAGCAACTTATGTGCCGCAAAGAGGAACCCCGCCCCCGGCAGCCATCGCGTCCACAATCGCGCCGCGCTCTGATGTGGATACGGCGGAAAACGTGTCCGCTATCGGCAACATGGGGTTGACCACCACGACGCCCCAGGACGCGGCGGCGGGCGCGGCGGTCGGCGGCGGGGTCGGCCTCGTCGCCGGGCTGCTTGCGGCGGCTGCCGCCGTAATGATCCCTGGCGTCGGCTTGGTTCTAAGCGGCGGCATTCTTGCGGGAGCGCTGGGAGTCGCGGCGGCGACTACGGCGGCAGGCGCGGCAGTCGGCGGAGTCACCGGCTACCTGCGCGACATGGGAATGCCCGAACACGCGGCGGCAAACATCAATGACCGCCTGCGCGAAGGCGATTACTTGATGACCGTCGCCGTAGACCCGACGCGCTACGACGAAATCAAGCAGCTTCTCTTAAAGTACAACGCCGCCGGGGTGGACATCAATGTCAACGCCGCCGGCGAGCGCGTGACCGACGTTTGGGGCAGCAACATGGCGATCACCGAAGGTCTGCGAAAAGGTCCATCGCCGCAGAATGTCAGCGCCCAGGCCGCCGCTGCCGCCCAAGAGTCTCTCGCGGTTCAAGACGCGACGGTTGGCCGAACACCCGACGAAGTCATGGCCCATGACGACCTTGTCAGCACCGAATCATCCGGCCCCGGCAAAGCGCGTATCTACGAATAGACCTCACCCCACGGCGAGCCGTGACCCTCTCCCTATTAAAGAGAGGGTGGAAGCTTAGGCTTTATTGGGGGTGCTTCCGGGTGAGGTTCTTGACCTGCTCTTCTCCTCCGGGCTATAATGGGACTATGCCTGCTCCGTTTGCCGCTCTCCGCGCCGTGCTGTTTGATTTGGACGGTACGCTGATTGAAACGCATATTGATTTCCCGGCGATGACGGCGGCGATGCAAGAGCTGGCGCGGGCGCATTTCGTCCTGGAAAGCGTGACCGAGGGCAAAGACATTTTAGGTCTGGTAGATGCTGCTGCCGCCGATGCAGGATCGCGCGGCGGCGATGGCGCGGCCCTGCGCCGGACCGCGTTCGCAGAGCTGGAAGCAATGGAAATTGCCGGCTGTTCCCATCCCCTTCTGCTGCCGGGAACACGCGAGCTGCTGTCGGAGTTAGTGAGGCGCGGCGTCAAAGTCGGCATCGTCACCCGCAACTGCCGCGCGGTTTCCGTGCGCCTGCTGGCCCGGTTCGCCCTGCCTCATCACCTGCTGCTTTCCCGTGACGATGTTCCAAAAGCCAAGCCAAACCCGGAGCATCTTTGGAACGCTTTAGACTATTTGGGCGAGACGCCCGAACACGCCGCAATGGTGGGCGATCACTGGATGGACATACAGGCCGGTGTCCGGGCCGGCTGCGCGGCGACACTGGGCGTGCTGGGACGCAATGGCCCCGACTGGTTCGCGCCCTGCCCGCCGTCGGCGCTGGCAAAAGACTTGCGCGAAGCCGCACCGCTGTTCGGCGATCAACTATTTGGCGATTAACCCATGCGCCTTTCCGTCTGCATCGTCAATTGGAACACGCGCGACTACCTGCGCGAGTGCCTCACCGCCCTGCGCGAGTATCCCCCGTTAGGCGGCGAGATGGAAGTCATTGTCGTGGACAACGCCAGCACAGACGTCTCCGCACCGATGGTCGCCGCCGAGTTTCCTGAAGCGATTCTCCTTGCATGCGACGCCAATCTGGGCTACGCCGAAGGCAACAATCTGGCCCTGGCGCGGGCTACAGGCGACGCCCTGCTGCTGCTGAACCCGGATGTCGTGGTTCATCCCGAAAGTCTGACCCGCGCCGCCGCGTTTGCCGCCGCCCACCCCGATATCGCCGCGTTCGGCTGCCGCTTAATTGGCACGGACAGCAAAACGCAGCCGTCGCTTCGTGCCTTTCCCGACCCCGGCCCAGTCTTGTGGGAGTATCTCGGCGTGTCGCGGCTGCTGCCTCATTCACGCCGGTTCGGAGCCTATCGCATGACCTGGTTTGACTACGAGAGTGCGATTGAAGCCGACCAGCCGATGGGGTCGTTTCTGTGGATTTCGCATAAAGCCTACGCCCTAGTCGGCGGCCTAGACCCGCAGTTCCCGATCTTTTTCAATGAGGTAGACTGGTGCTGGCGAGCCAAGCGCGGCCACGGCCTGCCAATCTGGTACACTCCTGATGTCGTCGTCACCCATTACGGCGGCAGCAGCACCCGGCAGGTCAAAGCCGACATGGTCCGCGAGTCCCACCGCGCCCTGCTGCGCTTCTACGACAAGCATTACGGAAATATTGCACCGCCGGTGCGCTGGCTCATCCAAACCGCCGTGGGGCTGAACGAATGGCGGCTGACGCGCGGGACGAAGCTTCAACAAAAAAGAAACAGCGATGGATACATTTGACAGTATCAATTTAGGCGTGTTCGTCTTGATCCAGCTTCTTCTTGTGGCCCGGATGACTTTCTGGAAACGGAACGGCCAGCTTTTGGGCTTCTGGGTTAGGATACCTGACTTTTTGCTGTCCGCAATCGCTTGTTTGTCCTTGTCGCTCTGGCATCACTGGAATATGCCGCACCGCCACGATTACGAAATCGCTTTAGCATTCGCCGCACTTCTGGTCAGCTATTGGGGACCGGCGGCGCGATCTTGGGAGCAGCGACGGCAAGCCAAAGAAAAGCAGGCGCAGAAGGCGGGGCGGCGGTATTATTAAACGTGGGAATGAGGAGCGCGGGCGTCAGAGAGTGGGATTGAAATCCTACGTTCCCTGCATGTCAGTGGAACAAGCACAAGTAACTTTATGACTGACATCGCTGTCATTGTTGTCAACTGGAACGCGCGGGAAGACCTGCGGGTGTGCCTGGCTTCGCTGCACGCGGAGCCGAAGCCATGCCTAGACTACGCCGTCTGGGTCGTGGATAATGCCAGCAGCGACGGATCGGCGGCGATGGTGAAGTCTGAGTTTCCGGGGGTAAATCTCATTACGAACACGGAGAACTTGGGATTTTCTAAAGCCAATAATCAAGCGATTGCACAGACGGACAGCCGGTATGTGTTTCTGCTGAACTCGGATGCCGCGATCCATCCGGGCGCATTGGAAACACTGGCGGCTTACGCAGACAGCCACGCCAAAGCGGCAATTTTGGGGCCGAAGGTGCTGAACCCGGATGGAACGCTGCAATTCTCCTGCCGCCGGTTTCCGTCGCTCGGTGCGGGGTTCTTTCGGAACACTTATTTGGGCCGGCTGTTTCCGAATAACAGCTACGCGCGGGATTATTTGATGACGGATTTTGACCACGCCCATGACACGCCCGTGGACTGGGTTTCGGGGTGCGCGATGCTTCTTCGCCGGGACACGATCAGCCAAATTGGGGCATTGGACGAGCGGTTTTATATGTACTGCGAAGACGTAGACATCTGCCAGAGGGTATGGGACAGCGGGCAGGAAGTGATGTATGTGCCGGCCTCGGTGGTCACTCATGCGATTGGGCGCTCCAGCGACAAGAATGGGGATGCGATGATCAAAGAGTTCCATCGGTCGTGGTACGAGTACGATTTGAAGCGTCACCCGAAGTCGCCCTTGCTGCGGCGGGCGGCGGTGTATTCAGGCCTCTGGCTGCGGGCCGCCGTGCGGATCGCCAAGCGCCGGGCGGCAGCACGGCAGGCTGGGAGCGTATAAGCGTCAGCCTATGAACGTCGTTGTTGGTTTGCTGCTGGCCCTGACCTTGCTGCTGGCCCCAGTATATGCCGCCCAGCCGGATTCTCCCACGGCAATCGCCTCGTTTGAATGGGCGTCGTTTTTGTGCGCCGGGACATTTCTTGCGGCCTTAGCCGCTGTGCTTGCCGCCCGGCGCGGCGGGCCGCTCGCGGCCTCTTTATCGCCAGCGGAAAAAGCGTTTCTTGTGCTGCTGGGGCTGGCGTTTTTGTCCATTCCCCTGCGGCTGATCGCTCAGCACGGGACAGGCTATTTCGGCCTGATGCTGCGCGGGTGGAGCATTCTCGCCGCCGACTTTGCGCTGTTCCTGCTGGCCCGGCGCGTGGCGGCAAGTCAAATATGGCTATATGGCTTAGTTCTTGCGGCGGTGGCTGGGTCAGCGGTTGTGGCGGATTTGGGGGTGCAGGAATACGTCGTCCATCTGCGGGCGGGGGAACGAGACTGGCGCATTCTGGCGACCTCTACACCGGACTTCCTCGCAGGCTACTTTGTGCTGCTGCTGCCGGTGACGCTGGCCCTGTTTCTGGAAACGCCATCCTGGCGCGGGCTGACCCCGCTGCTGCGCGGGGCGGCGTCGCTGGTACTGGGCGTTGTTCTGCTGCTTCAGCTCCTTGCGCTTCTGACGACAGGCTCACGGTTCGGGCTGGTTTCGCTGCTGGTTGCCCTCGCGGTCTTTGCCGGGAGCGCGGCGCTTTCGGTGCGGCGCGGCCTCCTTTTGCCGAAAGCGACGCGCGGGCTGCTGGGCGTTCTCGGCGCAGCGTTCGTGCTGGGCGGCGCGGTGTTTGCCAGGCCGGTGCTGAACCGGTTGCAGCACTTTCAGGGGAACTCGTCGGCGTTCCGGCTTTGGACCTGGCGCGGCAGCCTGGACATGACGTTTGCCAATCCGGTTTTGGGAACAGGCGTCGGTGCGTGGACAGACTTGTACCCGCGCTACGCGCTGGCGGGCTTTACGCGGCTGGCGCACAATTCGTACTTGCAGATGGCGGATGAATGCGGCGTGCCGGCCCTGCTGCTCCTGCTGGCGATTTTGGGTCTGCTTGGTATCTCGGTGGTGCGCGGCCTGCACCACGCGCCGGAAGCCGCGCCGCTAAATGCCTGGCTGCCTGCCGACAGCCGCCTGCTGCGGTGCGGGCTGTTAGCGGCCATCGCGGGCGGCGCGGTGCAGAACGTGATCGACTCGGATTGGTACGTTTTCTATCTCGGCACGGCGTTTTGGACATTGGCGGGGCTTGCGGCAGGCGCAGGCACACCGGAAACGCCGGAGCCGACGCGCCGTGTCCCTGTCCCAGTTCAGCTTGCGGCGGCCAGCGTCGCCGCTGCACTGTTTCTGCTGACGGGGGCGCAGGGAATTGGGGCGGGGTACGCCGTGACAGCGCCGGCTCAAATTAAAGACGACCCCGCCGGCGCGGCGGAAAGCTTAGGGGCGGCCCGCGCCTGGGACCCGCTGAACAGCCGCTATCCCAGCGACCTGGGATACCAAATTGACTACTCGCGCTCCGGCAACCCGATAGCCGCCGAAGCGGCCCTGAACGCCGCCGTTGCACTGGAGCCGAACTCCGTCAACTGGCGGCGGCTGGGGACCGTGCTGCAAGCCGAAGGCAAAATCCCCGACGCGCTGGCGGCGTACCAAAACGGCCTGCGGGCCGAGCCGAACTCGCTGGAGCTGCTGCTGCGCCTGGCCCGGCTTTCCCCGCCGCCGGCGGGACTGGCCTATGACCAAAAGCTGTCGGACTTAGAAATAAGCCCGGTAGGGACAGCGCCGGCGCTGGGCGAGTCGGTGGAACCGGACTTTGCTTACGGCGACGCCGCACTGGGGGATGCGAAAGCGCAGGCCGCGCCGGGCCAGGCCGGAGATTATTACGACCGCGCCGCGAAGCTTTTGGAAGCGTATGTCACGGAAGGCGGCAGCTTGAACGCGCAGCGCGAAGTGCTGGCCGGCGGCCGGGCCGATCCGCAGACCGACGCCGCACTTGAAGCGCTCTACGGGCATGTCCTGTCTGCATGGACAGCGATTGCCCCGGCAGAGCAGCAGACGGATTTACGGCGACGGCAAAAAGAATTCGGGCAAAAGTTTGAGGCCGTGATCCGCCAGTCGTCAAAACCGGGTATCCTATAGGACAGAGATTTTCAAGCAAGACCTTCAAGCAAGACTTTCAGGAGAGACCATGAACATTACCGCAACGAAACGCGGCCCGCAGACAAAGGGCGAGCGCAAGCAGCGCATCCGCCAGGGATTTATTCCCGGTTCCGTTTACGGCAAGGGCCTGGAGCCGATGGATGTGGAAGTCCCGGCAAGGTCCATTTCGGCCATTTTGTCCGCCGAGACCGGACTGAACACCATCATTGACCTGGCCGTGGCCGGCGAGTCCCATTCTGTGCTGGTGGACCGGCTGGAGCGCAACCCGATCACGCGCAGCTTCCTTGCCATCGGCTTCCATCAAGTAAAGCAGGGCGACAAAGTCACCGCGCATATCCCCATCCAGCTTACCGGGCATCCCGACGGCGTGGACACCGGCGTTCTGGTGCTGGAACAGGCGCTGGAAACAATCACGGTCCATGCCCAGCCTGCCGATCTGCCCGCGCATTTAGATGTTGATGTGTCCGGCCTTCAGCCTGGCAATGTTCTGCGGGTTTCGGACCTGCCGCACAACCCCAAAGTGGAGTTCACAAGCGCCGAAGACCTTGCTGTCGTGTCCCTGCACTACTCGCGCACTGCCGAGGCCGTGGAAGCGATCAACGAGGAAGAAGCCGCCGGCGCGGTTCCGGTGGACGCCCTGACAGGCGAAGATGCTGTTGTCGAGCTTCGCGCCTCCGACAAAGTCGAGTCCGACACCGTGACCGGCGTTTAAGAGAATTGCCGGCGTTTAAGAGACTTGCCGGACTGCCCGCTCCAAAATCACCCGGCGTTTCGCAGAGCGCCGGGTACTCTTATGATCCGGTTATCTTCTTGCCTTGCGTTATCTTTGCCGGGAAATACTGCACGTATGCTCCGTTCATCTACCCCCCCGCCACAAACCGCAGGCACAATCCAAAACTCGCTCGTTTTCGATAGCCTCCCCTACTTGGCCGCCGCCTTTTTTGTTCTGCTCGGCTGGATTGCGTATACCCGGACATTTTCCGTCCCCGTGTTTCCCCTGGATGATGCTTATATCGTTATTCACAATGCCCAGGTCTTGATTTCCGGCAGTGACCCGAATTACGCCGGGTCATCCCCACTTTCCGGCACGACAAGCGAGGTGCATCTGGCGCTGGTGAGCGGCCTGATGCGCTTCCTGCACCCACGCGCCGCGCTGCTTGCTTCGCTTTGGCTTGCGGCGCTGCTGTATGCGCTGGGCCTGGTGCGCCTGGCGCGGGTCAACGGCGCAGGCCGCGCTCCCGCTGCGGCAGTTGCGGGATTAGGATTGATTGCCGGGCAAGCGCCGCATCATTTGATGAACGGACTGGAAACAGGCTTGATGCTGGCGGCGGTGACCTGGACGGTGGTGCTGCTGTCTCGCCCAGAGGGTCAGCCGGGCTGGATACTGCCGGCCCTTTGCGGGACATTGCCGTTTATCCGGCCTGATTTGCTGCCGCTGGCGCTTCTCTTTTTGAGCCTGCACGTTGCCCGGCAGTGGCGGGGGCGACGGGACACGCCGGACTTCTGCCGCCGCGCCGGGCTTGACCTCGGTGTCGCCCTTTTGTTCGCCCTGCCCTGGGCGCTCTGGTGCTGGTCGTTTGACGGCTCCATTTTTCCTTCTACCGTTAATGCCAAGCGTTTCTATTTCGCGCAGGCCGGGTGGCCTGCCGGCCTGAAAGCGAAGCTTGTCGCCCAGGGGCTGTACCATTTTCTGAAAGACCTCGGCCTGCTGTCGGTCTTTGCCGTATTTTTAGGAAGAACCTGGCTGGGCCGGGTCGGCATTCTCTACGGCGCGATCCTGCTGCTGGCTTACTTTGCCCAGTTCCCCGGCGCTCTTCTCACTTATGAGGGCCGGTACTTGTTTCCCTTGCTGCCGTTTCTGCTGCTGGGCGCGGTGTATGCCCTGCGTTTGGCAAAGCCGGGGCTGCGGATTGGGGCCGAATTTGTCTTCGCGCTGGCGCTGGCGCAGTCTTTGTTTCATCTGCCGGACTTTTTGAGACGGCACGAGGCAACCTGCCATTTCGCCCAGCATGACCTTCCGGGCGTCGCCGGGTGGTGCAATCAGCACCTGTCGCCGGGTTCCATTTTATTGATCCACGACGCTGGCTATATCGCTTACGGAACTCATTTTCACCTGGTAGACATGGTCGGGCTGAAAACGCCGAGCAGTATTCCTGTTCACCAAGCGCTGACTTATCCCACGGACGGCAAGCTCCGTTACCAGGCCGTCAGCGAAATTGCGCTGCGGGGACAGGCCCGCTATCTGATCGTGCAGGGCCGGTGGGATACCAGCTACGCCACCGTCTCAGGACTGGAAGCGTCAGGATGGGACGTGCGGCTGCTGAACGCCGATTATCTGTATCACATTTATTCCCTGCGCCCGCCGAGTGATCCAAGCCGCGCCTTGCAGCCCAACCCCAGCTTTCACGCGCCTATAATCTCCGGCGAAGGCGTGACGATCAAGTAGGGCGGTCCCCCAGCCCTCAACAATGGGGGCTTCCATCGTTTTTTATGCCGGCAGCGCGTCTACCGCCCGGTCTATTTCTTCGGTCGTGTTATAGAAATGCGGCGAGAAGCGCAGGCTGCCGCCGCGCTCAGCAGCGGCGACATTGGCATCCGAAAGCGCCTGCATGACCGCAGCATTCGGCAGATCGCGATGCTTGAACATGACCAGCCCGGCACGCTGGGCATCGGCGCGGGGCGAAACGACTTGGTAGCCTTTGGCGTCCAGCTTTTCCGCCGCGTAGTCCGAGAGCATAAGTATTTGTGCGCCTATTTCGTCAATGCCGACTTCTTCCAGCAGCGACAGCGCCGAGTCTAGGCCCACCAGCCCTAAAAAGTTCGGGACGCCTTCTTCGTAGCGCTGGGCGCTGGGCTTCGGCGTAAAGTCCAGCGGGTCAAACTTCATGACGTCCACCACCGCGCCCGCGCCCATGTTGACCAGCCGCAGGCGGTCCAAGAGGTGCGGGGCAAGGTACAGGCCGCCCGTGCCGCCGGGGGACATCAGCCACTTGTGGACCCCGGACGCAGCAGCGTCAATGCCGAGCGCTTCGACTTCCAGCGGCATCGCGCCGAGGCCCTGAATAACGTCCAGCACGAAGATCGCCCCGCGTGCGTGCGCGGCGGCAGTGATGGAAGCCAGGTCGCAACGGAAGCCCGTGCCGAACTGTATCCACGACAAAGTGACGACGCGGGTGCGAGCGTCCATGACGGCATCCAGATCATCCGCCGTAAATGTGCCGCCCGGCCCAGGCGTCACCAGCCGCGTTTCAATGCCCCGGTCAGCCTGGGCGTACCAGGGGTACACGACGCTGGGGTACTCGCAGCTCACGCTGACCACGTTGTCGCCGGGGTCAAGCCTTAGCGCGTCGGCGATCAGCGACAATCCCTGCCCGGTGTTCTTGGTCAAGGCCAGATGCTCGGCGGGAACGCCCATCAGCCGGGCCAGGCGCGTCCGCGCCGCTTCCCGCGCAGGCATGACCGTTTCGGTGACGAACTTCATTGGACTGATTGCCGACATTCGGGCAGCCTCAGTCACCGCCGAAACGACGCGGGCGGGCGACGGCGCAATGCCGGCGTGGTTCAAATAAACGGTATCGGCAGTCACGGCGGAGAACTCTTGTTCTCGGAAGGTTTGCATTCGCGGGTTTTGCATCGGGTATACTCTTTCAAGAAAGTTTTTCAGGACGGGTTTCTAAGGACAGGAGGGTTGAGTTATGACTCCAGAAGACGCCGAAATTGCACGCAACGTGCGCCGGGAGCTGGGCAAGCGGGCGGTGAATTCCACCATGATTGATGTGCAGGTCAAAAACGGCAACATCACGCTGGCGGGCCGCATCATGCATATTCGCGAAGACAAGGCCGCAAACCTGCGTTCCGAGATAGACATTGTGATGAAAAACGTGACCCGCGAGCGGCTGGTGCGCGGCTTTTTCGACCAGATGCAGTACGTCGTTGAGCATGAAGACGACAATGAGAAAGAAAAAAACAGTCGGGGCCGGATGCGCGGCTAATCGCTCATGGATGAGACACGCTTAGTCAAGATCAGCAAACTTCTCAGCAAGCACCTCCGGCATGACCCGGAGGGCTTGTGCCTCACGCTTGCCCCCGGCGGCTGGGTGCCGGTAGACGACCTGCTTGCCGCCTGCGCCCGGCGGCACATGGCTGTCTCACGCGCCGAGCTGGAAGAAGTCGTCGCGCAAAACAGCAAGCAGCGGTTTTCGTTTGACGCAGACGGGACGTGCATCCGGGCAAACCAGGGCCACAGCGTCGCCGTCGACTTGCAGCTTGCGCCTTCCGTGCCGCCGGACATTTTGTATCACGGCACCGGCCATCAAACTGCTGCAATGATCACCGGGGCGGGCCTGCAAAAAATGGGCCGCAACCATGTCCACTTGTCGCGGGACGTGGAAACGGCGCGGACTGTCGGAGCCAGACATGGCCGCCCTGTCATCTTCCAGGTAGATGCCGCTGCTATGACTGCTGCCGGCTGCCTCTTTTACTGCGCCGACAACGGCGTCTGGCTGACGGACGCCGTTCTGCCAAAGTTCTTATCTTTTCACTCCCCATGAATGCCGGCAACGAAAAGCGTTTTTTCGTTCTGGTAGGTCACTGCCCCCAGCGCACTTTTGCGCGGCTTGCGGACATGCTTTTTGAGCGTGTAGTCGACAGGAATCAGCGACGAGTGCTTGACTTCGCTGCGGGCGGCGACCATCTCGGCGGCCTGCTGCAAAGCCGCATGGGACACCGAAGCCGGCTTGTTTTTGGCCCGGATGATGCCGTGGGCGGAAGTCGCGGCGCGGACATGAAGCCAGATGTCGGAGGCAGCCGCAAGCTTGGTAGTCAGGTAATCGTTGGAGGCCGCGTTTTCGCCCACTAAAATCTCCCAGCCGTCTACCGTTTGGTAACGCTTGATCTTGTGGCCCTCAAAGTCAGGCGGCGCTTGGTGCGGGGCCGCGTCAGGAGTGTTTGGCGCGTTTTCGTGCGTCAGCGACTGAGCCAGCGAGGAGCGCAGCGCGGCGACTTCCGCTGAGGTCGCCGCCTTCTCGGTTTCACGCTCAGCGAGAGACAGCAGCGCCGCTTCTTCCAGAGCCTGCGCCCGCCGCTCTTGCAGGGTCATGGCGCTCAGGTCCGCCTTGCGGCTGCGCTTGTAAAACCGCTCGGCGTTCTCGCGAACATCCAGCGCCGGGTCCAGCGCGATAAAACGCATGGTCGGCTCGCCGCCGGGCAGGGGCGGCGCGTAATAATCCGGCACGGAAACCAGCGACTGCCCGCGCCGGATTTGGGACTGATTCGTCAGCAGCAAATCTCCGGCCTGGCGGTATTCTTCCGCCCGCGCGGCGTTTTTCAGCCCTTGCTCCATTTCCGACGCCTCGCGCTCCCGCAGCTTGCGAGTCCGGCGCAGGGCGGCCAGCAGCGACTCGCGGGCGTGTTCAAATGTCTCACGTCCAATCACCGACAGCGCGGCCTGATCTAAAGCCAGGCTGATGGAGTCGCGCGGGTGCTGGTCTGCTTGGGGAATGGAAAGAAGCGGCACGGGGTATGCACCCAGCGTTTTGCCTGCGCTGTCGGTCCACAGGCGCGGACTCCAGTCCCCCACCCGCACCACGGTTAAAAGCAGCGCCAGCGCGTGATGCAGTGTTTGAGGCGTCAGCACTTCCCCGGCCCGCGCAATAACCTCCGAGGCCAGCAATGGGCTGACGCCCAACCAATGCGCGAGAAGCCAGGCTTCGGCGGCGTCCGGCGTCAGCGTTTCCGTTCCCAGCTCCATGCCAAGCGGGGCCGTCGGGTCGTGCCTGCCGCGCTGGCGCGGGGGCGGCGTGTACGCGAGGCCGGGCTGAACCAGCCGCAGGCGGCTGAGGGTCCGGCCGATATTCTTAGCCGCGCCTAAAATCATTCCTGCGCCGTTCACGAAGATCAGATTGCTGTGCTTGCCCATCAGCTCAGCGATGAGCGTATACGGCGCACCGTCCACCGCTTTGAAGTGCAGGTGCAGGACACGCTCGCCGAAGCCCAGCGGCACGGACACATCGGACAGCCATGCGCCGTCCAAGCAGCGCCGAAGGACCGTGCAAAACGGCGGCGGGACCGGCGGGTTGTCGCGGCGGGCGACCGTCAAGTGGGCGCGGGCGTGGGAAGCGTCGCAGGACAGCAGAAGGCTGTGTTTATGTCCGGCATGGTAGAAGCGCAGGACAATCTCCAGCGGGTCCGGCTGGCTGATTTTCTCAATCTTGCCGCCCACGAGAGTGCGCCCCATCTCATCGCGCACGGCGGCGAGTAAAAGAGAATCAAAGATCATAGCACGGTTAGTATACCCCGGCTTTGGCTTCTGAAAATTCCTTCCTTCTTTCGTGAAATCAATTGACAAAACTTCGTAAAACTTGCTACAATCAAAAAGCAATGATGACGAATTTCTGTGATGCGCGAATTTGGCACCCGCGGGTGCGGAGACAAGTGCCGCTCCCTTGCACCCCTGCGAGGCAGCATCAACACGCACTTGTCTCCGACCCGCTTCCGACTGACGCCGCTTTCTAAAGCCGCAAAGAGTCGAAGCGGGTTTTTTCGTTTCTCGCTTAGCACGCAAATTGACAAAATCACGGAGACCGGGGAAAGGATTGGGCGACCACTGCTATGAGCCATGAAGTTCTTGTTTTAAACAGCGATTACGAGCCGCTGAATGTCTGCAACCTGCGCCGGGCCGTGATTCTTTTGTACCTCGGCAAAGCGGACATCCTGCACACGCACGAAGACAGCAATGCGCCGTGCCTGGTCACGAACGAAGGCAAGACCGTCGCCGCGCCGTCGGTCCTGCGCCTGCGCTACCATGTCAAGCGTCCCCTGCCCGACCTGAAGCTGTCCCGCCGGTCCATTTTCGCCCGCGACAACTACACCTGCCAGTATTGCGGCGTCCAGACCCGTGACCTAACAATTGACCACATCCTGCCCAAGCGTGCCGGGGGCGGGATGCACTGGGACAATTTGGTCGCCTGCTGCCGCCGGTGCAATGCCCGGAAGGGCGACAAGCTGTTGTCCGCCTGCGGCATGAAGCTGGCCCGCCCTCCGAAGCGCCCGCGCTACGTTCCGTACATCAGCATGACCAAGTACATCAGCGGCACCAAAAACGAAGTGTGGCGCGACTACCTGCCCATCTTCCACGATGTCGGCGGCTCCGACAACTACGCCGCCAC
>CAXUBO010000094.1:7648-17376 GCA_964249345.1 uncultured Armatimonadales bacterium | reverse complement strand
TAGCCTTGCGTCAAGCAGGCTGTGACGAAAAAGGCCGCACCGGGTTAATCCGGTGCGGCCTTTTTTGAGTATGACGGCAGACATCCGACAAAATAAAGCGTTATTCATGCCGGTTTCAGATCAATTTGGCGTTTGTTCAGCGAGTTGATAATGGCTGCACATCTGCCCGAATGAGTTTTGTGTTCTGCTCCATAGTGCGTATCGTATCTTCTTGCGTTTCGCCGGGCTTAGGCGACTGTGGAGTAGGTACTTCCAGCCACCAGACACTAACTTGGCCGTTTGCGACTACCATGTAAGGAATGCCCTCTTTTGCTTCAATAATGACTGGCGCTTGTGGCGACGCAGAGGAAGATAAAGCTTGCGCTTTAGCTGGCATCGGACTTATGAGTGGTCGGAGCAGCAGTCCCCAAAAGGCGATGCAAATAAGAACTAGAGCTGTTTCGACTGTTCGGCTTGCTTTCATTGTGGTCTCCTCATTGTACAGTGCTGGATTGTAGCACATTCGCTACCATAGCCAAGCATGGGCTACTCAGAACCCTTTGCTTCTGGCGGTGATTACGCAGTCAGGGCATCGACGGCTTCTTGGACAGTGGGGTAGATGCGGGCGGCTCCAAGCTGCTCGGTGATGCCGGATTTGTCCAGGACGCTTTGGACATCTTCGGTCTGGGCCAGCGCAATGTGGATGCCCTGCTGCTGAAGGCGGTGCAGAAGCGACAACAGCATCAGCACGGCAGTGTAATCAATGTCGTCCATGCTCACAAGGTCCAGCACCAAACGCTTGACGGGCGAGGGCGCACCGTCAACAAGGGCCATGAGCCGGGCGGAAAAGTAGTCGGCGTTGGCGAAAAACAGCGGCGCTTCAAAGCGGTACACCAAGAGGCCGGGGGCAGTCTGCACTCCTGCATTGGCTTTGACGGCCTTCCAGGCGGGGCCGGTTTCGGGTGCGTGTGTCAGCACCACGTCTTTGGGATGGTACTCCTGCCGCAGATGGTCTACGACGGACAAGGCGATGGCAAGGAAAATGCCGCGCTCAACGCCGAGAAGCAGAACCGCCAGCATGGTGAGAACGGCGACGGCAAAGGTGGCGCGGCGAAAGTGATAGATTTGCCGCAGGGATTTGACATCTACGAGCCGTGCGCCGATGAGAAATACCAAAGCCGCAAGAGCGGCGTTCGGCAGCCGGGCGATCAGCGAAGTCGCAAACAGCAGCACGGCGAGGGTGAGGGCGGCGGTAGCAAGCTGGGCCACTTGGGTGCGGCCTCCGGCGGAGGCGACCACGGCGGTTTTGGTCGGGCTGCCGTTGACGACGAATGTGCCGGACAGCCCGGCCAGGGCGTTGCCGGCCCCCAAAGCGACCAAATCGCGGTTCGGGAAGAGCGGCTCGTCGTAGCGCTGGGCAAAAGAGCGGGATGTGGCGGCGCTCTGAGCCAAAACGACCAAAAACAAAGACGCTGACATCGGAAGCAGGCGCTTCATTTTCGCGGCTGTGACGGCGGGCAGATGCAGCGACGGCAGGCCGGCCTGCACACTGCCGACGACCGACAGGCGGTGGGTGTCAAACGAAACGCCGTGCTGATCTAAGTGAAAGACCCAAACGGCGGCGATGGCAAGCGCAACCGCAATCAGCGACCCCGGAAGCTTGGGGGCAACACGCTCAAAAACAAGAATCAGGGCCAGGACGCTTGCTGCCGTCAGCAGGGTCAGCAGGTGAGTCTGAGGCAGGGCGTGAACAAGCTCCAGTTGGCGCGGCAGGAGGGTACGGCTGGTGAGTGTCAGGCCCAGCATGTCGGGCAGCTCGCCGAGCAGGAGGGACAAGCCGACGCCACTTAAAAAGCCGACCAGAACAGTGCGGGAAAGAAAGTCGGCCAGAAAGCCGAGCCGCAGAACGCTGGCAAGAAACAAAAAGGCGGCAGTCAGCAGGGCCGCAAGGCTTGCCAGGTCCAGCCAAGCCTGAGAATAAGGAGCCGCAATGCCGAGAAGACCGGCAAATAAAATGGCGGCAGTGGCGGAATCAGCCCCGACAACAAGGTGCCGCGAGGAGCCGAGCAGGGCAAACGCAAGGATCGGCAGCAAAAGGGTGTAGAGGCCGGTGATGACGGGGGTGCCGGCGATCTTGGTGTACCCCATGCACTCCGGGATGGCGACGGCGGCGAGGGTGAGGCCGGCGACAAGATCGGGCGCGAGCCAGTTTTTTTGGTAGCCGCTGAGGAACGAGGGCAGCCGGCGGCGGGATTGGGGTGCGTGTGAATCTATAGAGTTTCTTAACATACGGCCTGTGTTTCTTTACCATTTCTTTACGGCAAATGGGATATGCTGGGACCATGCTGCTTTCAACAATCGCATTTGGCCTGTGTCTGCTGCTTCTGCCCTGCATCTGGGCCGCACAGGTGACAGCAACGCGAAACAAAGACAAACGCCGCCGGCGCGGCCTGCATTTAGTGACGCTGGGCCTGAGCCTGTCCGCCTGCGCGTACTTGGTTCACATGGCGGCACCCTCCGGCAGCCCGGCGCTGTTCAGCCTCGTGCTTCGCCTCGGGGGCATCCTGTTTTTGTGGCTGGCCTGGCGCGATCACTGGATGCAGCAGCGCGAGCGGCGGGCGGCGCAGGCGACGGCGCTCTGGCAGGAACGCGATGAAGCCCGTGGGATTCAAATAGCCCTGCCTCCTGTCTACCGGGAAGCGTATTCGGGCCTGAACTCGCGGGCGCGGGAAGCGCTGTGCGCCGCGCAGGAGGAAGCGCTGCGGCAGCGCTGCTGCTGCGTCGATACCGACCATCTGCTGCTGGGTCTGCTTCAGGTGCCGCACTGCGCGGCATCGGGCATTTTGGAGCGCTCAGAAGTCAGCACGGAACGGCTGACGCGGGAGCTGGCCCGGCAGAAAAGCGCCGCCGGGCATTTAGGCGAAGCTGGCGGAAAAGAAGCGCCGGCAGCGTTCACGCCTCGCGCTCGGCAAGCGCTGGCGATGGCGGAGATTGAAGCGCACCGGTTCAGCAAAACCTTTGTCGGCACCGAGCATCTGCTGCTGGGCCTGCTGCTGACCGGGACCGGCCCAGCGGCCTCCGCCCTGTTTTCGTCGGGAATGACCGTAGACGCCGTCCGGCGCGAGGTGATTACGGCAGGGAAGCGCTCCTAAAATCAAACACGCCGGAGAAATTAATCCCCGGCGTGTTTGAAGGCTTTTGTCACTCTTTGTCGGACGCGCTTTTTTCTTGCTTACCGAACGCATATCCGACGCCGCCGCTGACAATGGAAGTCAAAACAACCGTAGCGTATGTTTTTTGAGCATCCGTGGCGTTTGGCTTGAACGCGAAAAGATAAACGCCTAATGCGAAAAAGCCAAGCAGCAAGACGCTGGCGAGCAAGATTTTAATCAGTCCCACAGTATGCTTGTGTGCCTGTTCGGCAAGTTCTTTTTTCTCGCGGGCTTCTCTTGCTTTTGGCGTTTCGTACTTAAGCGTGGCTTCGGTCAGGCTTTCAAACCGAAGACTCGTTGATGCTGTCTAGTCCACTTGTTGTCTCGATCCTGTCAAGATCAAGGATGTCAGGTTCATTTACCTGGGTTTCTTTGGATTGTACGGGCTGGTTCCCGCTGGTTGAGTCCGGCATTGCTTAAGCTCCATAGAAGGTTTTGCAGTGCCAGGCAGTCCACCGACAGCTAATACTCGCAACGTCTAATACTCAAAACCAATAATCTCGGTTGAGAGTTGTTCGCTGGTATCAGCAATCCCGATTTTCTTTCCGTTTTTGCGAGCCTGAACCGCGACATCCATTAAAGCAAGCGATTTTCTCAAAACGTCGCTTTTTGTGCCGCGTATGTCCTGAGCCAAGCCTTGCAGCTTGGCGTAAAGCTCCGGGGAAATGTCGAGACTGACACGGATTTTAGGATTTACCTCTTCGGCTGTCTCCTGAGTCTCAGTGTTGTCGGTAAGGACGTGAGACTGGCGGGCTGCATTTGCTAACCTCCTTCCTGAGATAATTGTAGTCATTCGGGGTCTCCATGTGGTGGTCTTTTCAACTCTTGGTCTCAGCCATGATTATCTTACCACAATTTACACATTATTTACACATTGCGTTTTCCGGCTTATTCTTCCGGGGCGGTTTCGGCGACGAGCAGGATGTCTATGCCGCGTGCGAGATAAATTAAATCGTTGATCAGTGACCCGGACACGAATTCTTGGAGGCGCGTTCGCTTGGAGTGGCCGATGACGATTTGGGTGACTTGATGCTGATGGGCGTACTCCGCCAGGGACTGCGCGACTTTGGGGCCGCCGGTGCGCTCAATGCGAATGCCAAGACGATTGGCAAGGGCAAAGTCGCTTTCCAGGACTTTCTGCTGCTCCAAAGTCGGCTTGCCGAGAGGCACATAAACGGCGACAATGTCGGCGTGGAGACGCCGGGAAATGCGCCAGCCGCGCCGGAGCAGGCGGTCGGAAGGCTTGTCGGGGGAAATGCAGACCATGACCCGCTCCTGGGTCTGCCAGGGCTTCGTGACATCGTTTTCTTCCCGGTAGCTTTGCACCGAGCGGTCCACTTCCGAAGCGACTTCGCGCAGGGCGATTTCGCGCAGGGCCGACAAGTTGCCTTCGCTGAAAAAGTTTTGGAGAGCCTGCGGGACTTTTTCGACCGGGTACACGTCGCCGCGCTGCAAGCGGTTGATGAGAGCGCGGGGCGTGATGTCTACCGTGACGATCTCGTCCGCTTCGCCCAGCACCCAGTCGGGAACGGTCTCGCGGACCTTGACGCCGGTGATCTGGTAGATGGTGTCGTTGAGGCTCTCTAAGTGCTGGACATTCAGCGTGCTTTCGACATTGATGCCGGCGTTCAGTATCTCGATCACGTCTTGATAGCGCTTCTCGTTTTTGGAGCCGGGGACATTAGTGTGAGCCAGCTCATCGACTAAAACCCATTTGGGATGCCGGGCGATCACCGCCTCGGTGTCCATCTCCTCAAAGACTGCGCCTTTGTATTCCACTTCCTTGCGTGGAATCAGCTCTAAAGCGCCGATCTGTCCTTCGGTTTCCTTGCGCTTATGCGTTTCCACATAACCGATCACAATGTCCTGGCCGCCAAGCCTGCGCCGGTTCGCTTCGGACAGCATTTCGTAGGTCTTGCCGACGCCCGCTGCGAACCCTAAAAAGAGTTTCAGCCGCCCGCGTCCTGCCGCGCGTTCTTCTTTTTGCAGCCGGGCCAGCAGTTCTTCCGGGGTAGAGCGCCGCAGCGCGGGTGGGTCTGTTGCCATAAGTAGTTTTCGCCGTGATTTTCGATGAATTAGGTGCTGTCCAGCCAGCGCCGGGCGGCTTCGCGGGCGGCGGCTTCCGGGGTGACGCCGAGACCCGTAATCGCAAGCGGCGACCGGACAAGGGCGTGCGGCCCATGCGCGGAGAGCGTGAACTCGTAGCCGCTGGGCTGATGCTCGGTTTCGCCCAGCGCGTTGACATAGTGCGGAGCAACGCCGTAGCGCACGTCAAAGACTTCGCCGCGTAGGGCCTGCCGCAAAAGCTCGGCCCAGTCTTCGGTCGCTTCCGGCAGCACCAGCATCTTCCGCTGCGCCCGTTCTTTTTCGGAGCGCCGGAACAATGTTTCGCCCCAAACATAGTACATATACCATTCGCCGCCTGTGGATGGCGACAGCAGCAGCGGGTCTGGAATGAGGATACCATAAACTGCCTTCCCTTCGCGCTCCCAGCCGACGCGCTGTGAACGCAGGGTGCGGCTCAGGCGAGCGTCAAACTGGTCGGCAAAGCGCCGGCAGAGTAAGTAATCGGCTTCGGCGGCCTGATACCAAATATCACTGGCGGACTGACCCGCTGCGGGAGTTTCCAGTGCTTCGGGGCTGGAAACGCTGACCAACTTGTGCTTGCTCATGGCATCATTGTAGCGAAAAGCGCATTAAGAAAAAATAAAGAAGCGCCGGGTCTGCTGTAAAGATTTTGTAAAGTTTCTTGATCCAAGCAACAAACTGTCCAGCCTTGCCAATGGCTTTGTGAACCGCAACTTCCGCAAAAAGATTTAATGCGTATTTGCCTCAGCCGACGCTGCCAGTATTTTGTTTAATTGAGTGTCACGATTTTAATTAACCGCAACTGCGGCCATATCACTGACGGGGTGCTTTTGAGCCGTGATAATAATCGCGTTCCTGATGATCTCCCCGTCGTAAGGCAGATTGTTCAAAACCTGCATCTCGTGAAGCACACCGTCGCCAGGCAGGGCGCCGAGAACCGCTTCCACGAACGGGTCACTGGCCGGCAGCACAACAAATTTCCCAATCTTCGGCCACCAAGCATCGTTGCCGATGGCGTTCCGAACCAGCTCTGCAATCACCATCAGCGAGAGCCGCCCGCCGGGCAGCCAGGACGCAGAAACGACCACATCAAATTTGTCGGGAACATCGTCGCGCTCAAACAAGCCAAACAAGTGGAACTGGCCTTGAGCGGTAGAAATCGTTCCTTCTGCCCGACGAAACTGATCAAACAAGTTCATAAAATCACCTTGAGGATGCTTTCTGCTGCTGCGATCATGTCGCTGGCGTCAGCCGACGTTTTTGTCCCACGCGGGCGATACCGCTCTTCGGGGTTCCACTGCGTCACCGTGGACCAGTCCCCATTCAGCGCCGGCTTGATTCTGCCTTCCGCGCCGGACAGCCGAAGAAGAATTTCCAGGTTGTGAACCCGGAAGCTGCTGAGACCCTCCGACTCTTTCTTTGTGTCTGGGAACCCTGGCCAGTGGAGTGTTCGGCAGACCCTGTCTTTCAGAGCAATCTCTACTTCGGCAGACCCTGTCTTTCAGAGCAATCTCTACAGCGTAGCCGCAAAGGTACATGGAAACATCGTATTTTCCCCTGTCCCGAAGAATGACAGCGGCGGCCAGGTATTCCCGCGCAGTTTTTCGTAGGTCCGCGCGTGTAATCATGCTTTAATCATTCTGCTTCTCACTCTCACGAATGCGGAAGCGGTAGCCGACGCCGGGTTCGGTGACGATGAAGCGGGGGCGGGCCGGGTTGTCTTCAATCTTTTGGCGCAGGTGGCTGACATGGACGCGCAGGTACTGGGTTTCTTCCACATCTTCCGGTCCCCAGACGGCGGCTAAGACCTGGCGATGGGTCAAAACGCGCTCGGCGTTCTGGGTCATAAACCGCAGGATTTCGTACTCATGCGGCGTCAGCTTCAGCTCCTGGGCGTTCTTGAACGCCAGCCGCCGCGAGTAATCCAGCGTCAGGTCCCCGGCGGTAAAGACCGGCGTGTCGGCAGGGTGTCCGGCGCGGCGGCGGCGCAGGGCCGCGCGAATGCGGGCCGTCAGCTCGCCCATGCCGAACGGCTTGGTGAGGTAATCGTCGGCCCCCAAATCGAGCGCCCGGACTTTCTGCGTTTCTTCCGAACGCGCCGACAGCACGAGAATCGGCACATCAGTCCAGGCCCGCAGCCGCCGGCAGGTTTCCATGCCGTCCAAGACCGGCATCATCAAGTCCAGAATGACGACATCCGGCGGCGAGATTGCCGCCAGCCGCAGCGCTTCCTCGCCGTCCGCCGCCGCGTACACTTCGTAGCCCTGCGCTCCCAGGCTTGCCGCCATGGATTTTCGCATCTCCGGCTCATCGTCCACGACAAGTATCCGGTCACGGTCGTTTCCCATGCTCTTATTTTACTTGGTTTGTCGCCAAAATTCGGCAGGCACACAGAAAACGGCGGACGAAGCAGTGCATCCGCCGTCCTCTTCTCGCGTTCGTGTGCTTACTTGATGGGCCATAACAGGGTATAATTGCCATTATTGTTTTAGGATACAGGAAACAAGGTTATGGATTTCAGCACTGCTCGATTATCACGCCGCGCTCTGCTGCGTGCGGCGGCGTCAGCGGCGATGCTGGCGGGCGGCTTGCCGGCAGCCTGGGGGCGCAGGCCGCCCGAAAGCGCCGCCCTGTTCCAGAACCCGCTGTTCGGCGGGGACTACCCCGATCCGGCCGTTCTGCGTGTCGGCGGCGATTTTTACATCACCCACAGCTCCTCCCATTATGCGCCGGGCTTGGTGGTTTGGCATTCGCGAGATTTGGTCAACTGGACGCACCTATCCAACGGGCTGGACCACTATTACGGCGAAGTGTGGGCGCCCGATTTGGTGGAACACCAGGGACAGTATTATATTTACTTTCCGCTGGAAGGACGCCTGACAGTGGTTCACGCCGCCAGCCCGCGCGGCCCGTGGAGCGCCCCAATAGATTTGGGAGTGAAAAACATTGATCCGGGGCATGTCGTGGGGCCGGATGGGTCGCGCTATTTGTATTCTTCCGGCGGCCACGTCGTTCCCCTCAGCGCCGACGGCCTCTCAGTCACCGGCCCGCAGCGGCAGGTTTACGACGGCTGGCAGTTTCCCCAAGATTGGAAAACGGAGGGAACATGGCTGGAAGGCCCCAAGCTGATGCGGCGCGGCGATTGGTATTATCTCACCAGCGCCGAGGGCGGCACGTCCGGGCCGCCGACCAGCCACATGGCGGTCGTGGCACGCGCACCCTCGCCGCTCGGCCCATGGGAGAACTCGCCGCATAACCCGCTTATCCACACCTACAGCGCGGGCGAAGCATGGTCGTCGGTGGGACACGGCACGCTGATTTCCACCCCTGACGACCGCTGGTACATTGTTTACCACGGCTACCGAAAGGGTTTTCAAACACTTGGCCGCAATACGATGCTGGAGCCGGTGGAGTGGACGGCGGACGGGTGGCCGGCTGCGCCGCTGGGGACGCGCCGCGCCGGCCCGATGCCCGCGCCCCTGGGCATCGCGCAGCGCCCCATGATTTCCTTGTCGGACGATTTCCGCGCTCCCGCCCTTAAAGCGACCTGGGCGGCCTGGAATGAAGCCGACATGAGCCGCTTCGAGGCCGGCGGCGGCACGCTGACGATCCGCGCCAAAGGCGACACGCCCGGCCAAAGCTCGCCGCTGACAGTCAAAGCACGCGATGAAAGCTATGCCGTGCAGGTTGCGGCGGACATGTCGCAGCCGGAGTGCGGGGCGGCGCTGGGATTGTTTTACAGCACGGACAACTGGATTTTTGCCGAAATCAAAGGCGGCCAGCTTCGGGTTTACCAGCCCAAGCAGACTTTGACAAGCCGGGCGTGGACGGCAAGCCGGGCGCAACTGAAAATCGTCAATCGCCGCAACCAAGTGGATTTTCTCGTCAGCAGCAGCGGCAGCGACTGGCAGACTCTGATCACCGGCTTTGACGCATCAGGCTTCACCAACAACGCCCTGCATGACTACCAGCAGCTTCACCCCGCGCTGGCGGCCACCGGCACAGGCACCGCCCGCTTTGCCGACTTTAGTTACCGCGTTCTTTGACTTACTTTTCGCGCTCTTCATAGGGAACCGGCGAGTCAATGGGAAAGCCGAGGTTGTCGTGGCTGTGGTCGGCGACTGTGCCGGACATCTCCACGGAAACGCCGTCCTGACGCTGATCGTTGCGGAGGGCGTCGCCGGTAGTGTCTTCCGACTGGGCACGCGGCAGATGGTGGGGCTTGGTGATGACATCGCTTGTGCTGTCTGCATCCACGCGCCGCTCTTGGTGGCCGTCATTGGCCGCCTGTACTTCGTCGTCGCTCGGCGTCTGCCGGGTCTGTTTGCCGATTTCTTCCGCCATTGGGTAGGTCTCCTTGTTTCTTTCGTGCCTTTGTTTTGCCCCGCTGGAGCCGGAGATGAAACGCGGCTTATCGCTCCACCATCTTCTTATCGCTCCACCATCTTC
>CAXUBO010000094.1:0-7548 GCA_964249345.1 uncultured Armatimonadales bacterium | reverse complement strand
CTTATCGCTCCACCATCTTCTTATCGCTCCACCATCTTCATGCCGCTTTCGCCGTAGCGCGGGCCGGACGTTCGGGTTGCCAGGGCTTCCAGCTTCGCCAAATCCTCGTGCGACAGCGAGATGTTCACGGCCTGGGCATTTTCTTCCAGGTAGGGGAGGCGCTTGGTGCCGGGAATGGGAGCGATGTCCTCGCCTTGAGCCAGCAGCCAGGCCAGCGCGATTTGGCCGGGTTTCGCGTTTTTTGCTTCAGCGATTTCTTTGACGACTTGGACTAAAGCCAGATTTTTCCCGAAGTTCTCGCCCTGGTAACGCGGGTCGTTGCGGCGGTAGTCGCCTTCGGGAATGTCTTGGTACGACTTGATCTCGCCGGTGAGAAAGCCGCGTCCGAGCGGGCTGAACGGGACCAGGCCGATGCCAAGCTCGCGCAGAACCGGCAGGATTTCCGCTTCAATGCCGCGCTCCCACAAAGAATACTCGCTTTGCAGGGCGGCAATCGGGTGAACGGCCTGGGCGCGGCGCAGCCGCTCCGGCCCGGCTTCCGACAAGCCCAGGTGCTTAACTTTGCCTTCTTTGACGAGTTCGGCCATGGCGCCAATCGTTTCTTCAACCGGCACGTCGCGGTCGGGCCGGTGCTGGTAGAACAAGTCGATCCGATCCGTGCCGAGCCGCTGAAGCGACGCTTCGCAGGCGCGTTTGACATTAGCCGGGGAGCCGTCTACGCCGGCCATCGCGCCGTTTTCAATCTTGAAGCCGAACTTGGTGGCAAGGACTACCCCGTCCCGCCTGCCGGCAATCGCTTTGCCGACCAGGGTTTCGTTGAGGTACGGCCCGTAAACTTCGGCGGTATCTAAGAATGTCATGCCTAAGTCTATCGCCCGGTGAATGACTGAAATGGCTTCAGTCTCGTCGCGCTCGGCGGCGGTGCCGTACATGCCGCTCATGCTCATGCAGCCCAGCCCGATTTCGGGGACGGCGAGGCCGTCGCCTAATTGATGCGTTTTCATGCTTGCTCTTTCTTTGTGTTTACTTTGTAAATAATGCCGGGGCCAATCTATCGATTTTATAGAAGACCCCGGCAAAGATACGTCCTTCGGACGAAGATGAAGGCCCGAAAAATTGAGCCTCTCCTTGTCCGAAGGACATACTCTTGCCGGGGTTTTCTATAAAATCGATAGATTGGCCCCGGCCCGTTCCCTGCCTGCTTCCGTTGTGCCTTACTCCATCGTCACTACAATTTTGCCGAAGTGAGCGCCGCTTTGCAGGTACCCATAGGCGTCGCGGGCTTCGGCGAACGGGAACACGCGGTCAATGACCGGACGAACGCCATTGACGGCGAACGCTTGGAGCATCCGCTGGAACATGGCGCGGGAGCCGACGTAAATGCCGTTGAGGTGCAGGCTTTTTCCGAAAATGGGAATCGGCGAGATTTTTGCGGCGGGGTCCGACAAAACTCCGATGAGGGCCACGGAGCCGCCCTGGCGCGTGGCCTGCAAGGACTTTTCCAGCGTTCCCGGCCCGCCGACTTCCACCACATGGTCCACGCCGGCTTTGCCGGTCAGTCTCCAAACGGTCTTTTCCCAGTCCGGGTCGGTTTTGTAGTTGATGGTCTCGCCCGCGCCCAGTTCTTTCGCCCGTGCCAGCTTTTCATCCGACGATGACGTGAGGATGACACGGGCGCCGTGCAGCTTTGCGATTTGCAGCGCAAACACCGACACGCCGCCGGTGCCGAGCAGGAGCACGCTTTGGCCGGCACTGAGCCGGCCCTGTTCGACTAGGCCGTTCCAGGCGGTGACGGCGGCGCAGGGCAGGGAAGCGGCTTCTTCATAGCTGAGGTAATCCGGCAGCGTGACGACGCCGTTCTCGGACAGCAGGACGTACTCGCTCATCATGCCGCCCGCCGCGCCGCCGAGCGCGGACTTCTGGTAAACATTGAGAATGTGGCCGTCCAGCCAGGTTTGGAAGAATGTTCCGGCCACACGGTCTCCTACGGCCACGCGCGAGACGCCTTCGCCGACGGCGATGACTTCCCCGGCGCCGTCGGACAGCGGGATCAGGCCGTGCGGCATCTCGCCGCCGGGGCCGTACTGGCCCAGAACAATCATTAAATCACGGTAATTAAGCGAAACGGCATGGACTTTGACGATGATCTCTCCCGGCCCCGGCGCGGGCGGCTCCGGCAGCTCTGTCTGCGTCAGCCCGTCCAGGCTGCCGTACTGGTTGATTTGGTATGTTTTCATAGAAAGGTCGGTTCTTTACTCGGCCAGGGCGGGGTAGTCGGTGTAGCCTTCAGCCCCGCCGGCATACATGGTGGATTGGTCCGGCACGTTCAGCGGGGCGTTTGTTTGGTAACGCTTCACGAGGTCGGGATTGGCAATAAACGGGACGCCGAAGGCGATCAAATCGGCGGTGCCGGCCTCAACTGCGTTCATGCCTGTTTCTTTGTCATAGCCGCCGTTCCGCATAAAAGTCCCGCCGAAGGCTTCGCGCAGAAGAGGAGCAATCGGTTGGGTTTTGCTTTGCGGCATGGACATCATGTGGCCGGCGTGGACCGGCTCGATGACGTGCAGGTAGACCAGCCCCAGCTTCCCCAGCTTTTGGGCAGCGTAAGTAAATGTCGTGATGGGGTCGCTGTCGCGGATGTCATTGAACTCGCTGTACGGGGACAGGCGAACGCCGACGCGGTCCGCGCCCCATACTTCAATCACGGCCTCGGTCGCTTCCAGCAGCAGCCGGGCGCGGTTCTCCACGGAGCCGCCGTATTCGTCGGTGCGGTGGTTTGTGCTGTCGCGCAGAAATTGGTCCAGCAGATAACCGTTCGCGCCGTGGACTTCAACGCCGTCAAACCCGGCGTCTTTGGCGTTTTGTGCGCCGCTGGCATACTGCTGAATGATGCCCGGCAGCTCAGACGTTTCCAGTGCGCGGGGCGTCACAAACTCCTGTTCGCCGGTGTCCGTGAAAATCTTGCCGCTCGGCTGGATGGCCGACGCACCCACGGGCAGCGTGCCGCCGGCCTGCGTGGACGGGTGCGAAATACGGCCGACATGCCAGAGCTGGAGGAAAATGCGCCCCCCGGCGGCGTGGATCGCATCGGTCACTTTGCGCCATCCGGCAATCTGGTCTTTGGTGAAGATGCCCGGCGTCTTCGGGTAGCCTTTGCCCTGCGCGGAGATTTGGGTCGCTTCGCTGATAATCAGTCCTGCCGTCGCCCGCTGGGTGTAGTAGGTAACGGCAAGGTCCGACGGCACATCGCCGTCCGCCGCCCGGCTGCGGGTCAGCGGAGCCATGACCATTCGGTTCGGCAGGGTGAGCGGGCCAAGTTGCAAGGGCGAAAATAAATCGATCATCGTTTTGTCTTTCTACCAGGGCAGCGTTTGGCCGAGATGGAAGAAGCCGCCGGTGGGGCCGTCATCCGGCAGTGTCGCCAGAGTAACCGCAGTCTTCGCGCCTTCTTCCACGGTCAAATCGCCGCCGGGGTTCATGTCGGTCTTGACCGAGCCGGGGTGAGCGATGTTGACTTTCACGTTCGTGTCTTTCAGGTTTGCGGCCTGAATGACGCCGAGCATGTTCAGCGCGGCTTTGGACGAATTGTACGCCGGCAGCATAAACTCTGTTGGGATTTGGCCTGACGAATTCACTGTCAGCGAGCCGAGAATGCTGGACTGATGGACGACCCGCCCTGCGGGCGCAGCTTTCAGCAGCGGCAGCAGGGTCTCGGTCAGGAGGTAAGGGGCAATGACGTTGGCGTCGTAAGTTCGTGCCAGCGTGCCGGGTGTGACTCCGCCGGACTGTTCCAGCATGATGCCGGCGTTATTGACGAGGATGTCTAAGCGTCCCAGCTTTTGAAAGAACTCCAGCGCTGCGTCGCGGTCGGCGGCGTCGGTCACTTCCAGCTTGAGCGTATGCGCGTCAATGCCTTCGCTTTGGAGCGCGTCTACGGCTGCCTGCCCCTTTTGCGGGTCCCGCGAGCCGAGGACGACCGTAATGCCCTGCTTGCCAAGCTGCCGTGCGATTTCCAGACCGATGCCTTTGTTTGCGCCCGTAATCAGGGCGACTTTTGTGTCTGCGGTCATATATGGGTTCTCCTCATGAGTATTCAGGGCAGATGAGAGAAAGGAAGCGAGGGAATGAATTCCTCTACGCGGCGGCAATCTGCTTGATTTTTTCGCGGGCGGCAGCCAGGACCGGCGCACGCTTTTCTTGCGGCGCAGACGTGCCTTCCACGCTGATAAACTCCACATCCGTCACCCCCAGAAAGCCCAAAACGCCCCGCAGCGTCGGCACAAGCTGGTTCAAGGACTCCCGCTCCTGGCCGGGGCCGTAGCCCGCCCCGCCGTGCGCCGACACCACATACGCCTTCTTGTTCTTCAAGAGGCCCTCGTAAGTGGCGGGATTGAACGTCTCGCCTGCGCGGGCGACGTAGTCAATGTACGCCTTGAAGACAGCGGGAACGCCGAAGTTATACATGGGAACGCCGAACACATACACGTCGGCGGCTTTCAGTTCGGCGATCATCTCATCGGAGAGCGTCAGCAAGGCTTTTTGTTCGGGGGTGCGGGCCTCGGCAGGCGTGTACATGGCGCCGATGAACGCTTCGGTGACGAACGGGATGTCCTGGCGGCCCAGGTCGCGGTCGGTCACGGTGACATCGGGATGGGCGGCGGTCAGGGCTTGGACAAGCTCGTTTGAGACAAGGCGGGACTGAGAGCCTTCGCCGCGCGGGCTGGCGTTGACGTGCAGAATGTGGGTCATGGTGGTCTCCATTGAAATCGGTTGGGCTGGGTAAAGACTGGGTCTCCGGTGGGGGAACACGGAGGAGGCAGGGTTGGGTTCCCGGAGCAGAACCTCATCTGCTCCGGGTATACTGCCTTTATGCCGACTTCCGAGCCGCTGCTGAAAATTCATGGGGCCACGGTCGTCAAAAACGGGACGCGCGTTTTAGATGACCTGCATCTGGAAATCGCTGCGGGGCAGCATACGGCTATTTTCGGACCGAACGGCTCCGGGAAATCGTCCTTGATTAAGCTCATCACGCGCCGGCACTACCCGCTCGCGAGGCCGGACGGCGAGCCGGTTGTGACGATCTTTGGACAATCCCGCTGGGATGTGTTCGCGCTCCGCTCCCAGCTTGGCATTGTCTCGGCGGACGAGCATCAAAGCTTCGCGAGCGGCGAGATGCTGACCGGGCGGGAAGCCGTGCAGTCCGGGTTCTTCGCGTCGCGCGGCGTCGCCGCGCACCACCGGGTCACGGCAGAAATGAAGGACCGGGCGCAGGCCGCGCTGAGGCTGGCGCAGGCGGAGCCTTTTGCCGACAAGCCGATGGCCCATCTTTCCACCGGCGAAGCCCGGCGGGTGCTGATCGCCCGCGCCCTTGCGCCGGACCCTGCGGCGCTGCTGCTGGATGAGCCGGCTGCGGGCCTGGATTTGTCGGCCCGGCGGCGGTTTTTGGAAACGCTGCGCGGGATCGCGCGGGCCGGCAAAACGATTATTCTGGTGACGCATCATGCCGAAGAAATACTTCCCGAAATGGGGCGCACCGTGCTTCTGAAAAGCGGCAAAGTGTTTGGCGACGGACTCACACAAGATGTGCTGACTTCGGATTATCTGTCGGCGCTGTTCGGCGAGCCGATCAAAGTGCGCCGCCAAAACGGGGTATACAGGGCGGGAGCCGCCGCATGAACGGCATTCTGACGAACGGCATTTTAAACATTGACAAGCCTGCGGGAATGACCTCGCACGACGCAGTCAGCCGGGTGCGGCGTGCCGCACAGTTGAAGCGCGTCGGCCACGCCGGGACATTAGACCCCGATGCCACCGGCGTTCTCCTCGTTTGTTTGGGGCAGGCGACGCGGCTCTCGGATTATTTAGCGGACGAAGGCAAAGAATACCAAGCCGTGCTGGCGCTCGGCCAAGCGACGGCCACGGAAGATGCGTCGGGCGAAGTCTTGACGGAAGCCGATGCGTCGGCGATTACCGAAGCCGATCTGGCCGCGCTGCTGCCGCGTTTCCTCGGCGACATCCAGCAAATCCCGCCGATGGTCAGCGCGGTGCATCACGAAGGCAAGCGGCTGTACGAGCTCGCCCGCGCGGGCATCACGGTAGAACGCGCGGCGCGGACCATTCGCATTGACGCCATTTCGCTGGAAAGCTTCACGCCCGGCGCTCTCGCGCAAGCGGCGCTTGATGTTTCTTGCGGCAAGGGAACGTACATCCGAACGCTCTGCGCGGACCTCGGCGCGGCGCTTGGGGTGGGGGGACACATGGCGTCGCTGCGGCGTACCCGCGTCGGCGTATTCACGGCGGATGCCGCGACGCCGCTTGACGCACTGACGCCTGAAACCCTGCCGGGCCTGCTGGTGTCCTCCTCGGATGCGCTCGCGCACTGGCCGGCGCAGGCCGCCGCGACCCAGGCCGAATGGAACGACATCAAATCGGGCCGCGCCCTGCCGTCCGCTCTGCCGCCGGGGACCGTCGCCCGGATTTTGGACGCGCAAGGCGGCTTGATCGCCCTGGGCCGGGCCGACGGGGAACATCTGCGCCCGTTTAAAGTATTCGTGTAAAGTATTCGTAGAGTGACCATGCGTATCATCCATCCACTCCAAACAGCGGCGGAGACGCTGCGGGACACGGTTGTCGCGATTGGCGTCTTTGATGGCGTCCATCGGGGGCATCAGGAGATTTTAAAGCAGACCCTTCGGGAAGCGCAGTCGCAGGGGCTGACGCCGGCGGCGCTGACCTTTGACATCCATCCCGGCGAGCTGTTTGCGCCGGAGCACTCGCCGCCTTATATCGCCTCGCTGCCTCAGCGGGCCGCGCTGATTGGTGCCTACGGCGGGGTGGAAACCGTGGCGTTTATTCGGTTTGACCAGGCGTTTGCCTCGCTGTCGCCGGACGCCTTTGTGTCCGACGTTCTGGAAGGCCGTTTGGGGGCGCGGCACGTTCTTGTCGGCGCGGACTTCCGCTACGGCTGGCAGCGGGCCGGAACCGTCACGACGCTGCTTGGGGCAGGCGCACAGTGCGGCTTCACCGTCACCGTCGTGCCGCCTATTCTTATTCGCGGCCAGCGCGTTTCCAGCACCCAGATACGCGGCCTTGTTTCTGCGGGCGACCTGCCTGCCGCCATTGATTTGCTGGGGCATCCCTTCGTCGTTGAGGGAACTGTCGGCTCCGGCAAGCAGCTTGGCCGGACGCTCGGCTATCCGACAGCCAACCTTGTTCCGACCCAGCCCAACCAGCTTCTGCCCGGCAGCGGCGTCTACGCCGCCTACGCGCTGCTTGCGTCCGGCGAGCGTGTCCGCGCCGCCGTCAGCGTCGGCACCAACCCCACCACCGACACCGACAATCGCCGCAAAGTGGAAGCCTTTCTCATGGACAACTTCCGCGCCGACTTGTACGGCCAGCCCTTCGCCTTAGACTTCCGCTTCAAGGTCCGTGATGAACAAAAGTTCAGCGGCCTCGACGCTTTGGTTTCGCAAATGGCGCTTGATGTCGCCAGGATCGCCGAGCGTCTGGCGCAGGACAGCGGATAAGCCACGGGTTGAAAAGCCACGG
>CAXUBO010000093.1:15224-17509 GCA_964249345.1 uncultured Armatimonadales bacterium | reverse complement strand
GGTGGAGACTAGGCGTCTGCGCCCCATAGCGTAGAACTTCAGTTCCACGCACTTCTTATTCCGCAAATGCCTTCCCCACAATCGCCTGGGCTTCTTCCTGAATGCGCTTGAGATGGGCGGCGTCCACAAAGCTTTCGGCGTAGATTTTGTAGACCGGCTCTGTCCCCGAAGGACGAGCAGCGAACCAGCCGTTTTGGGTGGTGACTTTCAGGCCGCCGATGGGCGCATCATTGCCGGGAGCGCGGGTCAGCTTTGCGGTAATCGGGTCGCCGGCGAGGTCGCTGGCGGAAACTTGGTCAGGCGAAAGATTGGACAAAATCTTCTGCTGCGCGGCGTTGGCAGGCGCGTCGGTGCGCTCGTAAAGCGGGGAGCCGAACTTCGCTTCCAAGTCCTGGTAATGCAGGCCGGGGTCGCGGCCCGTTTTTGCCGTGATCTCGGCGGCTAAGAGGTTCAAGATAATGCCGTCTTTGTCGGTGGTCCAGACCGTGCCGTCCTGACGCAGAAACGACGCCCCGGCGCTTTCCTCGCCGCCGAAGCCATAAGCGCCGGACAGCAGGCCGCCGACAAACCACTTGAAGCCGACGGGGACTTCGGAAAGCCTGCGCCCAAGAGACGCGGCGACGCGGTCAATCATGGCGCTGGAGACGAGCGTTTTGCCCACAGCAGCATTGGGGTTCCAGCCGGGCCGGTTCTGAAACAAGTAATTGATCGCGACGGCTAAATAGTGGTTCGGGTTCATCAAACCGACGCTTGGCGTGACGATGCCGTGCCGGTCGGCGTCGGGGTCATTGCCGAACGCGATTTCGTAGCGGTCTTTCAGGCCAATCAGCGAGGCCATCGCAAACGGCGAGGAGCAGTCCATACGAATTTTGCCGTCTTTGTCCACGGTCATAAAGCCGAACGTCGGGTCAACGTAAGAAGTGACGATGTCAATGTTGAGCTTGTAAGCCTCGGCAATCGGCTCCCAGTAGGCGAGGCTTGCACCGCCAAGCGGGTCTGCGCCGATCTTTAGCCCGGCGCTTGCGATGGCTTCCATGTTTATAACCAAACCGAGCGCGGCGACATAGGGATGCACGAAGTCATACGCCTGCGTGGTGCCTGCGGCAAGGGCTTTTTCGTAGGACACGCGCCTTACTTCTTGAAGGCCGCCCCGCAGCAGCGCGTTTGCCCGGTCCTGAATGCGCTTGGTTAAACGTGTGTCGGCAGGGCCGCCGCTGGGAGGGTTGTACTTGAAGCCGCCGTCATCCGGCGGATTATGAGAGGGCGTAACGACCACGCCGTCCGCCATTGCAGACGTTCGGCCTTGATTATGCGTGAGAATGGCAAACGAGACGGCGGGGGTCGGCGTGTAGCCGCCGCCGGTCTGGTAGCGCACTTCCACGCCGTTTGCCGCAAAGACTTCCAGCGCGGTCCGGTGGGCCGGCTCGGACAGCGCGTGCGTGTCCATGCCCAGGAACAAAGGGCCGTGCGTGCCTTCCGCCAGCCTTTCTTCCGCAATAGCCTGGCAGATGGCAAGGACGTGCGCTTCGTTGAACGTGCTTTTGAGCGACGACCCTCGGTGGCCGGACGTGCCGAACGAGACGAGCCGCGCCGGGTCATCCGGGTGCGGCGACAAGGTATAATACGCCGAAATCAGCTTTGGGACATTGACGAAAAGTTCACGCGGGGCCGCTTTTCCGGCCAGTTTGGATGGGGCCATGCCTGCCCTCCTTTTAGGTACTTGTTTTTTCGCTTTGGGTACTTATTTTTTCGTTTGCGCTCTGATTCGCCGCTTGCCTTCGGAAATCCTACCGGCTTCTTGCAAAAAGTAAGTGTATAGGCGCGACCGTTTCTGCCAGCGGCCTGCTTTGAGAGATTGCAGGTGGCAAATCTGCCGGAATATTGCGCTTTTTTCGTTCTCGCCGTCAGCCTGTTCGGGCGGCATTAGGAAGCCGTTACGGATGCCACAGCGAAATTATTGATCCACCAATGATAATAAAAGCGCCGCCGACGAGAACCGGCAGGCTCGGCTTCTGCCAAAGCCCAGCCAGAGAATTACCTGAGCGACGACGAAAAAAGAAGACAACATAAATGCCCAGCAGCTTGCCGAAATCCCAGCGCGGCGCGTTGACGGCGTAGCCATACGCCAGCAGCACGACAGCTCCTGCCGCGAATAGCGCTAGTCTTTGACCCGCTGTTCCTGGCCTCAAGCCCCGTGCGGAGCAGTGCATCCCCGCCGGCTTCCAGCCCCGCCGTAAGAAGCAAAACCAAGAAGAAGCAAAACCAAGAAGAAGCAAAACCAAGAA
>CAXUBO010000093.1:6857-15124 GCA_964249345.1 uncultured Armatimonadales bacterium | reverse complement strand
AAGAAGCAAAACCAAGAAGAAGCAAAACCAAGAAGAAGCAAAACCAAGAAAGCGATTCCTGAATCCATGCCGCCCTCCTTAGATGCTCGCCCCATGACTGCCGGCGATGCCCCAGCCGTTTCGCTCCTCAGCGCACAGCTTGGCTACCCCATTTCTGCCGCCATTATCACCGAGCGGCTTGCGATGATCTCGCGCAGCCCCGACCACAGTTTTTTTGTCGCCGAGATTGACGGCCAAGCTGCCGGATGGGTTCATGTCTACGGCGTTCATCTGCTGGAGTCCCCTGCCCCTTTTGCGGAAATCGGCGGGCTTGTCGTAGATACGCAGGCACGGCGGCAGGGCGTGGGCCGCGCCCTTATGGCTCAGGCCGAAGCCTGGGCGCTGGAGCGCGGTTATGCCGAAGTGCGCCTGCGCTCCGGGCTGCACCGCACCGACGCGCACAAGTTTTACGAAAGTATCGGTTACACACTTGCCAAGACCAGCCACATGTTCCGCAAGAGCCTTGAATGACGCAAAATCTTCGCAGTCATAGTCCCAGATCGCTTAAGCCGGGATGGCCGTCGGGGCGGCGTCCAAGCGGCCAGTGGAACTTGCGCTCGGTTTCGGAAATCGGCAGGTCGTTGATGGAGGCATGGCGAACAGCCATGAGGCCGCTTGGAGCGAACTCCCAGTTTTCGTTGCCGTAGGAGCGGTGCCAGCGGCCGGCGTCGTCGTGCCACTCGTAGGCAAAGCGAACCGCGATGCGATTGCCGCCAAACGTCCACAGTTCTTTGATGAGCCGGTAGTCCAGTTCCCGCGCCCATTTGCGCGTTAAAAACTCAATGATCTGCGCCCGCCCCGCCGGAAACTCCGCCCGGTTGCGCCAACGGCTGTCTTCGGTGTATGCAAGCGCCACGCGCTCCGGGTCGCGGCTGTTCCAGCCGTCCTCGGCGGCGCGGACTTTTTGACGGGCGGTTTCTTCGGTGAAAGGCGGAACCGGCGGGCGTGTCTCGTCAGTCATGTTTGTTCTCTCAGTCCTGTTTTTCCAGTCATATAACAAAGTTCACACGGCGGCTGTGCGTTCTGTCACAACGGCGTCTTGCTTTGGCCGGTACACTCGAACCAGTATACAAAAACACTGTATACCTTGACAAAGGAGACCTTGCTATGAAAACGCTTGTCCGACACACTGCCGTGCTGGCAGTGACAACTGCTGTGGTCCTGCTGAGCGCCCACGCCGGCTACTGCGGCATGATCAACCCGCAGCCGCTTCCGCCCTGCCATCCAAATCCGATGGCGCAAATCCTTCATTTCGTGCTGTCCCTGCTTCATGTGACAGGGTAGCACAGGCAAGCCGCAGCCGCTGCGGTCTGGAAAGCCGCTGACAACTGAGTCAGCGGCTTTCTTGCGTTTCAGGGGCTTTCTTGCGTTTCAGGTCAACCGGCGGGCGTGGCTGCCTCTGGGTTAAGCCAGTCCTCGCGCAGCAGGGCATACAGGTACTCATCCTGCCACGCGCCGCGCAAGAGGCGGCTTTGCCGGAAATGTCCCTCGCGCCGCATTCCGAGGCGCTCCATCAGCTTCCAGGACGGCGCGTTGCGGGCGTCGCACCCGGACGTCAGGCGGTGCAGATTACGCTCCCAAAAGGCATAACGCACCAGAACCTGGGCCGCTTCGGCAGCGTACCCCTGCCCGTGGTAGTCCGGGTGCAGCATCCAGCCGATATTGCCTTCGCTTTTCGGCTCCTTTTCCACAAAAACGCCCACTTCGCCGATCACTTTGCCGTCGCCGGGATGGTACACGGCAAACGCCAGCCAGCCCGCGCCCGCCCAGGTCGCAAGGTCTGCCTGCCGGGCCAGAAACTGCGCCGCCTGCTCCTCGGTCTTCGGCTCCATCGCCTCATATTTCTGCATGTCCGGGTGCGTTTGATAGGCCAAAAGGTCCGGCAAATCCGTTTGAGTAAAATGGCGAACGATTAATCGTCCGGTATGAATAGGTTCCAAGTTGTTTTCTTCCAGGGCGTTCGTGATGCACACGCCTCTATTTACCACATTTTTCCCGTTTGCCGTCCGTCAATGTCCGTCAAATCATATTCGTAAACAAGGTCTTGCAGCTTGACTACTGTTCCTGTCTTCTGAAGGACATTGGGGTCTGACGCAAGCGCCGCCACGGCACGGCCAATGAGGCGCGGGGTATGGCACTCTGTCACCGACGGGTCCTGCGCTACGGCGGCCTGCAAGGCGTCTTCCGTCATAATCTGGAAGCAGCGAAAGAACGCGCCTGGATGCAGGGAGATGACCGAGACGCCGCTTGGGCGCAGCTCGTCTGCGACGCTGAGCGCAACGCGGTTGATCAGGGCCTTCTGCATTGCATAGAACGTGTCCCATTCCTGGTCACTGATACTGATAATCAGTCCGTGGCCTGCTTCGGCCATTCTGCGGGCGGCAAAGTAGGTGGCGATGATGTGAGAATGGCCCCCTTGTACAATCTGCTGAAGACCTATCTCTAGGCTGCTTTGTAAGAATGAGGTTTCGATACCGCCCCCGCCGGAAACAGCGTTGACCAGCAAGTCAATTTTGCCTTGCTCTTGAAGGACACGGGCGAAAAGCGCGTCAGCTTCTTCAATCACTGTATGGTCCACTTGGACCCATATCCCTTTGCCGCCGGAAGAGGAAACCATCTCAGCGGTTTCTTCGATGGTTTCCGGTTGATTAAGTGGGGAAGGCTTCCCGCGAATGCTGCGCCCGGTGCAGTACACGGTTGCCCCGGCCATGCCAAGCTCAATGGCAATGCCCCGGCCCGCATTCCGAGTTGCCCCAGTGACGACCGCAACTTTCCCCGCCAGTTGTTTCTGCTCAATGCTCACTGTTTTCTCCTTGTCAACAGGAAAATGCTTGGTTCCTTCTGCATTATAAACTCACAGCGCGGCAGGAAAGCAAGGAAGCGGCTTTAATTATGTTGGCAGTTCTTGTAAATTCTCATGTCGTGAGAATTTCGCAGAGTGTTCGTGGCGCATGACAAGTATCGCAGCAATGTCGTACAGTGGGGAAGCATAAGAAGCCATTGGCTTAGATTATGCCAACGGTAGCGCTCCGTCGTTCAAGCAGCAACGTGTCGCGCCACTTTCCTGAAAATAGGCCGTAGCTCATCTTGCCGACACGCTCCCGTCGTCCTACTTCGCGAAAGCCAAGAGCGAAGTGCAGGCGCAGGCTTGCCATGTTCTCAGGAAATATGCTGGATTGAAGCGACCAAATCCCATTTGTTTCCGAAGCGGCGATGAGCGCCGAGAGAAGGAGGTAGCCGATTCCCTGACCGCGTGCGTGGTCATAACATAGATGCTCACCTCGGCGACCCCTGCATAGACCGCACGAGTGGAAACCGGTGCCAGTGCCGCCCAGCCGAGAACTTTATCTTGGCCGAGAACTTCATCTTGGCGACGAGTGACCAGCCGGCAATGAGGCAGATGCTTTTCGTCCCATTCCTGCCAGCAGTGAGTGACGGTATCAGCAAATGTCGCGGAACCAGTAGATAACCCGCTTTGATAAATATCCATCACTTCCGGCCAGTCTGCCGCGTTCATATCGCTGATAAGACAATTCATAGAGGTACGCTTCCATTACTACCGCTTCTTTGTTTGGTCATCTTGACCATAGCTACATTAAAACAATACAGAAGTGGTTTTCATAAGGTACAATCAAGCCCAGGGCGTTGATTTTGCCGGAATCAACACTGGAAGCTTGATGCGGCAACTTTTTACAAAGCGACTTTAGGGCAGCGTCACAGGACATTATGAAACCAACTAGACCATGCGTAGCACTAATTGGTGACATTGTTCGGTCCCGCCAACTGCACAATCAACGACAGGCAGCTCAAGAGGAGTTATATAATACGTTAGCACTCATAAACGCTGATTTTTCTGAGGCAATCTTGGCAAAGTTCCTAATTACAGTCGGAGATGAGTTCCAAGGTTTGCTATGCAAAGCCAGTGAGATTCCTGAAATTATTTGGCGATTAGAAACATTGTTCACCTATAGTAACATCAGAGTTGGTATTGGCTATGGAACATTAGATACTTCATTACAAGAATTTGCTATTGGTGCTGATGGACCAGTATGGCACAATGCACGTTATGCTATTGATCAAGCCAAGCACGAAAATCATATGGGAGGATGTTTCTCCGGGTTCGGAGCGACTGTAGACCAGGTTTTGAATGGGATTGCACGTCTTGTGTATCACCATCGGCATTCCATGACAAAACGGCAACGCCAGGTTATAACATTGTTGCACAATGGACTTAAACAATCTGAAGTTGCTGAAGAACTTTTCATTTCTCCACAAGCTGTCAACCAAATTGTGCGAACTTCAGGATGGTTAGCCTACAGAGAAGGTACACAGGGATGGCAAGCACTGCTTCGAGACTTTGACACGGCCGAGAGGGGTTAAAATGGACGTTCTCCCATCTTGGACTATTCCAAAACCAAGCGATGATCAAGTGCTATTGTGGTTTCAGTCTATTCTGCTTTGGATGATCAGCAATTATACCTCCTCTAATAAACCAACTGAGCAGAAAGATATTGCAAAACAAAATCTGCCGAAGCTAGCACCTCCTAAAAAAATAGTTTCGCTTAAAGCAACAATTACTGCTATTTGTTGTGCATTACTTCCTGGCTTGACCGCGGCCCATTGGCTCCTGCGTATTTTACTGCCTGTCGTTTTTCTGCTATTGACCTCAGCTTTATCTTACTTGAGAATTTTTCTTGCACAAAGAGAAAGCAAATTCGCCCGTCTTGCTGAACTTGAAGTTATCGCCAATCTCGTTTTCTTACTGGTGAGTGTTGCAATTATCGTGCTAGGTAATGTACATCTATATGCAACGATTAGAGTTCCTCTATCTGATCGCCGTTCAGCCGTTATTCTTGCAATGGTTTCTGGAACCATATTTCTAGTGGAAGGCGGGACCCGTATAGTCCGGGGTATACTTGATGCCTCTGGCGCATCTCCCAAAATAAAAGATGACGTAGTAGAAGAAGCTAAACCACAATCACTTGGCGAGACTTTAAGACCTGTGCCTTTTATTCCAGTTGACTCAAAAGAGTACAACCGTGGCCGATTAATTGGCGACATTGAAAGATTATTGTTGCTTATTGTTGTTATTGCTGGCAAGGATGAAACACTTGGACTTATCATTGTGGCTAAAGGGTTGATACGTTCTCGGCAGTTCAAGAACAGAGACTTGACAGAATACGTTATTATTGGAACTCTTATCAGCACATTATTAGCTATTGCTATTGGACTAATACTTCAATATGTGTCAACAACTTTATGGTAAGCACGCAAGCTGTCCACAGTGTATAACAAGAAGGAGTATCCTTAACGCTTCTTCGTCTCGGCAGCCTGCCCGTAGGCGCACCACTGACGCACGGGGCAGCGGGAGCAGATCGGGACTGTCGGCAGGCAGAGGGCGCGGCCATGCTGCAAAAAGAGGCGGTTGGAACCGGCCCAGAGGTCTTGCGGCATGATCTTCTCCAGCGCCTTCTCGGTCGCATCGGGCGTTTTAGTTGTCACCCAGCCGAGGCGGTTGGTTATCCGATGACAATGCGTGTCTACACAAATCGCCGCTTTGTTGAAGGCATAGATCAGAACGCAGTTGGCGGTCTTGCGGCCTACGCCCGGCAGGCTAAGTAAGGCATTGAGGTCATCAGGCACCAAGCCATCGTAGCGCTCCACTAAAATAGAGGCGAGGGCAAGAAGGCGCGGGGCTTTTTCTTCGCGGTACTCGCTGCCGCTGAGCAAAGCGTAAAGCTCGGACTCGGCGGCGGCGGCGAGGGCGGCGGCGTTGGGATACTCGCCGAAGACGCGGGCGGAAACCGCCGTGGTCTGTTCTTCACGGGTGCGCTGGGAAATAATAGTCGCGATCAGCACTTGGTAGGGATCGCCTAGCTCCACCGCGCCGCGCCCGTGGTAGGTCGCCGCCAGGGTGTCCATAACAGCGCGAATGTTGTCCGGCGCGGCTGGCGCGTATGTCTCAGGCATCATGCCCACCAATACGACAGGCTGGCCCGGTATTCCTGCTTCGCTTGTTTCTGTTTCGCGGGCTAAAGCAAAAAGCCCCCGCTTCCTTTCGGAAAGCAGGGGCGGCTGACTGAGGGCAGGAACACTACTCAGTGGTCCACTGGGACTCGGCTTCGGCGGCGGTCATGTTCAGGGTGACAAACTCGCCGATAGACATGATGGCCGTTTGAGGCAGGAAGTGATGCTCGCCGCCGGCCTGGGAATCGTGATGGGTCAGCTTGACCCGGTCGCCGTCTAAATGGTCAACGATGCCGACATGCTTGCTGTCGGTGCCGACAACTTCCATATGCTCTTTGATTTGGGTTTTGATTTCTTCGGGACTCATGGTGTTCTCCTATGAATGGGTGCATAAGTTTATCTTTGCAAAGATGATTTACCCGCACATCGCCGGGTTGAACCCGGAACTTTTACACATAATTTCGGTGTTTTATCAGCAGTATGAGTTGACGAAACGGAGAAATGAAATGGCGCAATTTGAGAAAGCGACGTTTGGCGCGGGCTGCTTTTGGGGCGTAGAAGCCGCATTCCGGCAGGTGCCGGGCGTCCAGGCCACAGCCGTCGGCTATGAAGGCGGGACTTTGCTGAACCCGACGTACAAGGATGTCTGCACCGACACCACCGGCCACGCGGAAGTGGTGGAAGTGGAGTTTGACCCGGCGCAGGTGACGTATGAGACCCTGCTGAACGTGTTTTGGGAGAACCATAACCCAACGACGCTAAATTACCAGGGGCCGGACCACGGCACTCAGTACCGCTCGGCGATCTTCACCCACTCGCCGGAGCAGAAGGCTATTGCAGAAGCGTCTAAAGCCGCCTGGGATAAGAGTGGGCGCTTCAAGCGGCCTATCGTGACCGAGATCGTCCCGGCGCAGACGTTCTATGTGGCCGAAGATTACCATCAGCAGTATTTGGAAAAGCGCGGCCTGTCTCACTGCCATATCTAGCAAAGCCGCAGAAGACCCGGCACTTTCAGTGCCGGGTCTTTTGCCGTCTGCTACAAAACCCGCGTGCGCTTGGAGAGCGCTTTGCGCGTTTGCAGCGCGGGCAGGTTCTCGCGGACAAACGCATTCTCGACAAGACGGAAAAAGGCATCACGCTCCGGGCCGCGCACAATCGCCCGCTCATGCGCTTCGGCCAGCGCAATCGGGTAGCCCTGCCCCTTGCGGGCCTGGTCAAAGCAGAGGCGATGGACGCGCTCAGTCAAGCCGGCATCTTCCGCCACCCACAGCGGCACCTCAACGCGAGCGATTTCCGATCCTGCGTTGAGGTAGAAGAACGCGATGCGCTGCTCGCTTGGGTAGAGGTCCAGGCTGCGGGCCTGACTGCCGAAGACCGGCGAACGATCGCCGGGATGGGGAAGCAGGTGCTGAAAGAGCTGCACGTCCGTCAGCGACGCCAGCTCCGTGCAAAGGTCTTTGGCGTCGTGCGGGCAGCCCGGCTCGCAGAGGGTCAGGCGCAGGGCGCCGACCACATCCCGGTGCGCGGGGCGGCTGACATAGCCGGCGACCGGCGTGTTATAGGCCTGCCCGGCGGCCAGCATTTCGCAGAAGCCGTCAATGATCCGCCGCTGCTCGGCTTCGGACTCCCCCTGCGGCGTCCAGACAAGGAGCGGGTCATCCACCAGGGCAATCGCGTTTCGGTCTTTGTGGGCCTCAATCAGCAGCGCTAGGGCCGCGCTTTCCGCAAGCAAACGCCGGTTGGCAATGATTTTATCGGACAGCGGCACCGGATCGCCCCCGCCCTCAGTCTGGTACAAGTCTTCGTCTCGGTAATGCAGCGTCGCCTGGGATGCCAGCAGGGGCCGCTCGCCCGTGCCGTAGTGCAGAGCGATTTGGCCGACATTGATCAAGTAACAGGGCGCGACGGCATGGCGGTCTAACGGAATCTGGGAGCCGTCAGTGGCGAGCGCCGTGTAGACTGCCGGAACACCGGGCGGCAGAGTGGTTGTAGAGGACGGCGGGACATCGCGGCAGTCGGCGGCAAGCCACGGCGGCTTCGGCAAAGACTCCCGCTGCGGGCGCGTCGCGGCCCAGGCGTCCGGGTCAAGCCGCGCCTGCGTCAGCGCCGTCCGCATCTGCCCGGCGGTCTTGTCGCCCCGGTGCCGCGCCTCTGCGCCCATCTTCTGAATATCACTGATGACCTGCGTGAGTTCCAGCATAATTATTTCCTTCAAGGCGATTAGCGTGGTGCGTTAGGAGAAGGTGTGAGCGAACAAAGGT
>CAXUBO010000093.1:0-6757 GCA_964249345.1 uncultured Armatimonadales bacterium | reverse complement strand
AAGGTGTGAGCGAACAAAGGTATGAAGGAACGAGGGCGTGAGGGAACGAGGGCATTTATGCCCTCGTTCCCTCACACCCTCGTTTCTTTATGCCCTTGTTCTTCTTCCGCCGTGGTTCCGTTTGCTGCCACTTTCAGCGTGATTTCGTCTACTCGGCGTCCATCGGTCTTTTCCACGGTGAAATCTAGGTTCTCGTACTGGACCGACTCCCCGGCTTCGGGCTGGCGGCCGAATTGACCGAAGACGAAGCCGCCGATGGTGTCAAAATCCTCGTGCGGCAGGTCTAAGTCCAGCAGGTCGTTTAAGTCGTCAATCGCCATGCGGGCATCCACGCGGTAGACGCCGGGCGCAAGGGTCTGAAACTGGGCGTCTTCCTGGTCATATTCGTCTTGAATTTCCCCGACCAGCTCTTCCAGCAAATCTTCCACCGTCACGAGACCCGCCGTGCCGCCGTACTCATCCTGGATAATGGCAAGCTGGACGCTGGACCGGCGGAACTCATCCAGCAGATCGTCAATGCGCCGGTTCTCCGGCACGATCAGCGGCAGGCGCATCAGCGGGCGCAGGTCCAGCTCCCGCTCGCCGCGTGCCAGCGCCGGCAGCAGGTCTTTGGCATGGACAATGCCGACAATCGTGTCCACGCTGTTCTCATAAACGGGAATGCGCGAGTGGCCGCTTTCAACAATAAGATTTAAAAGGGCCGGCAAACCCGCGCCTGCGTCAACCGCTTTGACATCAATGCGCGGGGTCATTACCTGCCGAACATCCGTGTCGCCGAACGAGATGACGTTGCGAATGATCTCTTTTTCGTCTTCTTCAATCGCGCCTGACTGAGCGCTGGCTTCTACCATTGCCCGCAGCTCTTCTTCGGTAATCATCGGCGCGGCAAAAGTCGCGGCTAGGCCGAACGGACGCACGAGTAAATTGGACAAGCCAAGCGCCAGTTTCGCCAGGGGCGCAAACAAGACAATAAAGAAGCGCAAAGGCCGGGCAATCAGCAGGGCCGTCTCGCCGGGCCGGCGCAGCGCAATGGAGCGCGGCACAATCTCGCCGACCACAATCGTCAGCAGCGCACTCAGCAGGGTGAGCAAGACCGTCATCACCCGGACCGGGTGATGCGTCAGCCTCGGCGGCAGATAGATAGCCCAGCCTGGGGCCAGCACAGACGCGGCAATCGCCGCCACGCCAAAAGAGGCCAAATTGATGCCGACCTGCACGGTTGCGACAACGCGCGTCGGCTGGCGCAAAAGAAGCTGGGCGCTGCCCGCCGCGTCCGCGTCTTCCCCGCCTTCTTCAATCAGGTCCTGAAGCCGGGCGTTGCGAACCGTGTTCAGCGCGATTTCCGCCAGCGTAAAGAACGCATTCAGCCCAGTCAGCAGCAGCAGGGCAAGGAAGGCGTAACTATGGGAAGGTTCCATATCAGATTAATATCAGATTAATATCAGATTAATATCAGATCAATACCAGATCAATGCGCCGGAAAGATATGCACGAAGTAGATGCCGCAGGTGAACAGCACGCCCAGCAGGCCGCCGATGATCACTTCCTGAAGCGTGTGTATTTTTCCCTCTACCCGGCTTTGGGCCACCAGAAACGCCAGCAGCAGGGCTAAGATTCCTGTAAAGTAATCCATTGCCCGGTAGATCAGTGTGGATGCGAGAAAAAACGACACGGCGGCATGTCCGCTGACAATCCCGCCGGACAAAATCGACCCCTTTTGGCCCAGCACTTTGGAAATCAGCACGATGATGAGGACCAGCACAACGACCGTCACGATTACCGTCACCGGCAGCGGGTCATGCTTGATTTCCAAATGAAGCTGGGCGAGCTTGTTGGACCCGAAAAACAAAATCCCGCCGACAACCGCCGCCGTGATGCTTGCGATTAGCACACCGCCTGCCGCAATGTCTTTGGCGAGCTTTGCCAGCGGGTGATACGTCTGCGTCACCATGTCCACGACGCTTTCAATCGCCGTGTTCATCATCTCGGCGACCAGGACGCCGGAGACGGCCAAAAACAGCACGGCCATCTCTACCCGCGACAGCCGCAGGAGCAGCCCAATCAGCAGCACCAGCACCACGGTAAAGAAGTGGAACCGCATGTGCTTCTGGGTGCGGAACGCATGGACAATGCCTTCCACGGCATAGCGGAACGAGTCCAGATGGTTTTTCGGCCTGGGTACTTGGCGCATAGATGGCTGACTGACTAAGATAGCCATCAAGCGCGTAGAACTTCGGTTCCACGCGCTTCGGCCGGCTCTTCCACAAAAAAGGGGTGCGTGCCGCGTTCAGGAATGGCTATTGCCGCCTCGGTCAGCGCGGCTTCGGTGCGGCGCTGCATGTCCCACGCGCCCCTCTCGGTTTCGTCATCGTGGCCGAGCAGGTGCAAAAGGCCGTGGACGGCGAGCAGGGCGATTTCACTTTCCAAAGACCAGCCGGCGGCGTCCGCCTGACGGGCGGCTGTCGGGACGGAGATCACGATGTCGCCGAGCGTCTGCGGGTCTTCTTGGGCGAATGAAAGAACATCCGTGGCGCTGTCCTTGCCCCGATACTCGGCGTTCAGGGCCTGGATGAACGGGTCATCGCAGAAAACGACGCTGATTTCCGGGTCATTTGAGACGCATTCATGCCGCAAGAGAGCCGCCAGCGGGCCGGTCAAGATCGCTTGGGCGTTCAGAGGCAATTCGGTCTGGAATTGAATTTCGGTCTGGAATTGGATCAAGAGTGGCATTGGTCTGCGGTGTCGGCAGGGCGAGGTCGGCAGGCTTTCGGACAGGCTCTTTCAGCATTTCCGGGTAGTCAATGCGCGAGTGCAGCATTCCCGACAGCAAGCGCACAAACGCTTCGCGGATGCCGCGCAGGTCGCGCTGGGTCAGATCGCACTCGTCAAGCTGGCCGTCGGCCAGATGGCCGTCAATAATTTTTGTCGTTAAATCTTCAATGCGGCTTAATGTCGGACGCTCCAAAGTGCGCGACGCCGCTTCCACACTGTCCGCCAGCATCAAAATGGCGGTTTCCCGGCTCTGCGGCTTCGGGCCGCCGTAGCGGAACTGCTGCTCCAGGACCGGCGCAGCCTCACAGTCATCTCCGGCACACTGCTGATGGTAGAAGTAGCGGATGAGACTCGTGCCGTGATGCTCGGTAATAAACGACTTGATAATGGGCGGCAGCTTTTCCTGCTCGGCGATTTCTAAGCCCTCGCGGACATGGGCGGTGACGACGAGGGCGGAAAGCGACGGGTTGAGGCGCTCATGGGCGTTGTCGCCGCCGGCCTGGTTTTCCACAAAGAACTGCGCCCGCTGCATCTTGCCGAGGTCATGGTACAAAGCCCCGACGCGGCACAAAAGCGCGTCCGCGCCGATAGCTTCGGCGGCTGTGACTGCCAGATTGCCGACCAAAATGGAATGCGTGTAAGTGCCGGGGGCGATCTCGCAAAAGCGCCGAAGCAGCGGCCGGTTCGGGTCGGACAGCTCCAAAAGCCCCAGCGGCGTCGTGATGCCGAACACTCTCTCAAACAAAGCGGCGCTGACGCCGAACACGGCCACGGACAGAAGGCCGGAGAAGAAGGCCCAGATCAGCGACTGGCTCATGTCCGGGCGCGTGTCCCCTTGAATCTGGCCCACTAAAAGGCTCAGCACAACATTGGCCGCGCACAGAATCCCGCCCGCCCGCAGGACATCGCTGCGGCTTCGCAGGTCGGAAACGGCATAAATCGCGACCCAGGTAGACACCAAAGTTAAGATGGAGAAGCGCAGGTCGTTCCCCAGCACAAGCCCCGACTGGGCGGCAAGCAAAGCCGTCACCAGCATGGCGACGCGCGGCTGGATCAGCGCCGCGATCAGCATTCCGGTCGCCGCCACCCAGAGCATCCCAACATAGCCGAACTGGGACGTAGACAATCTCACGCCCAGCACGGCGCTGCCGAGGCGCAGACCCAGCACGCCCAGCGTCACCAAAAGAGACAGCAGCAGCAGGGTTTTGGTGGACGCGAACACGCGCGGGTAGTCCCGTGCCAGCCAGAAGCAGACCAGCCCGACCATGAAGGCCACCAGCCCCGCAATGCTTGCGACCGTGCCGGGGTCCAGGCGCGGGTTTTGCAGACCCAAAGCGCGGAGCTTGGCGATGGTTCCGGGCGTCACGATCTGGCCGGTGCGGATGACGCTGTCCCCGGCAAAAACCTGATTGTAGACCGGCGCAACCAGCCGCTCCGCACCCGCCACGGCAGACGCCGTTTTATTTTTGTCCAGCAGGCGGTTCGGCTGCACCACGGCGCGGGCAATGGCAAGGACGCCCGGAACATGGGTGCGAGGCAGGAGGGACGCGGACAGCTTTATGGCGACCACTTGCCGCGCTTCGGCCAGATCGCCGGGGTGATCGTCGCGGATTTCGCGGTCCATCGCATCATGGACGGCCTCGTGGGTCAGCCGCTCGGCTTGGTCCAGATGGTACGCGCCGGCGCGGGGGCTAATCAGCGGGGCCAAAGCAATGGGGTCTACCAATAAGCCCACTTCCCGGCGCAGGTCTGCCGACGCATGGACGGGGTCGATGCGGGCAACTTGGTCCCGCCGCAAGCGCTGGTAAGCATCGGTGATGGCTTCATCGGCTTCCGACGCGGCGTGGGCGGAGGAGTAGACCGGCTCCACTTGTTCCGCAGCGGCGGCCCGCAGGGAAAGGGTCGCGCCGTCGTCCAAATAACGCACCGTGCGAAAGGCGCGAACGTCCTGAGCGCTGATCTCGCCGGCCCGCAGCGCGACTTTGTCCGGCAGCAGGTGAAGCGACAGCAGCGCGGACAGCACGGCAACCGTGCCGAGCAGGAGCGCCACGCGGCCCCAGTCGCAGCGGGCGAGCCAGTTCCGCAGGGGGGCGAGACGCGCGGACAGCCCGGCGCGTCGCGCTTCTTTGGTGCGCGGCTTGCGCCGGCGCGGAAGGCGGCCCAGGGAGTTTTGGAACGATGTTAAAGCCAAAGGGTCTCGTGCCATAGGGCAGAGCTAACTGCTCGAAAATCTAATTTGAAGTCTAATCTGCAAGAAACAGAGAAGACGCACGCCCGTGTCTGTCACGAGAAAAGCGTGCGTCCGAATTCTGCCGGAAGGCTACTTGTTCAAGCCTTCTTTTTCTTCATTGCGCTTCATCTTGCGAATGGCGGCGGCTTTCGCCTTGCGGTTTTTGTCGCTCGGCTTTTCGTAATGCTCATGCTCCCGCGCTTCTTTCAAGATGCCGGTCTGCTGAAGCTGCTTTTTGAAGCGCTTCAACGCGCTGTCAAGCGATTCGTTAGGCCGAACCTGAATCTGGGTCATTTTTATCCACCCCCCTGCCGTCCAAAATGCTTTCCCGCCTGCTTCGTGAAGGGGCAGAGAACAACGCAGTATACCACGCCCACAAACAGGCTGTCAAGTTTTCGCATTCGCCCCGCGCCCCTCTTGACATTCCCATCCCGTTTGAGTATACTCTGTTTCCAGTGGACAGTTGGCGCAGTGGTAGCGCACTTCGTTGACATCGAAGGGGTCACAAGTTCGAATCTTGTACTGTCCATTCCTCTTTCTCCTCTTCAATTCTTATTTGTAGACACCTTCTCGTCTTATCTCTTTCGCAAGATTTCATGCTGTTTTTCTTGGATGTGTTTCTACGGCTCGCGCATCAAGCGATGCAGTTTGCCATGAATAAGCGTTGCACAATTGGACGGTGTTCGAGAGTAAGATCATCAGTGTCGATCTTAGTGATGCTAATGATTAAGGAAGTAACGGATGCGTCGTAGCGACTTAATAAGAGCTGTCAGTCAACTCACCGAAGCTCTAACTGAAAGTGATATGAGAAATGCGCTGTTGGGCTTCTTGCAGCCGGCGCAAAGACAGACATCAAGCAAGGCACCTGACATGGAAGATGTTCTCCAAGCATTTAGTATATTTTCACTGAAGGCAAGCAGGTTTGAAGCGGCTACTCACGAGCTTGTGCAGATATTTAACCTTGATGGTCTTGCCAATCCATCTACATGGGCAGCAGCCACTAGTGACAACGGCCCCATGTTAATAAATCAGCTTTTTCAATCTGTGAGATTTATCGAAGGATTTCTTCCTAGCATTGCAGCAATGCTTGAAACTGATGCAAATCACATCGAGGCAGTGAGAAAAAGTGAGCCATTATACAGCGACGCAGAGACATTGTCTGTCATCGTCGTGGAAGAAGATCATGAATACTCCGACGTGAGGCGAATTACCCATCTTTTGGAAGCAGTGAGTATCCTGTACGACGTTTGTGCCGAAGTGAATGGGGACAAGCCTGACAAACTGCGCCTCATAGGTTGCGACTCGGGCAGCGACAAATCATTCGACTTCCTCGGTCATGGCAAAACTATTGAGTGCGTCAAAGACACTTTCTTCCAGCTTTGGGATAGGATAGCATTTTACAAAGAACGTCGCTCCGAGGAACAAGTCAAAACAATAATTGCATCCCTTCCAGCTTATGAACAGATCGGCGATATGGAACAGAAGGACAAGATAGACCATGAGAGGGCTGAAAGGTTGCGTCATCAGCTAGATTCCAGTTTAGAAAGACTCTACACTTCTGGTGTTTATGTTGCGGAAGCGCAAGACCGAATCAAGTATGACCCACGACGAATCGCAGCACCACAACAAAAGCTGCTGACTGGATCAGACGATAGCCAAACACGAGAGGATATGTCTGATACGATCAGCTATGACCTCAATAGAACTTATCTCATAAATGAGTTGTTGTACCTCCAGATCAATTTTTGGAGAGTA
>CAXUBO010000092.1:12697-17568 GCA_964249345.1 uncultured Armatimonadales bacterium | reverse complement strand
ATCTCGATCTCCATTTTTTTCTCGATCTCCATTTTTTTCTCGATCTCCATTTTTTGCAGGTTGTTCGTTTGTCTCATTTTGGGCTACTTTGTGAAGTGATACTGAATGTTCAGAGCAGCGGGCTTGACGCTGCCTGCCGGTTTCCGTCATCCGTGCAAGCATCTCTTCCTGCGGTTGGCTTTAGTGTACCTGATTATTTAGATTGCCGCGTCAGCCTTTCCAAAGCGACGAACAGTACGGGGGCGATGATCAGCGTGAACAGCGTAGAAACAGACAGGCCACCGATGACGGCGACGGCGAGGGGTTTTTGCAGGGCCGCGCCTGCGCCGAGGCCGAGGGCCAGCGGCATGAGGGCGAGAATGGCCCCGATCGTGGTCATCAAGATGGGGCGCAGGCGCTCTTCTCCGGCTTTTTGGATTTGGGCGATCAAGTTGCCGTGCGGGTCTTCCGAGCGCAAGCCGTTGAAAAACGCAAACAAGACAATGCCGTTTTCAGTGATGATGCCGATAATCATAATCGCGCCGGTGAAGCTTGAAATGTTCAGCGGCGTTTTGGTCAGCGAAAGGGCAGCCAAAACGCCGAACAGGGACAACACGGCGGCGAGCAGCAGGGCGGCGGCCTGGCGAAGGGACCGGAACTGGAATACCAAAAGCGTGAAGACAAGCATTAAGGTAACGAGCAGAGTTTGGCCCAGCTCGGCGAACGACTGCTGCTGGCTGGCGTACAAGCCGCCGTATTCAATCGTGTAGCCGGGCGGCAAAGTAATCTGCTTGCTGACAATGGCTTTAATGGCCTGCGTCGCGCTGCCTAAGTCTTTGCCGTTTAAGCTCGCTGTCACGGAAATCATCTGGCGCTGGTTCTCGCGCGTGATTTGGGACGCTCCCGGTGCGCTTTCCACCGAAGCAACGGCGCTGACGGGGACATCGCCGCCGGTGACCGGGGACGCGATGGCAATGTTCGGCAGCAAATTAGGTGTGAGCGACTCGCCGGGGTGGGCCAGGACAACGCGGACGCCGACCGCCTGCTCGCCCTGCTGGATTTGGGTCGGCTCGACGCCCTGCAAGGCGGCTTGAACGGCCTGCGTGATGTCGTCGGCAGTCAGGCCGTAGCGCTGGGCTTCGGACGTGTTGACGTTCAGCACCGATTCAGGGCTGGAATGGACGATGCCGCTGAGGTCGCCGACAATGTAGGGCTGCTTGGCAAGGACGGCGTCCACTTTGGTCGCCAGGTCTTCCAAAACTGCTTGATCGGGGCCGAAGATTCTGATTTCAACCGGGTTCGGATTGCCCGCAATGTCGCCGATGTTGTCCTGCAAAGTTTGATGGAAGTCTACGTCGGCGGCGGGATATTTTGCCGTAACTTGGGTGCGAATGTCGTCCATGACCGCATTGATGTCCCGTGTGCGGCTGGATTTCAGCCGGACCGTCATGTCGCCGACGTTCTGGGTCGTGATGTCAAAGCCGGCCTGTGCGCCGGTCTGCCGGGACCAATTGGCGACTTCGGGCGTCTGGGCCAGCACGGTCTCAATCTGACCGGAGACGGCGCTTGATTCCGCCAGCGACGTTCCTGCCGGAAGCTGGTAATCTAAAATAAACCCGCCTTCGTCAAACTCCGGGAAGAAGCCGGTTGGAATGCGCTGATACAGCAAAAATGTCCCAATGCCGACCGGCAGCAGCAGCGCAAGGACCACAGCGCGGTGCGCCAGGCACCAGCGCAGGACGCGGGCATAAACGCGGACTATTCGGTCAAACTGCTTGGGAAAGAAGCCGAGCACGCGGGCAAAGACATTTGTGCCGTCAGGCGCTGCGGCCTTTTGCGGCAGCAGCCAGCCCGCGAGAATGGGCGTCAGCAGCAGGGCCAGGGCCAGCGAGATGGTCAGCGTGGCGATCATCACCAGCGCCAGCGGCCCAAAAAACTGGCCCGTCAAATCGTTCAAGAAGCACAGCGGCAAAAACGCGGCCATTGTCGTCAGCGACGAGCCGGCCATCGCGGGCGTGATGGCTTTGAGGCCGGCGGCGATGGCTTCAGAGCGTTCTTTGCCGCTTTCCATCTCGGTCCACATGTTTTCAACGACCACAATGCCGTCGTCAATCACTAAGCCAAGCGCGACTGCAAGCGCCCCCAGCGTCATAATGTTCATGCTCTGCCCAAGCAGCTTCATCAGCGCAAACGCGATCACAATGGTCAAAGGCAGGATAATCAAGACAATTGCGGCGGTTCGCAGATTGCCGAGAAACAGCATCAGGACAATTAAAGCCAGTGCGCCGCCTAAAATCAGCGCTTCAAGGACGGAATGCTGGGAGCCGACCACAATCTCCGACTGGTCGTAATAATTCGTCATCGTGATGCCGGGCGGCAGAACGGAGCGTGCTTCTTCCAGCGCTTTTTTGATGCCGTCCGAGACCTGCACCGTGTTTCCATCCGGCTGCTTGATGATGCTCAGAAGCACGGCGGGGTGGCCGTCGCCGCTGGTTTCAACCGTGTGCGGCTCGATGCCGTGCGTCACCGTGCCGACCTCGCCGATAGTCACGGGAACGCGGTTCTTGACGGCGACCGTGACGTTCCCAATGTCTTTGGCCGTTTGGAACAGCCCGGAAACCAGCACCTGATAGCGCAAAAACGACTGGTCGTAAAAGCCGACCGAGTTGACCTCGTTGTTTTTGGAAAGCGCCGCCTCGACATCCTGAACGCTGACCCCCCGCGCCAGCAGGGCCGTTGGGTCAAGCTGGACCAAAAAGTCCGGCGTGTCGCCGCCCTGCACGGCGATTTCGCGGACGCCGGGAACTTGCAGCAGGCGCGGGCGCAGGGTATACAGCGCCAGCCGGCGCAGCTCCTGCGGGCTGACTGTTTGGGAGTACAGGCTGTAGCCCATGACCGGGAACACGGACGGATTCAGCCGCTCGGCGGTGACATTGGTTCCGGCAGGCAGGGACGCCTGAAGCTGGGCGATGCGGGCCTGCACCTGCTGAAGCGTGGACTGCATGTCCGTACCCCAGTTGAAGTTCACGTCCAGCTCATCCCCGCCGCGCTGGGTGAGTGAGCCGACTTTGGTGACGTTGGGAACGCCTGCCACGGCATTTTCTAAGGGCCGCGTGATGTTTGCCAGCACGGTCGGGATCGGCGTGTTCCCGGCATCCGCCGTGACAATGATGCGCGGCGCGGCAAGGTCCGGGAAGATGGCGACGGGCAGGGACTGGGACGCATACCCTCCGCCCAAACACAGCACGACGACCAGCAGCAAGATGGCTTTGCGGTAGCGCTGCACCCAGCCGCTCAGCCCCTTCGTTCCCAATAACGGGGGCGTCAGAGTGATGGGGGGTTGGGGGAGTCCTTTGGCTTCTTGGGCGTTATTGTCCATGCGATACCTGCACTTTGGTCCCGTCGGGCAGGCCGTACTGGCTGGATACGGCGACTTGGTCGCCGGCGCTGATGCCTGACAGTACCTCGGTACTGCTGCCTACGGACAGCCCGGTCTTGACCGGGACGACGTGCGCGATGCTGTCCGCGCCGACGGTCACAACGCTGGGCTTTCCAGTATCGGGATCGGCCAGCACGGCCCCGCGCGGCACGATCAAAGTGTTAGTGCGGCGTTCGGTGACGATCTGCACGCGAGCCAGCGTGTCATCGCGCAGCAGTTGGTTGGGATTTGAGACAACGGCCAGCGCCGGGACTGTGCCGGTGGCCGTGTCCACGCCCTGGGCAATCGTGCTGATATGCGACTGAAAGACGCGCCCCGGCAGGCTGTCCACGGTGAACGTCAGCGCCTGCCCCGGATGCACCCGCGCGACCGAGTCCGTCGGCAGGCTGATCACAAGCTGAAGGCGATTGAGGTTCGCCAGCACGGCAATCTTGGTGCCGGTATCTACCGTTTCGCCGACAGTCGCGCCGACCGAAGTGACCTGCCCCGTGACCGGGGCGCGGAGCGTGTAGAGCGCCCGCTGGGCACGGGCCGTCGCAAGAGCGCCTTCGGCGTTCCGAAGCTGCTGCCGGGCGACTAACACGTCTTGACGCTTGACTACGTCCTGCAAGGCGGCGGCGCGGGCGGCGGCGGCGGCGGCCTGCTGCCCGGCCACCGTCTGGCGCTGCCCGGCCACTGTTTCCTCCTGGGCCTGCCGCGTGGCGGTCGCTGTCCGCAGGGCAAGCTGCGCTGCTTCCACATCCTTCTGCGGGACTAATCCGTCGGCGAACAGCGCCTGCTCGCGAGTCAAACTCTGCTGGGCGTTTCGTTCAGCGGCAACGGTGCCGGTCAGAGTCGCCTGCGCCCCGGTCACAGCCGCTTCGGCGTTCCGCAGGGCGGCCTGGGCCTGCAAAATCGCCGTCCGGGTCTGCGCCTGCTGCTGCACGGCGTTTGCCTGGGCCTGCTGCACCTGGACCTGGTTCTGGCCGACGGTGGCCTGGGCCTGCTCGATTTGTCCAAGCAGCGGCTTCACGGAAAGCTGGGCAACTACTTGTCCGCGCGAAACGGCCTGCCCGTAGCGCACCCGCAGGGCGCTGAGGATGCCGGCGGCGGGCGGGCTGAGGGTCGCTTCCTGCCCCGGCAGCGGCTGCAAGGTTCCGGTCACGGGCAGGCGTTTCTCAAGTGTCCCGCGCACGGCGGCGGCCACTTGAAGCGCCGGCAACGGCTTGGCGTCATCGGGTTTTTTTGCGCTGCCATGCCCGCAGCCCGCAGCCAGCAGGGCTGTGATGGGCGGAACCAGTGTCAGCGGCAAGAGAAGAACAGGTCGCTGTTGATGTTGGGTCATAATGTTTCTTGAAAAGTATCTTGCGGCATCCCGTGTCTTGTCCTGCCTGCATTTCTGCGTAGTTACGGCCCGCCGCGTAGTTACGGCCCGCCGCGTAGTTACGGCCCGCCGCGTAGTTACGGCCCGCCG
>CAXUBO010000092.1:0-12597 GCA_964249345.1 uncultured Armatimonadales bacterium | reverse complement strand
TAGTTACGGCCCGCCGCGTAGTTACGGCCCGCCGCGTAGTTACGGCCCGCCGCGTCCTGCCGCTCCGGCCCCGCCGGGATTAGTCCCGGTCGTGCTGGTCCCCGACGGGCTGTTGCCCGGCGTGCCTGCGCCTGCCGGGCTGGTCCCGCTTGCACCGCTTCCCGCCGCGCCGGCAGGAGGGGCAGCCGCCGGTGCAGGAGGCGAGGCCGCAGGCGTCGCCCCGGCGAAGGCGGCAGACACGCTGGATGCGGCGGCGGCATCGTAGACTGCCTGCGTGTAGGCAATGCGGGCCTGCGTCAAGGCGGCCCGCGCAGTCAGCACTTGCAGCAGGGGGAACAAGCCGCTGCGGTAGCCGAGCGTGGTCTTGTTGTAGGTGATCTGGGCGATATCCTGAGACGTTCGCGCGGCGTCTACCTGACGCCGGCGGCTCTGGGCGGTCAAATAAGCGGCGCTGACGGCGGCGAGTGTTTGACGCCGCACGACCTGGGCCTGCGCTTTTGCGCCGCCCAAAGCCGCCTGGGCTTCCTGGACCTGCGCCCGGCCGAGGCCGCCGTCGGACAGCGGCACCGTGACGGCGGCCTGCACGGTGTCTTCCGAGCGAAAACTTGTCACGTCTTTGCTGCGAATGTCAATCGCCTGCAAAGACAGGGCTGGGTCACGGTACAGCCGGGCGGCGGCAAGTGCGGCTTCGTCGGCCTGAATAGTTGCGGCGGCGGCGCGTAAATCCGGGCTGCGCTCCAGCGCAAGCGCCTCGGCTTGGTCCAGGGTATAGGGCAGAACCAGCGCGTTCGGCGGGACATCGGCGAGAAGCAGTGGGCTGTCTAAGGGGCGGTCCAGCAGGCTGTTTAAGGCTTCGAGGGCGACGGCTTGATCGTTTGCGGCCGCCTCCAGCGCGGCCTGGGCGGCAGCGACCGGAACCTGGGCCTGCAAGGCGTCGAGCGGAGCGGCGTCCCCGGCCTGAACCCGCTTTTGGACATCGCCGAGCGCCCGCTGGTCTTCGGCGAGCGTTTCCTGCGCCACTGCCAGCAGGGCATCTTTGCGAAGCAGGTCGTAATAGTCTGCGGCGGCCTGCGCGGCCACGGCAAGACGCGCCGAATCAAGCTGGGCCGAAGCCGCGCCGCGCTGCGCCTGGGCCTGCGTCACAGCAAGGCCCGGACGTTTTCCCACCGGCAGCGGCACGGTCAGCGTGTTTTGGAACGTGCCGAACGTCTCATAACTCGGCGGCGGCTGATAAACGCTGGCATTGGACAAAGACGCGGTGCTGTTGAACGTGATTTGCAGATGCCGCTGGGCCTGGGCCTGTCCGACGCGGGCCTGGGCCTGGGCCACGGCAAGCTGCGCCGCAGAAAGCGCCGGGCTGGCCTGCGCGGCAAGGGCGGTCACTTGCGCCAGTGTCAGCGGCGCTTGAGCGGTTGCCGCCGGGGACACCGCAGCAAGAACAAAGAAGACAAGGATAGGTAAAAGCAGCACGATCCGCATTGCCGAGAGTATACCCCTTTGGGTACAATTCCCCTAGAAAGCAGATAAAGCCTAGAAAACAAATAAAGCCTAGAAAACAAATAACGCGCAGATAAGTCAGAGGGAGAACTGGAATGGCAGCGGCGGAGGATTTAGGCGACAACCCGGACTGGATTGCGGGCATCGCGGAGCGCAAAATACAGGATGCAATTGACGAAGGGCTTTTTGACAATCTGCCGGGCCGGGGCGAGCCTTTAGACTTGTCCGTTAATCCCTTTGAGCCGCCCGGCATGGGCGCGATCAACCGGATGCTGAAGCACAACCGGGCCGTCCCGCCCTGGCTGATGCTGGAACAGGACATTGAGCTGTCGCGGGCGCTGGCGAAAGGAACGCTGGCCCGCTGGGAAGCCGCCGAGCCGAACCTGCGCGGCACGCCCGACTATCCCGCCCTGCGGGCCAAAGCGCGGGAAGCCTATGCCCGGCATCTCAAAGAAACCAACGACATGATTCTCAAATACAACTATACCAGCCCGTTCGCGTTCCGTACCCAGGTCCCATTTATGCAGAAGCGGCGGCTGGCCGAGTTCGACGCCCTCTACGGCACAGGCAATCAAGAAGGGCCGACGCCATGAACGGCATTTGGCTGGAACGCAGCGCCGTTGCCCTGACCATGTACTTTCTGGCCCGGACCGTGGGACGCTTTCGCGGCACGAAAAAGCAGCAGGCCGCGCTCCGCACTCCCCTGGTAGACGCCGCCGTGCTGGAGGCCGTGTTCCACCCGCGTCCCCAAGACAGCGATGCTAAAAACGGCGATGATGCCGACCTGCTGGCCGAGCTGCGGGACACCTTCGCCCACCTCAATCGTCAGGCGTGGGCGGAAGAGTTCTGGGGTTTGCACACCCAAATTGCCGCTCTGTCCGAGACGCTCGGCCCCGCCCAAAGCGCCACCCTGCGCCGGGCTATTCTGCGCCTTTTGAGTTCCAATGACCGCTGGCTACAGCTTGTCGCCGCTCAGACCGCCGCCGACATTAAGATGGCCGAAGCCGTCCCGTTCCTTCAAGCGCTGCTTACGGAAGCTGATAAGCAGAGCGACGCAGCGGACACCTATACTCGGAGCGTGCTGGAAAACGCGATGGCGGCGCTGACCGCGCAGGTCCCGCACCCGTCCTAGAAAGCATTCCAAGCTATGCCCGTCATCACGCTGGCAACCGAGATCCACGCCCCGATTGAGCGCTGCTTTGACCTCTGCCGGGACTTGGAGCTTCATACCCGAACCGTGCCGCACACGCGGGAACGCCTAGTCGGCGACAAGACAACCGGCCTGGCGGAACTCGGCGACGTGCTGGTCTTTGAGGCCGTGCATCTCGGCGTCCGGCAGCGGCTCTCCTCGCAGATCACTGAAGTGGACCGCCCCGTTCTATTTGCCGACGTGTCCCTGTCCGGCGCGTTCCAGAGCCTGCGCCACGAGCATCGGTTCACCGAAATCCAAACGGCTGCGGGCCCGGCCACCCTCATGCGCGACCGCCTTGAATGGACCTCGCCCCTCGGCCCCCTCGGCAGGCTCGCCGACGTTCTTTTTCTGAAACGCTACATGCTGCGCTTCCTCGCCATCCGCAACCGCAGCTTCAAGGCCGCAGTGGAAGCCCGGTAACCATGAAACCGCCCAGCCTCGTTTGAGACCGGGCTTTATGTTTAAGTGTCGCCGCAATGATCAAGAATTCATGGCGAGCCGCAGTGCTTTCTTTGCCGCCTTCTTTACGCTGGCATTGCCAACTTTAACAGCCTTCTGCAAGGCCGCTTTGGCTTGTTGAGCGTCCCTGAATTTTGTCCGGTCAGTTGGGCTCAACTTCTGCCAGCCATAGCCGTAGTAGTAGTTCACAAGGGCATTGTCTGGCTCTAATGCCAAAGCCTTCTGGAAATGGCTCATGGCTTGTTGAGTTCTGGCTTGGTATGTCCCGTGGAAGTCTCCACCATTCATGGTTAAGCCCAGACCGACTTGGATTGCCGCCGCAAGCTCTGTCGGCTGCGGAACATCCGGCGAGAAATTGCTGTTGGCACGCACTAAGTCTCCAAAATCGAGCAGGAGCAAGGCTTTGTTGTAGGCGGCGACGGCCTGTTTCCATTGCCCTGTTTGAAGCAGCAATTGAGCGTAGGGTAACTCGTTTCGAGGAAATGCCCCATTGGAATCATCTATTGCTTTGTACACTTCAAGAGCTTCCTGCATCTTGCCTTGCGCGTAAAGCGAGGCTGCCAGCAGTTCCTCACCCTTAGCCCAGCCTACATCTAGAGCTACAGCCTGCCGGGCGTCCGCCTCGGCAATGGCAAAATCGCCCACGTCCATAGCGGCATCCGCGTCATCAATCAAACCTAGAACTTGGGTGGTTATTGCCTGCCTCTCCTTTTGCTGGCTGGGCGTCCCATTGGGTGCCGTCACATGGTCTCCCGTTGCAGGATTGACGGCTGGGGCTGCCAAAGCGATACCTGAAACTGGCAGTAAAGCTGCAATGACTAAGAGGCTCATACTAATTTTCATCGTTTGTCCCTATCTTTTCATAAGTTTGTTGAGAAGGTCGCGGCTAGTCACTGAGGTATATAAGACCAGTTATACCCGTCGTTCTGTGGCCATGATGGGAAAGTGTTGCTTGTCGAGAAATTTGTAACGCCGGAAGGGTTGACCGGAGCCGTAGAGCTTGCGGGGGTTGACCAGGGAAGAGTCGCCAGAGGAACAAACTGAGTGCTTCCCGGCGGCTCGAACATTAGGGTGTCTACGAACTGATATTGCAACTGCGCGGAGGCTGCGGACAATGCAGTCAAATCAATGCCTGGACTATCGCCGCCTTCATAGCTTGGGGGAGAGGGCGGTGCTGACTGCCACCCATAAGGGTATGAAGTGTCCAAACCCTGCTGTCCATTATTCGATCTTTTGTATCCGGCTCCTGTTGTCAATATGTAAGTAGTGTCAGGAGTTTCCGTTTGCACCATCTCCAAAACTCCTACACCAAGAGCAGGACACCCAGTTGGGGCTGAAACAGTAGCCTTCCATTCCATTCCTCTGCCTGAGTCACCTATGGGACCGGCATATAAGCATGAGTCGGTTCCGTTTCCTCCGCCCCACAAGGTATTGATTTGCATAGTGCCGCCATTTCCGGTACAATTCCATCCCGGCAGGTAAACAGAGACGCTTTTCGTCCCCGAACCCCCATTGCTGGTGTTCGTCTGACCCGCAGGCGCGGTTGCCGTAACCGTACAGGAAACTGTCTCAGATGTACTTTGCTTGTCGTTCCAGTACCAACTGAGCGATCCAGCAGCGGAATTGCCGTAGCCATCTACTTCCGTGGTGTGAGACTGGTTGTTGCCGTCGGAAACCACTGTCCAACTTTGGAACGTCGTGCCGCTGACCTTCCACTGGTAGGTGAGCATCGTTCCATATACAAAGGGCGGAAGAGAGATGGTGGCTTGGCATTGTTGTCCCACCAAGATGTCCAGGTTCCCGCTGCTGTCTTTAGTCGGACCGGTCAAAGTGACCGTGTAGGGGGGATTGGAAACGTTGGGGTGAACGGCGCTGCTTGTGTCCGGCGACCCGGATAGCCGCTGAACGTCAGGAGCGGAGGCAGGCGCGTCCGCCCAAACCGGCTCCGCCAAAGGCACGGCAAGCAGGCTTGGGGCAAAAGCTACCATCAGCAGGAACGACGGGGCGCAGGAACGACGGGGCGCAGGAACGACGGGGCGCAGAAAGTGAGAACATAACTTCCTCCACACAAAAGCCGTAGCCAGTCGTGCAGCCACAAGAGGAAAGCGGCTGCGGACGCTCAATGTTGAGCATTATAAGGCTATTGTAGCACAGCGCACTAAAAGTGTCAAGAGAAAGAGCTGCTATTTTGCGAAGAAGAAAAAGGGGAGAAAGAGGGCAGGGGCAAGCCCTGCCCCTACGGGGTGGAAAGAGGACAGAGAAGGTCAGTAGCCTTTGACGAGGCGCTGGAAGTTTTCGCGGTCAATGGCGCGGGAGGCGGCTTCGTCGAATGTCACCGTGCCGCCCCGGTGCAGGTCAGCCAAGACGCGGTCCATCGCCTGCATTCCGTACTGATGGCCGGTCTCAATCACCGAGTAGATTTGGTACGATTTGCCTTCGCGGATGAGGTTTCGCAGGGCGGACGTGGCGACCATGATCTCAATGGCGGCGACCCGGCCCCCGCCGATTTTCGGCAAAAGCTGCTGGGCGACGACCGCTTCAATGCTGGTCGAGAGCTGAATGCGTATCTGCTCCTGCTGATGGGCGGGGAATACGTCCACAATGCGGTCTATGGTCGCCGGGGCCGAGCGCGTATGAAGCGTCGCAAATACCAAATGCCCGGTCTCAGCCAGCGTAATGGCGGCGGCGATTGTTTCCAAATCGCGCATCTCGCCGACCAGGATCACGTCCGGGTCTTCGCGCAGGGACGCCCGCAGGGCGTTGGTGAACGAGTCGGTGTCCGTGCCAAGCTCGCGCTGGTTGACCATGCTTTTCTTGTGCGAGTGCAGGTACTCAATGGGGTCTTCAATGGTCAGAATGTGCGCCTCGCGCTCCGAGTTGATAATGTCAATCAAGGACGCAATGGTCGTAGACTTGCCGGAACCCGTCGGGCCGGTCACCAAAATCAGCCCCGAATGCTTCTGGGTGAACGACCGGCAGACTTGGGGCAGCTTAAGCTGCTCCATGCTCGGCACGACGTTTGGGATGACGCGCATCGCGCCGCCGACTGAGGACCGCTGGCGGTAGACGTTGAACCGGAACCGCCCGGCCCCTTTAACCCCGTGCGAGAAGTCCAGCTCATGCGTGCGCTCAAACTTTGTGATCTGCTCCTCGTTCAAAATATCATAGATAATCCGCTGCGTGGAACGCTCATCGGCCTTTTCAAAAGGCAGCGGGACCAGCTTGCCGTCCTTGCGGACCATCGGCGGCAGGCCCACCGACAAATGCAGGTCGGACGCGCCCGACTGCACGGTGAGGCGCAGCAGCTCGTCAATGTGAACATCGGTCAGCTCGCGCACTTCCCCGCCGACGACAATGCGCGAAGCGTTCTCGTCAAAGTCTTCGTCGCCCATCGAATCCAGAAAGTCACGGGCGGACAAGGTGGTCTGGACGCCGGACGCATCGCTGAGGGCCGACAGATCGCTCCCGGAAATGTTCAGGAGAGCAGGCGATTCCTGCTCCATTCCGGTGCCTGCGGGCGAAACACTTTGAAGCAGGCCGTTTAGCTTGCCGCCGGTTCCGGCGGAGATGTCTACGGCGGCGCGGGACTTCGCGCCGTTTTTGCCGGGGCCTTCTTTGGCGAACGGCAGCGGGGTCTCGCCCGCCGCTTTGGCGCGGGCTTCCGCTTCCTCCGCCTCGGCCCGCGCGGCGATCAGCAAATCTACGCTGTCAAATGTTTCCGCGACCCGCGCCGAGAAGTCGCCGAGGTCGTCCGGCGTATCGTAGGGCGACGGCACCGGCCCGCTTTGGTAAATGCTGCTCGGAGGCGCGAGGCTGTCCTGCGCCGGGCCTTTCTCCTGCGCCGGGCCTTTCTCCTTCGTGTGAGTCTGGTTGAGCAGGTTCTGAATGTCAACGCTGCCGAGCGGCAGCAAATCTTCCTCGTTGTTAATCATAAAAGCTTTTCCTGATCTATGCTTAAAACGCCATGCCGCTGAGGCCCTTGTCCAGCTCCGTCCGGCAGGCACGCACCATGCTGTGCAGGCCGGTCTCGCTGACCCGCAGGGGGATGACCGCCTCCGCGCAGGCGGCTTGCAGCAGAGCAAACTCAGTTTGGGACGGCGCATCCTGCAAAAAGTGGGCGATTTCGTTGGCGAGGCACACGGACGCCGTCAGCTTCGGGTTCAGCTCCGCCGCCCTGGGCGTGTGGTGGCAGCCAATCGCTTCGCAGAGCATCGGCGGCAGGTTCCAGCGGGCGGCCAGCGCTGCGCCGAGAGGGGCGTGCGGGAACGGCAGCGCCTGCGCTTCAATCTGCCAGTAGCGCACGCCTTTGTCTTCGGCCATCGCGACCAGGGCAGCAAAGAGCGCATGGCGGCTGCGGTCCAGCGCCATCTTGCCGATGTCATGCAGCAGGGCGCAGGTATAAACTTGGTCGACGCCGATTTCTTCCTGGACTGCCGGCGGCAGCAGGCTGGTCACGGCTTTGGCGCACTGGGCCGTGTCTACCGAGTGCCGCCAGACCGCCCGCCGAACCAGAGAATCCGTGTCGGAGCGTCCCAAAAAAATGTTGAATGTGGTGATGGTCAGCGCCATGTTGCGAAGCGTCTTGAAGCCTAAAAACACGACGGCTTCGCGCAGGCTGGAGATGCGCCGGGGCAGGCCGTAGTACGATGAGTTTGCGAGGGTCAAGAGCCGCGCCGCCAGCGCTTGATCTATCCCAATGACGCGCTCCAAATCCGCCGCCGTCGCTTTCGGGTCCGCCGTCAGGTCAATGACGCGCATGACGGTTTGAGGCAATGCCGCAAAATCGCTGTCGCCCGAAAGTATCTCTTCCAGGCTCTGCTGGTCTAATTTTTCTGCGATGGCTGCTGTCATGGTTTTCATAGCTTGGCTGCCGCGCCAATCCGACAATAACAATGGTTGAGTAAACAATGATCGAGTAGTTGAAAACTACTCGCTAGGTGAGGCGTCCTACAAACGACAAAGAAAAAATCTCATGTTGACATCCTCCACTCGAAAAGTGCTTCTCCTAGCAGATACGAAGTAATGCCAAAGGCATAGTAGTTTTCAACTACTCGTTTTTTTCTGGTTTCCTCTACCCCGCGTAAATCACGCGGAGCGACTCTTCCAAAGTCGTCATGCCGAGCAAAATCTTTTCCATCGCGTCATCTTTGAGTGTTCGCATTCCTGCTTCCACGGCGGCCTCGCGGATGGCATATGACGACGCGCGGGCCAGAATCAGCTCGCGGACTTTGTCGGTGACGGGCATCAGCTCGTACACGCCGACGCGGCCTTTGTAGCCGGTGCCTTTGCAGGTGTCGCAGCCCCGCCCCCGGTAGAATGTCACTTCGCTTTTGTCCAGAATGTCTAGGTTCATGCCGAGGCGCTTGATGGCGTCTTTGGGCGGTGAATACGGCTCCTTGCACTTGATACAGACGGTCCGCAGAAGCCGCTGGGCCAGCACGCCGGCGATGGACGACGCAATAAGAAAGCTTTCGACGCCCATGTCTAAAAGACGCGCCACAGCGCCGGGCGCATCGTTGGTATGAAGCGTAGATAGGACCAAGTGGCCGGTCAGCGCGGCTTCAATGGCGATCATGGCGGTTTCCTGGTCGCGCATTTCGCCCACCATGATGATGTTCGGGTCCTGGCGCAGCATAGAGCGCAGGCCGGCGGCAAAGGTCATGCCGGCCCGGTTGTTGACCATGCTTTGGGTAATTCCGGACAGCTCATACTCAACCGGGTCTTCAATGGTCAAGATGTTCTTCTCGCCCGAGTTCAGCTTGGCAAGCACCGAGTACAGCGTCGTAGACTTGCCGCTCCCTGTCGGCCCCGTCACAAGAATAATGCCGTAAGTGCGCTGGATCATCGACTCGAACATCTCAAACGTATACGGCAGAAGGCCGAGCTTATGGAGGCCGACCGAGATGTTGGACTTGTCCAAGACGCGCATGACGATCTTCTCGCCGTAGACCGCCGGCAGGGTAGACACGCGGAAGTCATACGGCTTGCCTTCCACCGTCGCCGAGATGCGCCCGTCCTGCGGGGCGCGTTTTTCGGAGATGTCCATGTCTGCCATGATCTTGATGCGCGACGTGACCGCCGCCTGGGCTTTCTTTGGGAGCGTCATGCCGTCCGACAAAATGCCGTCCACGCGGTAGCGGATTCGCAGGCCGTCTTTGCCCGGCTCGATATGGATGTCCGAGGCTTTGTCGGTGATGCCGCGCGAGATGATCATGTTGGACAGGCGCACGACGGGCGCTTCGCCGGACAGTTCCTTAAGCTGGTCGATGGTGATGTTGTCGTCGCCGCCCCCGTTGTCCGCCGTGATGGTCAGCGTCGCTTCATCTAAATCCCGCATGACGCCCGCGACGGCTTCCGTGACATTGACTTCCGTGCGGTAATTGGCCGAAATGGCATTGATGATGTCTTCTTCGGTGGCAATGACCGGCTCGACTTCTTTGCCGGTGATAAGCCGAATCTCGTCAATGGCAAAGATGTCCAGCGGGTTCTTCATCGCCAGCGTCAGCTTTTTCTCGCCGCGCTCGATGGGTACCACCTTGAACCGCCGGGCCAGCTCCTGCGTGACCACCGAAATTACGTCTTCGGGAATTTGGATTTCCGTGAGGTCGCAGTACGGCACGCCCCATTGCTCGCCCAGGCAGCGCACCCGGTCCCGCTCGGTGATCAGGCCCATGGAAACCAGCAGGTCTCCGACCGGCTCTTGAGTTTTAAGCTGATGCTGTTTTTCCATCGCCTGCGTGAGCTGCTCTTCGGAAACAAGGCCGCTGGTGACGAAAATGTCGGTAATGGCTGCTGTTGACTGCATAACGCTTTCCTGAGAGCGAGCGAGAGGATAAATCTAACAAGAAAATAACAAAGAAAAAGGCAGGGAGTATATCCCTGCCTTAACTATCGGGTTTTGGAGGAGGGTTCTTTAGGCACGTTCCCGGCACTAAAAGTGCCGGGCTGGTCAAAGACAGAAAGTCCCTTCGGGACTGAGGATAGCGCAGTACCGGAGGGACTTTCTTTGCTGCGCTAGACCGGCTAGGCCAGTGCCAGGCATGAAGGCTTACGCCGCGTCTTTTTGGATGCTGACTTTGATGAAAATCATCACCTGGTCGTGCGTGTGCTGGACATGGCTGTTGCGGAACAACTGGCCGAAAAACGGAATGTCGCCTAAAAACGGCACTTTTTGGATGGTTTTGATGTCTTGGTCGTTAATCAGGCCGCTGATGACCAGCGTGTCGCCGTCGTGGACCCGCACCGTAGTCGTGGCTTCGCGCACCCGGATGTCCGGCGTCTGGACGCCGCCCGCAGCGGGCGTACTGAGTGTGACTAGGGACACTTCCGGGTGGACGTTCATCGTGATATAACCGTCGTTGTTGGCTTTGCCCGTCACATACAGCTTGATGCCGGCGTTTACCGTGCTGGTCGTGATGTTCTGGCCCGTCGCCGACTGCGTGACCGACGAAATGTAGCTGACCGTGTCGCCGACAAATGTGGCGGCGGGCTGGCCGTCAATCGCGGAGATGTTCGGCGACGCCAAAATCTTGGTGCTTTGGTCGTTAAACAGGGCGTTGAGCTGGACCGTTGCAAGGCTTGTAATCGGGGTCCGGCCCACAGTCAGCCCCTTCAAGATTTTGCCGGGATATTCCGCAATGATTGGATTGGAAGCGTTCGTCTCGCCCGGCTGAAGCAGCTCGCCGATGGTGGTGTGCGTGCCGCTGAAGTCATAAGTCAGGCCGAGCTGGTCATCGTTCACGGCGCTGGTTTCGATGACTTTGGCTTCATAGTTAATTTGGATCGGGCGCATGTCCACCGTCGCAAGCACCTGCAAAGCGCGGCTGATGTCCAGCGGTGAGCCGGTCAGCAGCAGGGCCGTCGTGGTCGCTTTTACCGGCAGGTTGGCGGTGACCGCCGTGGTCGTGCCGCCGGTGCCGGAGGCCGCCGCGCCGTAGGAGGTTGTCGTGGCGGTGACGCCGCCGGAGTCTGCCGTGGTCGGTGCAGGCGGCACAACTCCCATGACCGGGGCGGGCGTGGTGATGAGGCTGGGAACAAGCCGGTTCAGCACGGATTGCAGGTCATCGGCGGACGCATATTTGATTTTGTACAACTGCGTGACGGAAGTGGCGACATTGCGGGAAATCGCGTTCTCCGAGTCGGCGACCAGCCGCCGGGCCGATTCTACGTCTTCAGGCGTGCCCGTCAGGACAATGACGCCGCCGCCGCCCTGAGCGCCGGCGGACTTGCCGGGGGTCGCTTTCAAATTCGGCAAAAGCTGCTTGAGCGCTTCTACCAGGCCCGCCGGGTCGGCGTAGGTAAACGAGATCACGGCGGTGACAGGCGGTTCCTGGGCCGTGCCGGCTGCCGTCAAGGCATGGATCGCCGCCGGCGTGCCGACGAGATAGGTGCGCCCGACTTTCGCATACTGGTAGCCGGACAATTTGGTGATAAGGTCCAGCGCTTCTTCCAGCGACACATGGGCCAGCGACACGGTAATCGGGCCTTTGACATCGTTGCCGGACACAATGTTTGTGTGGGTCTGCATCGCCAGGGCTTTGAGGACATCGTTGATGTCCGCGCCGACAAAGTCCAGCGTCACATCGTCGGCGCTGCTGGTCAGGGCATGGACCGCAGGCGCAGCGGCTTTTGGTGCAGCGGGCTTGGGGGCCGCATGAGCCGCGAGGGGCGCTGCCAGCAGGCCGGACGCCAGGGCAAGCGCGGCGGCATTTCTGAATTGGATTGACATGGTATTCTCCTGGGCGGCTCTTCTTGGGAGCCTGAGTTCGTCCGTGATGCGCGTTATTCTTAGTGCCGCGCCCTCCGGGTCTGCCGATGCAGAAGCGGTACTTTTGAGCGTCTTCGCTGTGTAGCCGTGCCTTTCAAGGCATGGTCTTGATTTGTGCTATTCTTTATGGCCCTGGCGGCAGCTTTGGGCCAGCACGCTGCCGTCCAGCAGGCGCAGGCCGAGGCTGATGGCGCTGGCAACTTTGGCGGGCGAATTTTTACCGGACGAAACATTCGGGGCCGGCTTCGGCACGGACAGCGCTTCTGCCGTCAGCGTCAAAGCCGATCCCTGTCGCTTCAAATGCGCCAGCGGCAGGCGAGTCCGGTGCATGTGATACACGGGAATGATCGTCGAGTCAAGGGCCGCCGCCGAGCGCGGTGCGGGAACCGAGGGCAAAGCAACTGAAGGCAAGGGAACCGAGGGCAAAGCAACTGAAGGCAGAGACAGTGCGGGTTTTGCCGGCGCGGCTTTCTCCGCGCCCAGCACAAGCTGGTAAACAGCCGTTCCATGCCGCAGCGTCACCGAAGTGCGCGAAACCCCGGTCACCCGGTATGTGCTGTCCACAAAGTCGCCGGAGCGGACAATGCGGCGGGCATCGCCGCTGCGAAGGATCGCCACTTTGCCGGCGGCACCCTGCAAAACGCCGGTGACTGTCCAAAGCGGCGCGGCGGGCGGGGCAGGC
>CAXUBO010000091.1:0-17607 GCA_964249345.1 uncultured Armatimonadales bacterium | reverse complement strand
GGATGCTGAATCTGCCGGCGGTGCGGCGGTGGCCGGAAGCGCGGGGTCGGCAGAAACGGAACTCGGCCAGGCTCCGGCGAGCGCAGTCAGCGCCGCGAAAGACGCCGCGCGGCGCAGGAGAACGTGAAAAGTCATTCAGTATCTTTCTTTAGGATTTGCTGGTTTTTAGGATTTGCTGGGATTGATTTTTGCAGGCCGTCGCAGACAGAGACTTGCTTGGCGCGGCCCTGGGAGAACGATGGCTCGGAACCGGCGATGCGGCAAGCCTGAGTTATGCAGAAGATGGCCGTTATCTGTCTGGGTGGCAAACGGGAACGCGGGCAGGCCGGCACCATTGTAGAGGCTGCACTGGGGGTAACCGGACCAGTCATACCGGACAGAAAGCGGCCTCGGCACTTTTGGCGAGGAGACGGCAACCCGATTATTCACAATTTGAGCGTCCGCCGGAACAAAAACGCCATCGGTCCCAGCCACTTCAAACCCGGCCAGCGCCGGGCCGGATTTGGAAACCAAGCCGCCGTCGGCGTGGCTGAAACTTAAAAAAAGAATATGTCCCGTGTTGGAACTGTTCATGCTTTGCCAGACCGGGCCGGAGTATGCCACTTTTTCGCCGTAGGCTTTCGCTTCGGCGACAAGGGCAAGGCGGCGGCCCACTTCCTGCTTGTTCTTAGGGTGAATGTCACCGGCATTGCCGACATCAATCGCCGCCGCGATGCCTGCATTGGGAACGTCGCGGGCCGTCAGCCACTGGGCCTCGCGCAGTTCAGGCCAGGCGGCGGCATCCGGCGATCCCCACCCGGCAAGCTGAACAATGAGGAACGGGAAGCTGCCCTCGCCCCACGCCTGCCGCCAGTCCGCGATCATGGCCGGAAGCAGACGCCGGTACTGGGCGTCGCGCCCGGCGTTTGCTTCTCCCTGGTACCAGATCGCGCCTTTGATCCCAAACGTCGCCAGCGGGCTGATTTGGCCGTTGTAAAGAACCGAAGGAAAGCTTGGATTGCTGTCTGGGGAAACCGGCAGCGGCGCGGCCTGGGCCAGCGGGACGCCAAGACGGACGCGCCAGGCTCCCGCCAGCGGCACGGCAGCCGCGCCGGGGATTTCTAAGCTCAGCGTAGATGGGTCGCCCCAAATCCCGCCTTTGCCGCCGGTGTCCAGCACGCGCACAGCAAGAACATTGCCGGTCGGCTTCAGCAGGGACGCCGGGACTGGGTAGGCCCTCGGCGTGTTGTAGCCTTCCGTCGCACCGACCTGGGTTCCATTAATCCAGGTGGTATCGTTGTCATCGGCCAGCAGATGCAGCACGGCATCCTTGCCGGCATCTGCGGCAGGCAGGTCAAACGTGCGCCGGTACCAGACCACGCCGTTGATGTTCGCGAGAGACGGATCGCCGGCATCTTGAAAATAGCCGGGCTGGGTCAGCGCCTTCCAGGCGGAGTCATCAAAGGCCGGGTCCTGCCAGTTGCCGGGTGTGCCGGGATCGTTCTTTGCGTACCAGTCGGCGACGCGCTGGGCCTGCGTTCCGGCGGCGGTGCGTGCTTCGGCAAGCTGGTCTAGCTGCGGGATAAAGTCCGGGACATTCTGCCGGAGGGCGGCTTCGGAAGTCCAGGCTTCGGCGGGCGTCCCGCCCCACGACGACAGCAGCAGCCCAATCGGAACATGCGTTTTCCGCTCCAAATCCCGCCCAAAGAAGTAGGCCACGGCGCTGAAGCCGTTCCACGTCCCCTGGCTCTTGATTGTGTCCGGGGTGCAGGACTGCCACTGCCCGCTTGTTGTCGCCTGCGGGGTCAGCGCCGGGAGTTTATTGACTGTGAACAGCCGGAGATTGGGGTCATTCGCCGCCGCGATAGTTTGTTCCGGCTGCTCTAAGTTGCCGACCCCAAACTCCATGTTGGATTGCCCGGAGCAAAGCCAGACATCCCCGACCATGACGTTTTCGAGATTGGCAGGTTTCGTCACTGGTGCGGCTGCCGCCGGGCGCGGCGAGCCGTCAGGATTAACAGGGTAAGGCCCATTCACGGTCAGCGTGTAAGGCCCGCCGGCCTTGAACGGCCCGATTTTCGCTCGCCATTCGCCGTCCGTTCCCGCCACTGCCGTCGTTGTCTTGCCCTGAAAGGTGACGCTGACACCGTAACCGGGTGTGGTCCAGCCCCAGATGGGATCGGCCATGCCGCGCTGCAAAACCATATTATCCGTGAACAGCGGGCTGAGGAGCGGCTTCGGCGGGTCTGCCGAAACCGAGCCTAAATTCAGTACGGCCGCAGTCGCAGCAAGCAAAGCGAAACACGCGGTGCGGCGTGCGGGGGTGTGTCGTGACATTGGCTGTTCCTGTCTTGGGAGATAATGATGCCTCTCCCGGAAACAAGTTTCCACCCTCTCCTTAACAAGGAGAGGGTCGTTGTTTGCAACGGGGTGAGGTTCATTTCGGGTTTTATGGACGCCGAAGCATCTGCTTCATTCCGGTGATGTTGCCGGCGTTTGCGAGGGCTTTTGTTCCTTGAAATCAGTTTCCTTATAAGTTTTCATTATAAGTTTTCATTAAGTAACTGCCAGCAGCCTTGATTACGGCGAAAGGTGCCATGCCGCACGTCTGAAACAAACGCCGCTGGAAGGTCAAAACCATTAATCGTCATATCAGAATTCTATCCTTGCTTTTTCCGGGCGCGGCGGACATCAATCAACTTGTCGTACTCAGCGTGTGTGCCGATTCAGTGCCAGGCGAGCAAATCTGGCTCAGGGCGTGTTCCAAGCGCCCGGTATCCCAACTTAGTTCGCACCGACCAAAGGCTTTTGGTAGGAGTAATCTCAATTTCCCTGAACTGGAAACTGGTTTGGAATGGATCGGCCTTCCACAAGCGGTAGGCTTTGAGAGCATCTCGCTGGACATCGGCGGGAAGCTGGCGAAAATGTATGCGAAACGCCTTTGTGATTTGCGAACGCACATCAAGCCTTTATCGTCGTCGTGCGACCGCTTTGATATTCTTCCATTGCTTCGTCAAACAATTCTTCCAGCACATCTTTAGAGGCCGCAAATTGGGTGTCCCATTGTTTTGCATCAAGAATGTTCTCCAAAAGCAGCGCGGCGATGAAATCCTGGTCGGTGTCCGAGAGAGCTTCGGTTTCTTTGATCGCGTGTTCGAGCAATGCAGTCATTGATGTTTCCTTCAAGGCTACGGCCTGCGGAGCATTTGCTTCATTTCGGTGACGTTGCCGGCGTTTGCAAGGGCCTCTTCTTCGGCAATCAGGCCGGCGCGGACATATTTGATGAGGCACTGGTTCATGGTCTGCATTCCCCAGAAGTTGCCTTCGGCAATGGCTCCGTATAACTGAGAAGCGCGGCCTTCTTCAATCAGCTTGGACACAGTCGGCGTGACCACCATGACTTCCACGGCCCCGACCCGGCCTGTGCCGTCCACGCGCGGCGGCAGCTTCTGCGAGATGACCCCGCGCAAAGAACCCGCGAGGCGCAGGCAGACCATGTCCCGGTCCTGCGGCGGGTACATGTTGATGATGCGGTCCAAAGTCTCAGCGGCGGACGCCGTGTGCAGCGTCGAGAAAACCAAGTGGCCGGTCTCGGCGGCGGCGAGGCCGACGCTCATGGTCTCAATGTCGCGCATTTCTCCAATCAGCAGCACGTCCGGGTTCTGACGCATCATGTACTTCAAGGCGTCGGCGAACGAGTCCGTGTCCAGGCCGATTTCGCGCTGGGAGACAATGGACATCTTATCTGGGTGCACGAACTCAATCGGGTCTTCGCAGGTGATGATGTTGGCACGCCGGGTCGAGTTAATCAGGTCCAGCATCGCCGCGACCGTGGTTGTCTTGCCGCTCCCCGTCGGGCCGGTGACCAGAATCAGGCCCTGCCGGGATTTGGTCAGCTCGGACAGCACCGGCGGCATTCCAAGCTGCTCCAGCGAAAAGATTTTCAGCGGGATCAGCCGCAGCACCATGCCCATTGACCCGCGCTGCTGGTAGACATTGCAGCGGATACGGCAGACGCCTTCCACCTCAAACGCCAGGTCCAGCTCGTGCCGGTGCTCAAAACGCCCGATCTGCTCGTGGCTCATGATGCTGTACGCCAGGTTGCGGCAGTCATCTTCCGAGAGCGGCGGCGCGTCGGTCATGTGAATGCGCCCGCTGATCCGCATGGCCGGCGGGGAGTTTGCTTTAATAAAAAGGTCGGAGGCTTTTTTGCCTGCGGCGACTTTTAAGAGTTCGTGAACTTCTTCCATACTGTTACCTCAGAGGAGATGCGTCGCTTTGACTAGAATGCTGCCGCGCCCAAGCGCTATCGTTTTGTCGTGACTTTCTGCTGGCTCTCGGCTTTACCGTCGATTTTGTCTTCCAGAGTGGCATTCGAATTATAGTATTGTTTCTCTTTCGGCGTCAAGCGCGAAGCAAGCCAATAAACCAGCAAGCCTGCCAGCAGAGCGACGCCTAGAATAACACCGAGAATGAGCTTGCCCTGTGGCCTGACCCCTGCGCTGGCCCGCAAGTTCGTCTGTGCCTGAGACAGCGGCAGGGCGCCGAAGTTCGGGTGCAGCACTTCAATTTGATACACATAGGACGTGCTGTGCTGGTCCAGGGCCATGCGAATGTCGGCGTCGGCATACGACCTCGCGCCCTGGAACTGGAACTGCGGCCCGACAAAAAACACCAGGTTGATCCGGCGGTAATGGTGGAACGCCCGCGCAAACGTGTCCACGGGAAACGTATGCGCCGCGTCCTGTACGACGCCGAGCGCCTGGAACGTCACGCTGGTCATTTGCCCCGACTGGCTCTTCACCGGCGCGGCGGCTTCTTGGACCCGAAGCGGGCTGCTCGGCCAGCCGCCGGCCTGGGCCAGCGCCCGGCCGTCCGCCAGCGCCTGGGCCTGGGGAACGGCAGGGTCATAAGTAATGTCCACTTGGTCCGCCGCGCCCGGCTGCTGGTAGACAATCGCCACCACATCCGGCGGGCCGCCAATGACCGGCGGCACCGCGTTCTGCGCGTGCCCCGGCAGGCTGCACATAAGAATCAAGCAGAGCATCAGCAAAGCAAAAGAAGCGTGGGAAGGCAGAGCATGGGAGTAAACTCCTACGCTGTGGGGCGAAGCGCCCAGTGTCCGCCTTCGCGGACAAGGAGCAAACTGAAAACGAAGGCCTTCTCTTCGTCCACGAAGGCCTTCTCTTCGTCCACGAAGGCCTTCTCTTCGTCCACGAAGGTGGACGGTAGGCGTCTGCGCCCCACAGCGTAGGAACTCGTTCCCACGCTCTTGCCGCTGTCTCTTCATGGCTTTTCTTCCGGCTTTTCTTTCGACGCTTTCGCGTACATTTCCAGCGCCCGCCCGCGCTGCACGGCATGGTCAACGACGCGCTTCGGGTAGTCCGGGCAAACAAGCGCCCGCTCCGCGTCTTTCATCTTCCAGGGAGAATGAATATATTTCGCCGGGACACGGGCAAGCTCCGGGACCCAGCGCTTGACATACGCGCCGTCCGGGTCGAACTTTTCACCCTGGCTGGTCGGATTAAAAATACGGAAAAACGGCTGGGCATCGTTTCCGGTCCCGGCAGCCCACTGCCAGCCGCCGTTGTTTGCGGCCTGGTCGCCGTCCACAAGCTGCTGCATGAAGTATTTCTCGCCCCAGCGCCAGTCTATGAGGAGGTCTTTGGTCAGAAACGATGCCACAATCATGCGGCCCCGATTGTGCATCCAGGCATCGGAATTGAGCTGCCGCATGGCGGCGTCTACGATGGGATAGCCTGTTTTCCCGGATTTCCAAGCCTCAAAAAGCCGGGGATCGTTTTCCCATTCCAAAGAAGCGTACTGGCGGCGAAACGGCCCTTCGGCAACGTAGGGAAAGTGATACAAAATTCCTAAATAAAAGTCGTGCCAGGCGATTTCGGTCAAAAATGTGGAATGGCCCGGCTCGCCGCGATGCTCGCCTTGCTGCTCCGGGTCCGGCTTCACTTCCGACGGCTTATCCAGACCGGCCTTGCGGACGGCGTCTACCACAAACCGTGCGGACAGCGTGCCGAGATGCAGGTGCCGGGACAGCAGCGATGTCCCGTCTTCGCTTAGGACATCCCGCGCGGCGTCATACGCTTTGATCTTTTTCTGAAGAAATTCCGCCAGCAGCGCCTGCGCCCGGTCTTCGCCGCCGCACTCAAACATTTGCGGGGTCTGGAACTTCAGGTCTCCCGCTGACGGCAGCGGGTCGCTTGGAATGCCGTCCGGCACCGGCACATGGGCCGGCGCGGGAACAGGGCCGTTGGCAGGGCGCGAAAACCATTCCCGCTTGTACGGTCCAAAGACCGTGTAGGGCGTCCCGGCATGACTGACAATTTCCGACGGCTCAAACTGCGACAGCCCGCCAAACGTCTCGATCACAGTTCCGCGCTCTTTCAGCGCTTGGGCGACGGCCTCATCGCGCTTGACCCCAAACGGCTCATATTCGCGCTGATGGAACACGCCGTCCGCCCCGAACTCGTCCACGGCCTTGATAATCTGCTCCGGCACTTTGCCCTGACGCACGATCAGCCGTCCGCCCAGCTTCTTTAGGTTCGCATCCAAAACTCCCAGCGCGTCAATTAAAAACGCCACCCGCGCCGCGCCGGTGTCTTCGCGGCTCAAAATGTCCGGGTCAAACACAAACAGCGGCACCACCGTTTCCGCCTGAGCGCAGGCGGCAGACAGCGCCGCGTTGTCCTGCACTCTGAGGTCGCGCCTGAGCCAAACAATCAGCGTCTTGTATTTCTTTGCATTATCTTTCGCTTGCGGCATACCATCCATTATACACTCGTCAAGGGCTAAGATGCAAACTTACCCAGAACCTCCTGCTGGTCGCAAAAATAATTCATAAAATGGACAAACTTCTTATTCTACATATTGACAATAATTTCGCCGTTGATTATAATGATCGCAAAGCAATCAGTGCCGGACAGCATAAGCTTAGTACGAATCGCAAAGGAAACTCTTACCATGTTCCCTTCCTTGTGCCGCAATCGTCAACCTCGTCGTTTCCGCGTGAGCCTGCTACGGCATAAGGCTTTCCTCCTCGCTTGTCTCGGCTTGATTATGCTCGTTCCCCGTCCCGCTCAGGCGCAGGCACTTCCGTCCGGCTGGACTGCCGTTCCCTGCGACGCCACCGGCAACACCAGCGGCATTACCGGCTTTCAGGGAACCCAAAGCGGTACGATCAACCGCAGCAGCACCTACAAAGATATTTACAACTTTATCGCATCCGACCCCAGTTACTTCGACGACGGCAGTTACGATACGGCCGCTTCCTACCTCCTAGACCCAACTTATCTGGATGACGGCAGCACTGTGGCAACCGGCAGCATCGGCGTTGAAACAAACTCCGACTACGGCTCGGAGGAGGGGATGTGGGCCAGAAACTTTGACTACGATCAAGGAATTACCGATGGCTTCCTGAGTGCACCCGGCTATAACAGCGAGGCGATCAACGGCAGCCAGGCTACCACTGTCAGCGGCAGTCTGAATGTCTACTACAAATGCGTGTGGCAGGGCAGCGGGCCGCAGCCGGCGTATCCTACTTCGATGAGCCTGCTGACCGCCATCACGCTGATTGCCACTGGTGACGTAGATTACGCCAATTCCGGCGTCACAAGCGGGCTGACGGCAACCGCCAATGCCTCAGACAGCCTCGGTGACAGTCTGAGCGCCTCCGTCTCGTCCCCCACCGATGCTTCCCCGCCGCCGCTGACCAAGTATTATCTTGTTCAGGCTCCGATAGACAGCGGGACCGGGATTGCAACAACCGGCTTTTCGGGAACAGCGCAGATGACGGTGAACAACACGCTGCCATATTCCGACGCGCCCGCAGGCCGTGGCTCGTATACGCATCAAACCGTGGTGAACGCCAACGCTCTCGTCACCGCAACCGCTGTTCCAACTTCCGCCAGCTTGCAGGCCCACAGCACTGTGGATACATCCGCTCCCGGCAACCCCTGGGACCCGACTCATCCGCGCTTTTTCAGCGGCACCAACTGTTCAGCCAATGGCACTGCCGTCGCGGCCAGCGGCTATATTCTCCATGCCGAGCTTCTGGTAGGCGGTACGGATGTTAAAGACTACTATGACACTAGCTTCTATGGGCCGTTCGCACAGGGTGTGGCCACCGGCACGAACCAAAACAGCACGTTATTAACCGTCCATTTTGACAGCACCCATTTTGCCGACGCCAGCAATGTTCCCGTCCAGTTGACCGTCACCGACACCAACAGCAACACTTACAACATTATGGTCCAGGCAAGCACCTACAATGAAGGGTACGTCGGCTATGAGCCAACTACAGTTTCAGGACAAAGTAACGCACAAGTAGTTGCCGCTGCGATGAGCGCTTGTCAAACAGGCGACAACAACAGCAGCACCACAGACAACCGCGACGCGGTGCTAAGTGCGGTAAAGTTCAACACCGACTTTTTCACTTGTAGCCATGGCAACGAAACGCCTGATGCCAGTAACCACATTTATTTTGAGCCTCCTGCGGGCGTCGGCAACTCCAACGGCGTACTCTACGGCAACCAAAGCTTTGACCCTTCTTCTACAGCCCAGAACCCACGCAATGATGTCGCAGAGGCAGTTGCCAGCAAAAGCGTCAATCCACCTCCTTACAACTTTGTTTACCTGGATGTTTGCAACGGTGGGCTGAACATAGATTTTGCCAATGGTTTTGGCATCAGCGCCAGTAGCACCGATCAAGCCTTTATTGGCTGGGCGGGGGTTGTGGCGGATAACAGCGTGAATTTACAATGGACAGGCAGGTTGTACAACGCCCTTGCTAGCGGGGAAACACTTCAAGCCTCAATCGCAACGGCTGACACCGCTGATCCAACTCATAATGTGCCGCTTGATCTGAACACCAATTCTCCTTGTCCGCGTCCCGTTACTGGTGACTTGAACATGACGTTGCACGGCACAGTCTACCAGGGGACGACTGGTAGTTGGTTCAAATAAGCATTGTACATCGCTTACTGTATTGACGCTTTAGAAGGATAAAAGACCATGACAATAAAAGTATTGTTGACAATGCAGTCAGTTCTTTTTTGCCTGCCGCTTGTCGTGTCGCAGGTGGCTTATGCTAATCCGCAACTGTCGCAAGACAAGGCGGCTGGCGTTGCAAAACATTTTACTCAAGTTCTCAACACTTTGGCTGCGCCTACGGGGCCATCACAAACAGTGGTTGCTGAGGCCACAGGCCACATTGAGTACCAAGACCCCCAAAGTGACCTCAATCATTCCACCAATGCATTGGCCGGTTATCTTGCTGCTCTGCATGTTCCCGAAATGCTCGAAAACAAAGGACACCCTTATTGGAAGGTCAGCAAGCCAGGAGCATTTGAAATTGAAGTAGACAATGGAACAGGCAAGATCGTCGCCTATACCAATTACATGACGCGGGATGCGCTCAATGATTGCCCGGCAGGACCGTCAATTTCAAAATCTCGTGCTCTCAGCATTGCGGAAGAAGCAATGGCTGCGGCAGGACAGCCGGTAGACACCATGAAGCTACAGTGGGTGGCTGAAGAGCAGGGGAAGATTCCCCCCACTGCTTCCATGCACAAAATTAGTATCGCTTGGCTACGGACATACCAGGGCATTCCCTTCCACCGAGAGGGAGGCGGAGTTATGCTGGAAGCGGAGACCGGAGACGTAATTTCTGTTGGTATCGGCTGCATTTCCCCTGACCCAGTCAGTACGGCTGAAAATGTCTCAAAATACCAAGCAATAAACATTGCTAATGCACAACTTGAAGCGGTTTCTCTTTCTATTACGGATATTCCGTTGATGACCGTCAGTAAGGAAATTGTTCACCCAAATTTTTATTGGCACACAGGCGATGCTATGCACACAGGCGATGAAGAGTTGCTTGGCCTACAAACGCGGGTGGTTTGGAACTGTCATTTTGGCTCTCCCGAAAACAATTTTCAGGTTTGGGTAGATACCGAGACAGGCGATGTTGTGGGCGGGGACTATGAAGGAACCTTGGGCCGTGGCACGAAAATCCCTAAGCCTAAGTTCGGGCATCAGATTAAATACAAAGAACTCACGGTCAAAGGTAGGTAGCAAACCTTAATTTGACAGGGTAAACTCAGGCTTCAACCGCGAAAGCGTTTGGAGCCGTTTTTTATGTCAACTGCAATTTTAGAACAAACCCGCGCCGAAGTCAAGCGCCCTGTTGATTTTGAGGCTTTTTGGAACGGCGTCAAGTCAGACCTAGCCCAAGCGCCTGCTGATTGGGAACGGCTGGACAGGGCGGGCGGCGAGACGGAGACGCATACAATAGATTGGGTGCGGTTTTCGTCTTTGGGCGACACTTTGGTTTATGGCTGGCTGGCGGTTCCCAAGCAACTTTCGTCGGCCAAAAGCAATCGCGGGTATCTGTGGCTGCCGGGGTACTCGCTCGGCAGCCCGCCGCCGGGGCCGGAGTCGCTGTACCCGGACACGGTGACGCTGGGCCTCAATATCCACGGCGGCCTGCCCGACACGCCGTACCAGCACCCCAGCCTGTCCGGCGTTGACTACATCACGCAGCGAATCGAGTCGCCGCAGACTTACATTTACCGGCAAATCCTCGGCCACTGCCTGCGGGCGCTGGACGTGCTGGCCGCCCAGCCGGAAGTCAGTGCAAACAAAGTGATTGTCGGCGGCATGAGCCAGGGCGGGGGGCTGGCGCTGGTGACGGCGGCGCTGGCTCCCGTCAAGCTGTGCCTGGCCGACATGCCCTGGCTGTGCGCTTTGGAGCTGGCCTTGTCCCTGCTGGACCGGGACAAGTACAGGAAAATGGGCGTCGCCCGCTACCCCGACGCGCGGGGTTTAATTGCGGATTATGCCGAGGCGCACCCGGACCATGCCGCCCAAATCTACCAAACCTATGCCTACTTTGATCCGCTGTCCCATGCCGCGTTTGTACGCTGCCCCACGCAGGTCAGCGCGGGCGGGCGCGACCCAAGCTGCAAGCCGCCAACCATTTACGCGGTTTACAACGAGCTTGTCTGCCCCAAAGAAATGCTTTATTTGCCGGCGACCGGCCATGACATCGTTCCCGCCATGCACGAGGCCCACGCGAAATGGGTACAAGACGTTTAGGAGATACTAATGGAAGACCAGATTGAAGAGCATATCGGGCTGACCCAGCCGGATGCGTTTGAGCAGGTACGCCCGGCGGACACCGAGACCGAAAAGCGCCTGTTCGCAGACGGCGGCGACGGCAAGGAAAAAGAAGCGACCTTGCGGAACCACCGCGCGGGAGCCAGCAGCGAAGCCCCGGCGTCCTCCGGCATTCCCAGCGCGGAAAAGCAGAGCGGCGAAAAAGGGGAAGCGTTTGACAAGCAGACCGAAACGCCGATGGCCGGCCATGTCCAGCCCGCAACTCAGAGTACGCAGTAGACAGCTATGACGCTTTTACTTGGCATTGACATTGGCGGCACGAAATCGGCGGCGGTCATCGGCGATGCCGAAGGGAACGTGCTGGCGCGGGCGTCCGCCCTGACCCCGCAAGGAAGCTGGCGGGAAGCGTATGCCGCGCTGGTGGGATTGGTGCAGGAAGTCTGCCGGACGCACGGCGCGGCGCTGACGGAACTGTCTGCCGTCGGTGTTTCCTGCGGCGGGCCGCTGAACTCCCGGACCGGCATTGTCCACGCACCCCCGAACCTGCCGCACTGGGTAGACGTGCCGCTCCGGTCACTGCTGGAAGCCGATTTGGGCCTGCCGGTGACACTGGAAAACGACGCCAACGCGACGGCGGTGGCGGAGCATCGCTGGGGCGCGGGGCAGGGCTGCGCCGACATGGCGTTTCTGACCATGGGGACCGGCGTCGGGGCCGGGCTGATCTTAGACGGTGCGCTTTATCGGGGGCGGCGTGACCTTGCCGGGGAGATCGGCCATGCCACCATCTATCCCGGCGGCGTCCCCTGCCTCTGCGGCAAGCGCGGCTGTTTGGAAGCAATGGCATCCGGCACCAGCATCGGGCGCATGGGCCGGGAGCGGTTCGGCGAGAACGGCATCACCGCTCATGATGTTTGCGCCCGCGCCCGTTTAGGCGATCCCATCGCGCAGTCGGTCATTGACGACGCCGCGCTGGCAATGGGCATCGGCCTGGCGAACCTCCTGCAAACGCTCAACTTGGAGCGTATCATTCTTGGAACGCTGGCTGTCCATGCTGCGGATTTGTTCCTGGAACCAATCCGCGCGGCGGCAAAAGCCTACTGCTGGCCTATTGTTTGGGAGGGCGTTTCCATTGTCCCCGCCGCTCTCGGCGACGCCGCGCAGGACAAAGCCGCTCTCGCCGCCGCGCTGCCATGATTATTTTCCGTAAACTATTTTTCCAAACGCTTGACAAGCCCGCCGCACAGTGTTACAATGAGCGCAACCCCGGACACTCTCCGGCTGCGCCACCGGCTCCCTGAAAGGGCAAGCCAAGCGCAAAGAAAAGCCGTCCCGCGTCAACCTCGGTTGACAGGCACGGCTTTTTTCTTGTCTTGCAGTTTCGTTTTGCTACGCTGAAGCGCTTAATGGGCGCTGGCAGGCGCGGGGTGTGTCCTCTCCTGCAATCCCTGCATGTTTGGCGGCGGCTTGCTGGAGTCAATGGGCGCGACGCCCGGCGGCGGCGGCGTCGGAGCGGAAGAGGCATCAGAGTGACAGCCCGCCCCGCCCAGCATCAGGGCAATCGCCCCGGCGGCCAGCCAAACGGCGGTCGCCGGGCGAAGAAAAGAAATGTTCATAGCTACAGTCCTGGACTCCATTCGGGAACCTGAGCGGCGCTTGCCAGATCATTCTTCTGCTGCGCGGCACCAAGACCGTTCGGGCCGTAGGCATCCCACAGGTCAGTGCTGATGGTTTGCAGGCCGTTCATCACTTTGGCATGACCGTCAAAGAAGAGGAACACGCTGCGTCCGCCGCCGTGGCTGAACACGCAGGAGGTAGACTGCCCACCGGAGGGCTGGCCCGCCGCCGTGCATTCATACCCCATGAATCCAGAATTAGTGTCGGGAAACGGCAGGCGTGTTTCGGCCACCATGATGGTGTTGGAGGGCGCTTGCAGCGTAGAAATCGCCCCCGTGTTCTTATCGCAGGACGTATCGCCGATGCAGGGCCAGAAGTGACCGCCGTTGTTGGGGCCGTTCTCATTGATGCCGGCATAAGTGTTCACGGCATAAGAGCGTGGGAACCGAGTCGACTCATCTCCCATGTGGCCGGGAGCGCCGATGGACCACCAGACATCTGCTGTGGACCAGGTCGCCGAGTTGTCAGGACACACAAACACGCCGCCGTCGCCGTGGTTGGCGTAGGGCTGGCCGTTGTTGTAGGGAAGCCCGCCGCTCTTGAGGTACGGGTAGACGAGGTCCTTCCAGTTGAGCATTCTGGACGTCCACCAGTCGGTGGAAGTGTTGTTCACGATGCGAAACATGGGGGCATGTTCGTCGGCGTCCTGAAAATACTGCATAAATGCCAGGCCAAGCTGCTTTTCATTGGAAAGGCACTGGGTCCGGCGGGCGTTTTCGCGGACTTTCTGGAAGACCGGAAACAAAATGGCGGCGAGTATTGCAATAATCGCAATGACTACAAGAAGCTCGATCAGTGTAAATCCTAACCGGGCGCGGCTGTGTTGGACAGCAATCTTCATGGCTTTTTCCCTCCACTTTCCGAACGTATGACTTGAAAACATACTACCACAGTTTCTAGTGCTTTTGCAATTTTCGCCCAAAAAAAAGAATGAATTTAACGGCTTAAGTTAACAGCGACGCGAGCCAAAACAAGCGGGCGGCGGCGGCGTTCGCCAGCAGAGTCTTCACCAAAGGCCGATTTTGGACCGGCAGGGCTTGGCACTTGGCTTCCTGCGAACGCTCCGAAGCGTCATACGCCGGGGCAATGGTTTGCCCGGTCCACTGCTGCCATGTGCTGTGCTGCGCTTCGCCAATGGCATACAACCGAAGATTGCGCCAGTAAAACCCGTCGCTTGGGTCACGCAGGAACGAGTACGCATAGCGCGTCGTGCGGAGAACGGCTTCGCACGCGGCGGCGGCAAGCTTCGGGTCAGGCGTGATCTCCGCCACTTGCCGCAGGCCGTCCGCCAGGTAGTGAACAAAATACACACTGTCCCAGTAAAATCGCTTTCGGGGATCGCGCACTGCCTGATCAAACAGCGCGGCGTTTTGGTTCAGGGCGGCACGCGCCAGCGCCGACGCCCGCGTTAAGCTTTCGGCGCTGTCCGTCAGCCGGTAATGCTCGGCATACGCCCGCATGGGAACGCCGGTGTTATAGGTCCACTTGATTGGGCGCGGCTTCCAGTCCGGCGGCGTCAGCGCATCACGCATCAAGCCATCCGTATCCAGCAGGCGGCGGTCCAGCCACGCCAGAAGACCCCGGCCCCAGTCGGCGTAGAACTTGGGGTCAACGCCGGCGCGGGCCAGCATCATTGCCGCCAGCGCACTGCCGGCGGTGGAGGATGTGCCTCGGTCCGACGTGTTCGGCTTGGCGGGGTCAGTGCCCCAGCGCATCCCGCCCGGCTGCCGCGCCGCGTCATATCCCGGAACAACAAAACGAGCCATGATCGCTTTGGCACGGGCGAGATAAAGAGCAGAGTGCTCAGAGTCAGTGCGGCGGCAGGCCAGAAACGCTTCGGTCAGCACGATCACCGCCCAGCTATTGTCGTCGTAATAGGCGTCTTTGTTGCCTGGAAACTGCACCCAGGCCGTGTACGCCGACAGTTCCGGGCTGAAATACTGCTCCAAGCCCGCGTACACCCGCGCAATCTGGGCCGCATACCGCCCCGGATGCTGCGTTTCGCCTTCCACCAGGCTATGCAGGGCAACAAGCGACGGCCAGACAGTATAGCCTCGGTTATGGAGCGCGTCGCTTGGAACAGTCTCCGCACTTAAAACCGGCGCACGGAACATCTTCGAGCTTCCATCCCAAAAATGGCCCATGCAGGCCGCCGTCAGCCGTGCGCCTTCCGCCGCGAAGCGTGCCTTTGGGCTTTGCGCTTTCGGACTTGCGGCGGCAAAGGCGCGTGCGCCGGCCAACGATAGCCCGGTGGCAGCAAGATAGCCTAACTCGCGTCGACTGAGAAGAAGCGGCATGGAAAGCCTTCCCTAAAAGTTCTGTTGAAGAGCGTCAAGTGCGAGGGCGTGAACGCCTTCGCTGGGGAGCGCAGACGCTAAGGTCCCGCCTGCGCGGGGCAAGATAGAGGACTAGCTTCGGTATTAGACTCTTCCGTCATGCACTTGACGCCTTCGCATTCAATACCGTTGCCGCGTCACATCAGTTAAAAGTTCTTGTGAACGGCGAAATTGCCTTTGATCTCGCGGGAGCGTTTGCGCTTCCAGCCGTCATCGGTTTTGACCCAGTAGTCCCGAAAGACCGCGTCAACGGCAATCCGGGCGGCGCGTCCGGTGACCGTGTTGGCAAGAAACGCCTGCCCATGTTCCCGGACTGTGACCGTCGCCTCGGTGTTTGACCCGGCAAAGCTGGTAATGACATCGGTTTCCTTGATGGCGTCCACTTTGTCCAGCAGGTCAACCATCTGCTGGCGGCCGCTGCCTTCTTCCAGCAGATGCCCTTTTTTGTCGTAATACTGACAGTCATCGGCGTCATAATCAAAAGCCGTGTCCACATCCTTTCGGCCCAGCGCCGCGTCAATCTTGTTGTACGTTTGCTGTATTTCGCGCCGTGCGGACGGAGCGGCAGCGGGCGCAGCGGCAGCAGAAACCGCCGCTGCGAGCGCCAGGGCCGCGCCCAGCGCCCAGTGTGCATTTCTCATTGTCGTTTCTCCTGCGAGGCGTGTTCGCCAAACAAGCGCTTTCTTCCTGCTCACTTCTCGTGATTGACTTCATACGCGGCGACCTCAAAACGGTTGCGGCGGTAGCCGTCGCCGGTGCGGAGCCACTGGTACGCCGACTCCAGCACATACGCGGGCAAAAAGAACGGCCCCCAAAGGCGGCCCTGCCGGACATGCACCATTTCATGGTCATGGAGAATAGGGACCAGCCGGGCGTCGGCGTACAAGACGACTTCGCCCAGTGTGATCGCGCTGGCCCAGCCCGCTCGCGCCAGCAGCGCAATCAGCCAGCCCCCGGCGACTTCCAGCATCATCTCGCTTTTGTTCCAGCGCCACCGGCCGCCGGCTGCGCCGGCCAGGCCAATGATGCTGCTTGGGCCGTTCCATAATCTTTGCAGCCAGACTTTTGGCATGGTATAATTTTGGCATGGTATAATACTGAAAACCCCTCCGCTCTGCAATAAAGGATACTCCATGCGTCGCGCTCGTTCTTTTCCGATTTCTTTTTCCGTTTCCGGCCCGCTGCTTTTGGCCGCCGCCGCCGCGCTGTCCGGCTGCCACAGCAGCCTGCTGGCCCGGTTCCATCATGCAAAGACGGAGCCGGCCCGGATTGCCGCGCCGAAAGCCGCGGCCGCCCCTGTTCAAGCCGCGCCGCTCCTGCCGGTGGACTTGACCAAAGTGCAGCCGAACGAAGCGGGACTGATCCCGATTTTAGAATACCACGACCTCGTGACGACTGCCAAGACCACCGGCTATCAGTACCCGGCCGCCGCGTTCCGGCAGGACATGGAGTGGCTGTACGACCACAACTACCGCCCGATCAGTTTGGACGATTATGTCAACGGCAAGATTGATGTCCCGGCGGGCATGTCGCCGGTCATCCTGACGTTTGACGATGCTCTGCGCGGCCAGTTCAACTACACCGATGACGGCAAGATTGACCCGAACTGCGCGGTCGGCATTTTAGATGACTTCCACGCGAAGCATCAAGACTGGCCTTTGAAGGGGACGTTTTTCGTGCTGACCGATGTTGGAACAACCCTGCCGCCGCCGTTCTACCAGAAAGCCTACGCGCAGGGCAAGATGGACTATTTACTTAAAGACGGCTTTGAGGTCGGCAACCATACCATTCACCATCTGGCGGGAATTCGGCACTGGCCGGATACCCGCGTGGAAGCCGAGCTTGCCGGCGCGGTTGCCAACATCCATTCTTACCTGCCGAATTACAACGTAGACACGCTGGCGATGCCCTACGGCGTCTTCCCTAAAAACAAGAAGCTGGTCATCAGCGGCGCATCCGGCGGCCAGACCTACCACAACATCTGTGCGCTTAAAGCCGGTGCCGACCCGGCGGCGTCGCCGATGGGCCGCGACTTTTACGGCCACCTGTTTGACCCGTACTACATTCCGCGCATCATTCCCGGCGCCGGCAAGTACACGATCCGCTACTGGCTGGCGCTGATGGAGAAAGACAAAAATTTGAAATATGTCAGCGACGGCGACCCGAACACGTTCACCGTCAACGCCATTGCCAAAGGCCAAATCAACCTGCCGCGCCTGCAAAAAGCCCACCTGCACCTGCGCGTCTACAACGGCACCCAGGTCTCGTCCACGACTTGAACGATGCGGGAAGGAAAAGCACAGGGCTGAACCCCCGTGCTTTGAAGTGCAAATGCCCGCCTTCGCGGGCAGAAGAATTTGTAATCTTCGCCCGCGCCCCGCCGGGTCTGCCCTCCGGGTAGCCAGTGCTGATACGCAGTAATGCGTAGCATATACGCAGTAATGCGTAGCATATACGCAGTAATGCGTAGCATATACGCAGTAAT
>CAXUBO010000090.1:0-17799 GCA_964249345.1 uncultured Armatimonadales bacterium | reverse complement strand
CGTGGGGGCGCCGGTGGCGCCCCCCGCTACCCCTCCCACTGAACCCGCCGACGCGGGGGGCGCGCCACGGGGCGCCCCTACAGGGGGTGACTATCGCAATCTTAGTTCCCTGCGGGTGCTGGCTCAGACGCGCAACATGTATATTTTGGCCCAGACCGATGACGCGCTCGTCTTGATTGACCAGCACATTGCTCATGAGCGCGTTTTGTATGAACAGCTTCTCGCCGGGGCCGAAGGCGCGGGAGGCGGCGTTCCAACCCAGCGGCTGATGCTGCCGTTCACGCTGGAACTCAGCCGGCGCGAAACCCTGGTTGTGGAAAAGCGTCTGGAAGACCTGCGGCGGGCCGGCTTCGATTTGGAGCCGTTCGGCGGCGACTCGTTTGTGGTCCGCTCCGTCCCGGCGTCCGTTGCCGAAAAGAAGCTGAAAGCGCAGGGCGGCCCGGAAGAAGTCCTGCGCGAGATTGTAGACGAGCTGGTTGAAAAGACCGTCTCGCGCCGCCTGCTCTTGCCTGCCGAAGAAGTCTTAATTACGGCGTCGTGCAAAATGGCTGTCAAGGCCGGAGACCCGCTGACGTTTGATGAAATGAATGCGCTTGTGTCGGACCTCTTGCGCTCCGAGAACCCGTATACCTGCCCGCATGGCCGGCCTATCATTGTGGAGCTGCCGAACGGGGACCTAGACCGAAAGTTCGGGAGATGATAAGATGAAGCAAAAATTGACGGCTTACTTGACCCAGGAGGACGGCTGGTACGTCGCCCAATGCCTGGAAGTGGATGTCGCCAGCCAGGGAAAGTCCGAAGCGGAGGCAATGACGAATTTGCGTGAAGCGCTTTCCCTGCATTTCACGCCTCCCGTAGCGACTGTGCTGCCCAGGCTGCTTCCATTGGAGGTTGAGCTTGCCGCTTAAGCCGCTGCCATTTCGGGAAGTTCGCCGCAGATTACTTGCCGCCGGTTTCGTGGAAGCAAGCCAGGAAGGCAGTCATATTAAGTACGTTCGCACAAACGAGCGTGGAACCCGAACCGCAGTTGTTCCGCGCCATCGCGAAGTTGTCATCGGAACGCTGCGCTCCATTCTGCGTCAGGCAGGTCTGACTCCCGATGAGTGGGAGGCTCTTTAGACAGACATGCCGAGCGGTAGAACACACGATAAAATTACGGTAGCGACGGCGGTTGCCTCGGTCCCGGTATGGTGGTATGAGTCGGCGACGCGGGACATTGCCGGGTTCACCATCGGCCTTGCCGCGTATTTGTTTTCCGGCTTCTGGCTGTCTGACGACTTAGACACCTACTCGCTGTGCTACAAGCGCTGGGGGCTGCTGCGCTGGCTGTGGTGGCCGTATCAAAAGGCTGTGCCGCATCGCTCGTGGGTGTCGCACGGCATCGGCTTCGGCCCGATTTTTCGGGTTGCCTACTTTTTGGTCATGCTGTGGGCCGTCCTGCGCGGCGTCCTGTGGCTGCTGGAACGCACCCGCATCCACGTTAATGAAGATGCCGTTCTCGGCGGCTTCTGGGGCTTCACGACCGACTGGACCCACGCGCACCCGTCGTGGGCGATGTGCGTGTTAGTCGGTTTGGTACTGGGCGGCATGGCCCACTCCCTCGCCGACGCCGTCGTAAGCTGGGCCAAGCGTGTCTGGTAGGACATGCAGGTAGGATTGACTTGAGTGTTTCCGTAGATTACTTCTTCAATGCTTCTGAAACTCTGAGTAGTTTAGCCGCTCAGGCAAATGACTGTCTTGGCTGCTTGTTAGTACCTGAACAAGACAATCCCGAAGTGTATGTTGCTCGATTTTTAGGAATGGATTTGGCTCTTTCGCAAACGGGTGATTATGTGAACGACCACGAACTAGACTTTGAAAATTTCGAGTTTGAGTTAAGTTTCACAACTTGGGCAAGCCATCCGATATTGCGTCCGATCCAACTGGCCTCAATGGTTGTTTCTATATATGCTCTGCATTGCTTTTTCGGCATTACGGGTATTCTCGTGTACGACATGAACACACTTCTTGCACGGTATGTCGAACTTGAGGTAGAAGATCATGGAAGGCAACTATACGATCTCGTGTCGAGAACGGCGTTTATCAACTACCCTGATCATCTTGCGATCATTTCCAGTCGATTGCCAAGTTTGTAGCCATCGAGTTATTTCAGGCGATTGGTAGCGCTGTGTTTGTGCTATAATAACGGCGTTGAGGGCCTATAGCTCAACGGTTAGAGCTGCCGGCTTAACGGGCGTGGCGCTAAGTCCCTGCGGGATATGCGCCGTGTCCAACGGGCGACCGGCGGGGTAACCCGCCGGCAAATTACTTCTCAAATTCGGGGAAGCCTCTGCTGCTGGCCTTTATTTGGGCGCAGCGTGGTAATCCCGAACCAAGCGTTTTTGAGGCAGGGTTTTTTGTCAAAACGAACTTGTTTTGCGAAAACGAATTTGTCAAAACGAAGGTGTAGAGGCTCGACGAGAAGCATCCCAGATTATGAAAGTCTGGGATGAAGAGAGAGTCCAGACCACGAACTTGAAAAAGGCGGCGAAAGCCGAAGTGGGAGGCATAACTGGTAGGTTGGGGGTTCGAATCCCTCTGGGCCCAGACAAACGCAAATGACACGGAAACCAACAAGTTTTCGTGTCTTTTTTGCTGATTGCTGTTACTTGTTGGCTGCTTGTTGGGGTATCATGTCGGCATCCCAACGGGAAAAGGAGTCTGAGAATGATATTCGGAACACATGGGCGGGGCCGCGCTTGGGTTTATGGGGGGCTGATTGGGAGCATTGCCGCTTTGTCGCTTTTGGCATCAGACGCAAAGGCGGCGGATACGATCACCCGCAAGTCCTTTGGACAGGCCGGCAGCAAGCCGATCTCGCTGTACACGCTGACCAACGCGACTGGGGCGCAGGTGCAAATCACGAACTTCGGCGGGACAATCACCTCCATCAAAGTCCCCGACCGGCGCGGGAAGCTGGGCGACGTGGTGCTGGGCTATGACTTGGCGGCAAATTATGTTGCCAACAAGGGCGGTACCTACTTTGGGGCGCTGGTGGGGCGCTACGCAAACCGCATTGCTAAAGGGCATTTGGTCGTTGATGGAACGCCGTATCCGCTTGCCATCAACAACGGGCCCAACACGCTGCATGGCGGCAAAGTCGGCTTTAACCTGAAAGTCTGGACCGCAGCGCCGGTTCCTGCCAAACGCGGCGTCGCGCTGGCCCTGCGCTATGTCAGCCCGGATGGCGAAGAAAACTTTCCCGGCACCCTGAGCGTTAAAGTCGTTTATACATGGACTGATGACAACGCACTCAAAATTGACTACACGGCGACGACCGACAAAGACACCGTGGTCAATCTGACCAACCATTCGTATTTTAACTTAAACGGCGCGGGGAATGGAACAGTCTTGGATCACCGGCTGATGTTCAATGCCGACCGTTATACACCCGTAGATGCCGTCGCCATTCCGCTGGGGCCGCTTGCCCCGGTCGCCGGCACGCCGTTTGACTTTCGCCGCCCGGTCGCCGTTGGAGCGCGGATCAACCAGCCTAATCAGCAGCTCAAGTTCGGGTCGGGCTACGACCATAATTTTGTCCTAAACGGCTACCATTCCGGCAGCACGGTTCCGCGCCTGGCCGCCCGCGTTTATGCTCCGCGCACAGGCCGGGTGCTGACGGCGTACACCACCGAGCCGGGAATGCAGCTTTATACGGCCAATTTTCTCGATAGCACCATTCGCGGCAAAGGCGGCAAGGCGTATGTCCGCCGGGGCGCGTTCTGCTTGGAAGCCCAGCATTTCCCAGATTCGCCGAACCATCCCGCGTATCCTACAACCACGCTGAAACCGGGGCAGGTGTACCACCAGACAACGGTGTATCAGTTCTCCGTGCGCTAGAACAGATGGTTCGTATTTGACGCGAGGAAGCCATGAGCGCGGCCATCCAAACCCCAATCAAACAGAGCCGCTTGGCGGCGGCGCGGCAAGCGTCGGGACTGACGGCGCGGGCACTCATATTAGGCATCCTGCTCACCGTGCTGGTGGACTTCTGGATTCACTGGGCGGAGCTGATTATGGGCGGGCGGCAGGGACATACGGCGCTTGCCAATACGTCCATTCCGTTCGGCGCGTTCTCGGTCATGTTTGCGCTCTCCGGCCTGAACATTCTTTGCCGGGCAATCCTGCCGAATCTGGCGATGTCTGCCGCCGAAGTGCTGGTCGTTTATGTGATGATGACTACGTCCACCGTGCTGTCGTCGTCGGGCCAGCTTCAGTTTATCGTGCCGACGGTGGCTGCCGCCTGGCATTACGCGACGCCGGAAAACGGCTGGCCTCAATCGTTCCACCGCTATGTGCCGCATTGGATGGCCCAAACGGACCCGGCTGTCCTGCACGGCTTCTATGCCGGCCATACCCGCCTGCCTCTGACGGGCTGGCTGCCGCAGATCGGCGCGTGGGGCGGGTTCATGCTGGCGCTGTCGGCGGCGTCTTTGTGCGTCGTTTCTCTTTTGCGCCGGCAGTGGGTGGACCGGGAGCGGCTGACGTTTCCGACCGTGGCCCTGCCTCTGGCAGTCGTGGACCCCGCCGCGCCGCTGCTTCGAAACCGGCTGTTCTGGCTGGGGGCGGCCGGACCGTTTGGGGTTTCCTGCCTGAACACGCTGGCCCTGAACATTCCCGCTGTGCCGATCCTCAATCTGCGGTCTAATACCGACATCGGGCAGATGATGACGGCGCCGCCCTGGAACGCCATCGGGTATACGCCGATTTCTTTTTATCCTTTCGTGGTCGGCATTGCCTACTTGATCCCCACCGATGTCACGTTCTCCTGCTGGTTCTTCTTTTTGGTGACACGCATTGAGCGCGTGATCGGCTCGGCGCTGGGTCTGGGTACGGGCGCAGCCGGCGTCAATCAAGCCCTGTTTCCGGCGCTGGGGCATCAGGGCGCGGGGGCATTTCTCGCGCTGACGCTGGTGTCCTTGTGGCTCTCACGCAGCTACTTGAAAGAAGTTTGGATGAAGGCACTGGGACGTAAGGCAAGCATGGACGACTCACAAGAGCCGTTGACGTACCGCGCGGCCTTGATTGGCCTGGCGCTTGCCGTCTGCGCCCTGGTCGGCTGGGGCTGGGCGGCGGGCATGAACCCGCTGGTCGCGCTGACCGTGATTGTTCTCGGCCTGATTTACATGATTGCCGCGACACGCATTCGGGCCGAAACCGGCAACGCCTGGCTGTTCGGCCCGGACGTGGATGTTTCCACGCTGATGACCCGGACGTTCGGCACAAGCCTTTTGGGAGCGCATGATTTAACTATTCTCGCGTTTCTGCGTCCTGCCATCGCAAACTTTGACCTGCGCTGCATTCCCATGCCGCACCAGATGGATGCATTCAAGATGGCGTCGGAAATGCGCCTGCCGTCCCGCCCGCTGGTGCTTGCCATTGCCGTTTCCACCGTGATTGGCCTGTTTGCCTCGTTTTTGATTGCTCTGACGCTCTGGCATGGGTTCGGCGCGGAAGGCGGCACGGAACCCTGGCGGACGGCGCAGGGCCGGGTTCCGTTTGATAACTTGGTAGATATTCTGCGGAACCGCACCGGGCCGGATAAGGCCGGCATTGAAGCACTGGCCGTCGGCTTTGCTGTAACGGCGGCGCTGATGCTGCTTCGCACGCAGTTCTTGTGGTGGCCGCTGCATCCGGTCGGCTATGCGATTGCAAACACCGAGACCATGACGGCGACCTGGCTGCCGTTTTTTCTGGCCTGGCTGTTCAAGTCGCTGGCCCTGCGCTACGGCGGCGCGGGCTTTTACCGCAGATCGGTCCCGTTTTTTCTCGGCCTCATCGCCGGGGACATCCTCGGCGGCGGCTTTTTTGATGCGCTCGGCGCATTCACAGGAATCAATGTTTATCCCGTCAACTGGTAATTTTCCGACAACTGTTTTTCCGGCAACTGCTGAGTATCTTCAAATCGCTGAGGAAGCCGAAGCCAATTTGCAGCGTCATGTGCTGGAGCCGTGGTTCCCCAATGCTGTAGACGAGGGCGGCGGCTTCCATCAGAACTTTGCCGAAGATTGGTCTCGCCTGCCGGACACGGGCCGGTCTGTGGTGTATCAATCGCGCCTTACCTGGCTGGCGGCGTCGGCGGCGCGGCGGTATCCCGCAGAGGCCGAGACGTACTTGTCTTATGCCCGCCACGGCTTTGATTTTCTCACGCATCGTTTTTGGGACATGGAACATGGCGGCGTGTTCTGGGCCGTCGGCGAAAACGGCCAGCCGGAGCGCGGGGGCGAGAAGCACGTTTACGGCCTGTCGTTTGCCGTCTACGCTGCCGCCGCGCTATTGAGAGCATCTGGCGATAGCGACGCGCTGGATTTCGCCAAGCAAGCCTATTTTTGGCTTCAGTCTTACGCCCATGACGCCGCCAACGGCGGCTGGTTTGAGGCGCTGACCCGGCAGGGCGCCCCCATTCTGACGCCGCCCGCGCCCGGTGCCCGTGACCCCATCGGCACAGCTTACGGCTGCAAGTCCATGAACACGCATATTCACCTCCTGGAAAGCCTGACGGCGCTGTACGAAGTCTGGCCTGACCTGTCGCTGCGCGAAAGCCTCGCCGAAGCCTTTGGGGTCGTGCGTGACAAAGTGGCCGTGGAGTCAGTCGGCTGCCTCAACCTGTTTTTTACCCCGGATTGGCGGGCGCTGCCGGATTATGAGTCGTTCGGGCATGACGTGGAAACGGCGTTTCTGTTGATCGAAGCGCTCGCGGCATTCGGTCAGCCGGAGCGAGGTCAGCCGGAGCGTACCTGGGCGCTGGCCCGGCGCATTGTGGACCATGCGCTGGACTGCGGCTGGGACACCGAAAACGGCGGCTTTTACGACAGCGGCAGCGTCTTCGGCCGGGCGTTCGGGCGGGAGAAAGTGTGGTGGGTGCAGGCCGAGGGGCTGAACGCCCTGCTCCTGCTGCACCGGCGCTTCGGGGCTGAAACGGGCCGCTACTGGGAGGCGTTCACCCATCAATGGAGCTTCATTCAGCGCCATCAAGTGGATTCAATTCATGGCGGCTGGTTCTCCGAAGTGGGCCGCGCAGGAGCATCCAAATCAGGCCGTGTCAAAAGCGACGCTTGGACCGAAGGCTACCATCAGGGCCGCGCCCTGCTCACAGTGTCGGCAGAGCTGAGGCAGTTGGCGGCGCAAGGTCAGGTGCCGGTGCAGGAGCCAGTGCCTGCGGTGGAGATGGAGCCTCGTGCGCGGGGGCCGGGGGCGGGGCGTAGAGGCTGTTGAGAATGGCGATGTTGGCACCGTCAAACGCGGCTTTGACCCGCGCTCTTAGCTCCCGGCCTACTCCCCACTGGTCGCCGGGCGGGGTGCGGACGACGAGGCGCAGCGTGATGCTTTGGTCGGTGAACGCATCCACGCCCAGCATTTCCGGCGGGGCAAGCACGCGCTCCGGCCATTCGCCGGCCAGTGCTTTGGCTGTATCTTCCAGCAGGCGGCTGGCTTGGGACAAATCGGCGTAGTAGGAGACGCCGACTTTGAAGTCTACCTGCGCCCAGCGGGCCGTCAAATTGGCGACATCCACAATGCCTCGGTTGGAAATCGTAATCAGACGCCCGGACATATCCCGAAGCTGAGTCGCCCGCAGGTTCAGCTTCTCCACGCGCCCTTCGTAAGCTCCGATTGCTACGGTATCCCCGACGCCGAACCTGTCATCGGCAAGAATGTAAATTCCCGCAACAAAGTCTTTCAGCGCGTCCTGGGCCACAATGCTGACGGCGACGCCGATCAGGCCGGCGGAGGTCAGCAGCGCCGACAAGTTCAGGCCGGTCCAGCCAATCAAAACAATGCCGGCCACGGTCCAAAGCACAGTTGCGCCGGTGACTTCCGCCACTCGCGCCAGCGTGACGCGGCGCTGAAATGTCCGCTCCGTCCGGTCCTGCGGGGTAAAGTCTTCCGGCATGGGCGGGAACAGTTTCCGCAGAACGAAGCTCCAAAGCCGGGCCAGGATCGCCGCCGGCAGGCCAATGATGAGACAAAATACGAGCGGGCGGAGCGATCCAGTGACAAGATCAAAATAGAATGGCCGGGTCTGCGGGAACAAATTGATGATCTGCCGAACCACTAAAAGCCACAGCAGGGCCTGGACCGGCCAGCCGGGGCGATGCCCGCCGCGCCGGGTCACGATTTGGAGCGCGGCGTTCGCGGCAACCCCCAGCAGCAAGGTCAGCGCGGCCCATTCCAGCGCCCAGCGCAGGTACGCAGGCCGGCGCTCCCGCTCCGCCTGCCGGAAGGCACGGTTGAGGCTGTCGGCCCAGGACTGCGCCAGCAGCGCCGCCGGCTTGCCCGACGCTTCCGCGTCGGCCTCGGTGACAGTCAAAAGCAGTTTGCCGTCCAGCAGCAGCACGGTCTGACCCTCCTGCTCCCCGACCGAGGCTTCCGGGATCGCTGCCGAAGTCCGCGCGGCGTACAGTCCGCGCAGTGCTTCCGCCAGGCGCAGATTGGCAAGGTCCGCCCGGTCCTGCGCCCGTTCATCGCCGAACGTATGAACCACAAACACGATCTGGCTGTTGACCTCGACAAGCGCGGCGCTGGAAGGAGCCAGCAAAGCCGGCTTCGGCGCGGAGGGCGCGGCTCCTGGGGGCGCACTCAAAGCGGCCTGCGCGTCTGCACTGCCGCCGGCACAGGCCAGCAGCAAAATCGCCAGCCCTAAATAAGCAAAAAAACGGGTCATCATTCAGAAAATTATAGTCGGCAAAATCATAGCCAAGCAGGAGCGGGAGCAGTACGCTCTTGTTCCAGAACCAGTGTGGTCCCAGTTGGGCCGGTCAGAAGAAACAAGCGGTCGGCGGTTTCCAGCATCATTTTCAGGCCGTGGCCCAGAGTCGCTTTTGTGCTGAAGCCGCGTGCCAGCGTCGCGCGGGGAAGGTTTTCCATCGTGATGCCGGTGCCGTGGTCTTCGACGCGCACCTGGACCGTGCCGCCGGGGCTGACTGAGACCTGCGCCGTGCCGCCTCCAGCATGGACAATCGCGTTCATGCCGGCCTCGGACGCCGCCGTCATCAAATCGTACTGCCGCAGGCCGTCGTGCCCTGCCGCTGCCGCAAAGTCTTCCGCCTGGCGGCGCAGGGCATATAGCCCGGCTTCGGGCGTCAGCGGCAGGATTTTGCTGACTGCCGCAAGCGGGGCAGGAAGCTGATCGGGATCACTGCAAAGCTGGAGCTTACCTTCCGTCACCGACGCCAGAACGTCCCGCAGGAATGCCTGCTCCCGCCGGGCGGCTCCTCGCTTTTCCTGCTCAATCGCGTGCCGCTCGGTCACATCCAGGGCCAAAATGAGCCGGGCCTGGCGTCCATGAAAGCGCAGAGAGTTTGCAGCGATTTCTACCCACAGCGCCGTTCCGTCCCGGCGCAGGTGGCGCCAGGGACCGTCGCGCCAGACGCCGGAGTGCGAAGTCTGCACCGACGCCGTCATCGCGGCAACATCTTCCGGCAAACGAATCTCGGCAATGCTCATAGACAAAAACTCAGCCCGCGTGTAGCCGTAGACACTTACGGCGGCGCTGTTGACATCCAAAAAGCGTAAAGTTTCCACGTCATAGACCCACATCGGCTGCGGGTTAGCGTCAAACACCAATCGGTACTCCTGCTCGCGCACTGCAAGGGCCGCTTCGGCTCGCTCCTGCTCGGTCACATCGCGCACGACTACGGCGACGCCAACCACTTCTTGTCCATTCCAAACTGGATAATAAGACGCCAAGACGCGCCCGTGTTCCTGCTCTGGGGCGTTCCACCGGCCCGGCAGGCGCAGATCAACAATGGATTCTCCGTCCAGCGCTTTCTCGAAAAGCGGCCTGCGGCTGCTCCAAAGCGCCGGGCCAAGCACGTCGCTGACCAGCCGGCCGAGGTGGTCCGCCGCCGGCAGCCCATTGATCTCAGCAAGCTGCGCGTTGACCGCTGCAAAGCGCAGGGTAGGATCAACGAGGGCATAACCAATCGGTCCCTGCGCCAAAATTGTTTCTAAAAAAGCCAGTGACTGCGTGATGTTCATACAAAATACTGCCTTGTCGGGCAAGTTTCGCCGCCGCTCTGCTTCTTTCCTTCCCGCCCGCGATATTTACTTCTCGTGCGGCTTGCTTAGGGAAGGAAATTCCTTTTGGCAAAGGTAACTACGCAGAATCAGCCAGCCTTTTCCGCAGAAAGACAGCCATGCACATGCGACCGTCCGGCACCGTCACGTTTCTGTTCACCGGCATTGAAGACAGCACAAAGCTGTGGGAGCAAAATCCAGACGCCATGCGCCCCGCCCTAGCCCGCCATGACCAGCTTCTGCAAGGCGCCATCATGCAGAACAAAGGCTTTGTGTTCAAACATGCGCTGGAAGGGGAGACGCAATGACTGTGGCAATGCCTTCTCAGGAGGCAATTTCCCTGATCCCCTGTTTTGAGGCGCTTGCGCCGGAGCAGCGGCGGGAAGTGGAGGCGCTTTGCACGGGGCAGCGCTACGGGCCGGAGCAGATAATCTTTCGGTACGGCGACCCCGGCGACGCGCTTTACCTCATGGCGGCGGGCGAAGTCCATGTGTTCACGCACAACAACGCCGGGCAGGAGATCGTGCTGGAAACAGTCGGACCCGGCGCGGTGCTGGGGGAAGTCGCTTTGTTTGGCGGGGAAACGCGGACGGCAAACGCCAAAGCCGTGGGCGAGGCAACCTTGCTGCGAGTTGGACGGGAGCAGGTGCCGGCGGTGCTTGCCTTGTGTCCGGCTTTGAACGAGGCGTTGCTGGTGGGCATGGCCCGGCGGCTCAGAACATCCGGGGACAAGCTGCGGCATTTGACGACGTTTGACATCAACGCCATGAAGCGGGAGCAGCTTACGCCGTTTGACCGCGTCTGCGGGCGTATCGTGGATGTGCTGGGCAGCGTGCCGTTTTTGGCCGCGTTTGTGTTTGGGTGCGCCGGGTGGATTGCTTTTCGTCCGTTCCACGACGACAAGCTGGATTATCTGGCGCTGGTGCTGGCGGCGCTTGGCCTTTTAGTGACCCTGCTGGTGCTGCTGAACCAAAAGCGCGAAGAAAAGAACGCCGCCGTGGTGGACGCCGAAGAGTCGTTTGCGATCCGCCAGGCGGCGAAGGAGCTGCAGTACCTGCACGAGAAGCTGGACGCCGTTCTGTCGCGGAAGCCCCCCAGCCGCTAACAACAAAGGCTGAGGGCGTTGTCACCACGGCACGACGCCGTTTTCGTCGAAGTAGCCGCCGGTAGGGCCGTCGGCGGGAAGCGTCGCCAAATGAACGGCGATTGTCGCGGCCTGCTTCACGGTGCGCGGGCCGCTGTGTCCGTTGAGATCGGTGGCGGTGTAGCCGGGATCGGCGGCATTGACCTTGATGGGCGTGTCTTTCAAAGCGTCGGCAAAGATGACTGTCATCATGTTGAGGGCAGCTTTAGACGAGTTATAAGCCAGCGGCTTGATGCCGGCGTACTGCCCATTCGGGTCGGAGATTTCGGTGAGAGAGCCGAGGCCGCTGGACATATTGACGATGCGGGCCGCTGGGGACTTCTTTAGCAGCGGCACAAAGGCTTGGGTGACGGAGAAAGGGCCAAAGACGTTGGTTTCGTAGGTGCGGCGCAAGGCGTCCAGCGTCAAAGTCAAAGCGCTGGACGGGCCGCCGTCTGCGGAAATGCCGGCGTTGTTGACCAAAATGTCCAGCCTGCCGTAGTCGGCTTCGATTTTGGCGACGGCAGCATTGATGCCGGCTTCGTTCGTGACATCCAGGGTGATTGCCTGGGCGTCCGCGCCGCCTGCTTTCAGCTCAGCGGCGGCTTCCTCGCCGCGCCCGGCGTCCCGTGCGCCAATCAGCACGGTCATTCCGAGCGCTCCAAGCTGCCGGGCGATTTCTTTGCCGATGCCTTTGTTGGCGCCGGTGATGAGCGCAATGGTATTTGTCATGGTGTTACTCCTGTATCTTTCAGTGATGCAGTCAGTATGGCAGAAACAGAAGCGTGCTGTCGGTCAGATTCCTGCGTGTTTTGAGCAGATTCCTGCGCTTTGGCTTAGGAAAAGAACTGCCGCCGGAACGCGGTGGGAGACAGGCCCGTCGCACGCCGGAAGTGGGCGGCGAGGTGGCTTTGCTGGGCGAAGCCGGCCTGTCTTGCGACCTGGCTGATGGATAAGTCCGGGCGGCGCAAGAGGCGCTGGGCAGCGTCTAAGCGGCATTCCAGCACAAACTCATGCAAAGTTTTTCCCGTAGCCCGCTTGAACTGACGGGCGAAATGAAAGGGGCTGACATGGACCGTTTCGGCAATCTCCGTAAGGCTGAGGCCCGAATGCAGATGGCTTTTGATATGGTCGGTGACACGCTTGATCTGAGACGCCGACAGGCCGTGAGCGCTTGCGGCAAGCGGCGCACCGCCATACTGCGTGAGCAGATGCACGGCAACGGCAGTGGAGAGGCATCGGGCGAACAGCGGGCCGTTCGCGCCGCCGGTTTGGGCTTCTTCCCGGAGCGCCAGGGCAAGATGCAGCAGGCGCGGATCGCTCGCGCCGAAGCTGTTCCTTAGTTCCGGGGCAGAGCTGCCGATCTCGGCGGCGGTGCGGCTGACCATCTCCGGTTCCACGAGCAGGTACAGGGCAGATGAGGGTGTGGTCCACTTCCAGCGGCTTTCGTATCCTGCCGGCATAAAAACAGCGTCGCCGTAGGGCTGGATGTGATGGCGGGTCTGCCCGTCCCGCTGCTGCCAGAGGTCGCAGCGTTCTCTGAGATTAAGACACACCGTATGCGCTGGCTGTGGCGGGCGGCTTTTCTCGCCGGGTACAGATTCGCCCTGCTGCAAGGCCAACCCTTCCCAAGCAGCTTCCACTTTGATTATGGTATTCCGGCACTCTTGCGGCATCACTGAATGGCTCGTGCCAGGCGGTCCTGGCTGGCGGCTTCGGCACCCCATTCTTCGGGCATGGGCATGGAAAGGGCGTGTTCAAACTGGGCTTTGTAAAGATGGTAGTACAGACCGCGATTGGCTAACAAATCGGTGTGGCTGCCGACTTCGATAATGCGGCCGTCCTGCATGGCGACGATCTTGTCGGCGTGCATGATTGTGGACAGCCGATGCGCGATAATCAAAGTCGTGCGGCCGATCATCAGCCTATTAAGCGCGTTTTGGATCAGCTTTTCGCTTTCGCTGTCCAGCGCCGATGTGGCTTCGTCCAAGATCAAGATGCGCGGGTCGCGCAGAAAGGCGCGGGTGATGGCGAGGCGCTGCTTCTGGCCGCCGGAGAGCTTGGTGCCGCGCTCGCCGATTTCGGTGTCGTAGCCGTCGGGCAGACTTTCAATAAAGTGGTGGGCATTGGCGGCGACAGCGGCTTCGACGATTTCGGTGTCGGAAGCGCCGGGGCGTCCGTAAAGAATGTTTTCTTTGATGGTTCCCGTAAACAAAATGTTATCTTGCAGCACCATGCCGATATTGTTTCGGAGGGACTTGACTTTCACCTCGGCGATGTTGTGGCCGTCTACCAAAATCTCGCCGCCGGTGACATCGTAGAAGCGGGGGACTAGGTTGACCAGAGTAGACTTGCCCGCGCCGGACGGGCCGACAAAGGCGATGACTTCGCCGGGTTTGATGTCTAAATTGAGGCCCTTCAAGATCGGGACTTCGGGGTCGTAGCCGAACGTGACGTTCCGAAGCTCGACCCGGCCTTCAATCTTGGCGGGCAGGGCGACGGCCCCGTCGGCGTCGGCGATGTCCGGGGCGATGTCAAAGATGTCAAAAATGCGGTCAATCGCCGCGCCGGCGTTTGCAATGACCGCCGCCATGTCGGTCAAGCGCTGCAACGGCATATAAAAGAGGCCAAGCGTGGTCCAGAACGTGATCATCATGCCGGTCGTCATGCGTCCGGCGATGACTTCATGCGCCCCGAACAGCACGACGGTGATAGGGGCAACCGAGGTCAGGACATTGGAAGTCGCCATGTTCAGCGCCTGGTACCGCACAGTCGTTACCTGCCGATCATACAACGAGCGGTGCATCCGGTGAAATAACCGGGTTTCGCGCTTTTCGCGGGCGAACGCCTGCACGACAGTCGCACCGGCGACTTTCTCCTGCACCTGGCCCGAAAGCTCAGAAAGTCCTTCCTGCACGGCATGGGAGGCTTTGCGGATGCGCTGGCCGTAAAAGCGCACGCTAAAGACCCAGAAGGGCAACACAATCAAAGACACGGTTGCCATGCGTGGGGACAGCAAAAACAGCCAGATGACAATGCCGATGACCGACAGCGAGTCCATCCAAAGAAGCGTACACGCATTGCCGATAAAGTTCTGGGCCAGGGCAATGTCCGAGGTCAGGCGCGAGACAATGCTCCCCGAACGGTTCTGCTGAAAGAACGACAAGGACAGCCCTTGAATATGCTCGTACAGATCGTTGCGGAGCTTGAAGATAACGCGCTGCCCGCCGATGCCGACTAAATAGCCCCGGAGGAACATCACCAGGCCCATCGACAGCAAAATGGCAATCACCGTGCCAAGCAGAATGTTTGCCTCCTGAGTGGGCGTCGCGTGGGGCGCGAAGTGGTGCAGGGCGCGGTCAATCGCCGGGTACAGCCGGTTCGTGCGTCCGGCATGGACCTGGGTATGCCCGATAATCAGCCGGTCAATGACATAGCCTGTGATGCTCGGCACGACCGCGCCGACGGTGTAGTTGATGATGCCGAACACCGTCGCCGAGATGAACAGCGGCAGGTAAGGCGTTAAGTAGGCGAGAAAGCGCAGCATGGCCTGGCGCTCTTTTTGCGGATTTCGCACGGATTCATCGGCTGCACGCATCCGCGCTTCGGCGATGGAGTCGCGCCGCGTGTGCTTGCGCTTGGGCGTCGTGAGATGGGCGAGTTTTTCGAGTACGGTCTGCATCATGAGGGTTCCTGTTGAGATTACCGTTGCTTGTCTTGCTATTGTGCCACATCTATACCCGTCTGTTCAACCTTTTATATAAAATTGCCTCACTGATGTCACGAATTGCTGATGCCCAGGATTGAAATCCTGGGCTGAAGGGCGCTTCGCGCCGGCTGTCCTACGGACAGAAGAGCCGTTTAGGACAGTGGCTGTGTTTTCTGTCCGTTATCAGCCGTGCCGGACACAGCCGCTGTGTCCGGGCGGGCCATGGGTTGCCGCCGCTTTCGGGCGAGCAAATGATTTGGAATACGCGGGCGTGAGGCAGGAACGGATGGCGAGAGGCATAGGTTCGTTTTCGCATTTTTCGTAGTCCGCAGTTTCTAAATCCGCTTCTTCCCCCACAGGCGGCAGTTCGTTTCGGCAAATTTCGGCATGGTCCGTGTCAAGCGGCGCTTCGGACAGTTCGTTTGCGGCCTGAGCCGTCGCTTTGCGGAGCTGGTACAGGCGGTTGCCGGTTTCCAGCGACACCGTGAGGTCGGTTTCCGGCTCGTCGCGGCATTCGCGCTCGGTGACGTGCAGGTCTTCCAGCACTTGATCGCGCAAGCGTCGGGCATAAAGCTGAGGCACATCTTTTGCCAGCAGCTTGACGGCGGTGTCAATCTGGCGCTGCAACGCGGTTTCGTGGCGCAGGACGGCGTTCAGTCGTTCCAGCCGCTCGGCTTCGGAGAGCGTGGGGTCTTCAAAGAGCTGTGCCTGCCAGCGGTGCAGGCGGCGCAGACGCCAGGAAGCCGCCGCGATCTTTTCGACGTAGTGCTGTTCCAGCAGATTGCGCGGGACAAGCTGCTGGGTCCATTCGTCCTGCAACTGCCGGTAGCCTTCGGGGTCTTCGCCGAGAGCGGGGAGAACAACGTCACGGGCAAAGACGCCGTGGGTGGTAGCGTTGCGGCTGGCAATGGCCTTGCCGTATTCAGTGGTAGGCATACGAGACTTCTTTCCGCTCTCCCAAGCAAAAACTACTGTCTACTATGTTGTCTACTAGTATGGCAGGGATGGAGAAGGATGTCAAGCCCAGGGCTGAACCCCTGGGCTTTAAAAGGGCAAGCTCCCGCCTTCGCGGGCGTGGAGTTAGGAAGTATGGGGAAGGCAAAGGGTCGCGTCCGTTTTCGTGATACCAGGTGTGAGAAAGCGAAGAAGTGTGATATAATGAGCGAGAAGCAAGCAATCGGGGTTGAGGCGGGAGTGTGCGGCAGAAGTGCGTTCTGTGCGTTGTTCTACCGTGAAGCGCGAAAAAGGTGCGGTAATAGCCGCCAATCGTGCGTGTTAGACCGCAAGGCGGAAGCTTTTGCGGCATCAAAAATAACTGAGTTTCTTTGCTATGACACTACAGCAAATCTTTTTCGATTACCCGTATGACTCGCCTGAGTTTCTACGGCGGTTTTTCTCGCAGGCCGAAGGCACAGACGAAGAACGGTTGTATCGAGCCTGGCAAGAAACTGATTATTGGTACTATAACCGATATCAGGGCGACGAATACAAGCAGAAGTTCTTAAAGACACTTTATTGGCAGATTGTGAGCGGTATGGTCATTGTGCGCGACCTTGCTATTTGCCGCAATTGTCACCGGGCAGATATGCCTGGGGTGTTGTATGAAGGAAACAAGCGCCTGGTTCTTCAAGCCCATCATACGACCTACAAATATCAGGGAAAAGATCACTTACATCTCAATGTCTTGATTTGCTTATGCCGCCAGTGTCATGACGATGTACATGACGAGAACTTTTTCAAGAAATATGGTCATGATCCCGTTCCAGAGGATGTCATATATAGGGACTGGCTCGCCGAGGATTACAAGCGGTTTTAGCATCTCAACTTGGGAAAAATCCGACACAGAAGCGCAACGCTTGCGGCCTAACAATGCGCTGCACCTGACGCCAATTGCATATTGCCGTCAGCGCTGTCGCAGAGCTTGCTTTGTAGGTAGCGCTGGTGAGCTTCGGCATTAGACCATAGGGGCAGGTTTCACTAAAGCCCTTTCGTCGCTCCTTCCAAAGTTCGGAGCCTTCGCATTGGTATTGGCTTACGCTCATCGTCGGTCAGTCTTGGGCTTTAAGGAGGGATTTTTTATGGGCTGTGGTCGGATAGTTATTTGTGCCATTGGTGCCGCCTTAGCGCTTTTCCTCGGCTTCTGCCGCTGGTGTGTCATGGTTGGTGAATATGGGTCGCACGTCGATGGGGGGACGGCTGCTGGCTACTGCCTCCTCTGGGTGGCTGTGGCCCTGCTGTGGCTGTTCCTGGGCGTTGGGGGGCGGCTCCGGCGGCGGTCAGTTCTCTTGGGTGCCGCCATTGTCACTGTCCTCGTCTTGGCCTTCCTCCACTGGTGTGTCCTGGGCATTCAGGTGCTCAATGCTACAGTTGATTTCGAGGCACCGTCCGTCACCGTCTACAACCATAACGCTGTTCCCATGGCCTCTACGGCCGTTTCCATCGACGAGGAGGCCGCGATACCTCTGGGCAATATCGCCCCAGGTGGGAGCGCCTACGTCATGGCGCTCCCAGAGGGTCAGGCCGTCGTTCGGGTTACCTGTATTTTGGGCCTCTACGGCCGTCAGGACGCTTTATACGCCAACGACCACCCGCATTATTGAGCCTCATCAGCCCCACAACATCTGATGCCACCGCCCCGTTTAGCTGTGCAAGTCCGCTTGGCTTACTTGGTAGGTGTCGCAGGTGAACTCCGGTGAGCTTTGGCGTTGGGCCGTGCGGCGGAAGGCTTGTGGGGTACAATGAATTTATGAGCATCACAGAAATCAAAACCATCATCTCGCAACTGCCGCCTACGGATTTGGCGGATTTGACCGAGTGGTTTGAGGAGTATCAAGCCGATCTGTGGGATAAGCAGATTGAGCAGGATGCGGTGTCGGGGCGGCTCGATGCCCTGGCGGAGCAGGCCAATCGA
>CAXUBO010000089.1:16150-17864 GCA_964249345.1 uncultured Armatimonadales bacterium | reverse complement strand
GCCCACAAGGGAACGCCTGCCAGACGCAGTTCTTCCTGAAGCATTCGCACCGTGCGCTGCCCTATCTCCAGCCGCGACAGCGTGGCCGCGTCGCCTGCGGCGGCATTTGCCGGGGTGAAAATCTGTGCGCCGCCGACAAGCGCCGCCCGCAGGAGCCGGCTCTGGCCGCCGAGGCGCGTCATCTCCGCCAGCGCGTGTTTGACCGCCGTGTCCGCGCACTTGCCGGGAGGCGACACGGACGCCGTTCGGCCCGGCGACGCCGGCAGCGTCTGCGGCAGGACCACATGCACCAGCACAGCCGCCTGCGCCAGCGGCTCGTAGAGGCAGAGCGCGACGCACGCGCCCAGCCCGCGAGCTTCCAGCCGCCGGCCAGGGGTCCGCTCCGACGCCGTTTCTCCCATTTCTACTGTTATGATCGCCGCCATAATCGCGCAATGCTCCTGCATTTCATTATGGCGGCTGAAGCGTATTTCTTCAGAATTTCCTTTTCAATCCAGCAGCAGCGCGGCAGCTTCCGTGCCGGCGGGGAAGACCGCCGTTTCGGGCGGCAGGACCAGCAGCGCATTCGCAAGCACCATTGAGCGCAGCATTCCCGATCCCTGCGCCCCCGTCGTGCGGGCGAGGTAGCCGCCGTCCTGCGGCGTAACAACAGCCCGTTGGTACGAGCGCCGCCCCGGCGTATGGCTGACTTCTTCGGCCAGCCGTACCTGAACTTCAGGCCGGGTCAGATGCACTTGCCCGGCGAGCCTGCGAAGCGTGGGCCGAACAAACAGCTCAAATGTCACCATGGACGACACCGGATTGCCCGGCAAGCCGAAAAAAAGCGTTGTATCCCATTGCCCAAACGCCAGCGGCTTGCCGGGCCGGATGGCGACGCGCCAAAAATCCACCGTGCCGCGCTCGGCAAAGACGGCTTTGACGTAATCAAAGTCGCCGACCGACACGCCGCCGCTGGTAATCAAAACGTCCGCCCCGGCGCAGGCGTCAAACGCTGCCCGCAGCGCGTCCGGCGTGTCCCGCGCATGAAGCTGATGCGTGACAATCCCGCCCGCTTCCTCCACCTGCGCCGCCAGCGCGTAGGCATTGGAATTGTAAATCTGTCCGCGCCGGAGTTCTTTCCCCGGCTCGACGAGTTCATCGCCGGTGCTGACAATCGCCACGCGCGGCTTTGGATGCGCCAAGACTTCGGCGCGTCCGACTGTCGCCGCCATGCCGATCTCCGCCGGGCGCAGGCGTGTGCCTTTCGGAACAACGACCGTTCCGCTTTGAACTTCCTCGCCCCGCCGCCGGATATGCTGGCCGAACTCAGCCTGCTCTAAGAACGCGACGCCGTTCTCGTGGGCTTCCGTGTCTTCCACAGGAACGACCGTATCCGCGCCGTCCGGCACCGGCGCTCCGGTCATAATCCGCAGGGCATAGTTTGGCAGAAGCAACGGGATAGACAGCGTCCCGGCGGCAATCTCGCCCTGCACCGGCAGCACCGTTCCCGCGTCCGCAATATCGGCGGCGCGGACCGCAAACCCATCCATGCTGCTGTTGTCAAACGGCGGCAGGTCATGGAACGTGATTAAATCTTCCGCCAAAACGAGGCCGAGCGCACTCCCAAGCGGGGTTTGGACCGGTGGGAGCGGCTGAGTATGGCTAAGTATTTGCGCGAGGGCTTCTTCGTAGGTAAGCATAGGATTCTCAGGAAGGAAACACAAGAAGGAAACAC
>CAXUBO010000089.1:0-16050 GCA_964249345.1 uncultured Armatimonadales bacterium | reverse complement strand
CCCCCGTGCTTTAAAAAGGCAAGTCCCCGCCTTCGCGGGCAAGGAAAGCGTAAGCGGCATTAAGCGTGGCATCAAGCCGCCGGTGGCGGCGGCCACACATCACTGCCGTGAATTGTGGTTAAGTGCGGCAAGTTCAACAACTTAGCTCGCCGCTTTCTGAACAAATGCAGCGCAAATTGAGATGAGCAATGGGCTTGCTATTCCACCGAAAATTAGTCCTAAGAAGGCAAATCCCAAAATCCCTATTCCATCGCCCGGCGTGTGGTCATAAATCGGGAATAGTAGCGGATAAGTCCAGCTATCAGCCAAAACACGATTTTGGCGATTGTCTTTACATAAGCCATACTGCTAAATTTTACTGCCCCAGTAGCTGCCTAGCGCCCAGCAACCAAACTCTCGCTTCAATCTCCGCCCGCGCAGGCGGGGGCTTGCCCTTTTAAAGCACGGGGGTTCAGCCCTGTGTTCCTTCCGGCCTTTCTATCGGATGCCCCGTCTCGCGGACACGCAGAACGTCTACCGCATGGGGCAGCAGCGGGATTAAGCTCCGCGTACCGTCGGACGCGCCCGCCGGGCTGCCGGGCAGGTTCACGATCAGGGTCGCGCCGCGAACTCCGGCGATGCCGCGAGACAGCACGGCGAACGGCGTCTGCTTCAGGCCCTCCCAGAGCAGAAACTGGCTGATGTTCGGCGCGTGGCGCTCCAAAACTTTTTCGGTCGCTTCCGGCGTCACATCGCGCGGGCTGAACCCGGTGCCGCCGGTGGTCAAAATCACGGAGCAGTCGTACTCATCGCACCAGCGCCGCAGCGTCTCCGTGATGGTCTTCTTGTCATCGGGGACAACGGCTTCCAAAGCAACAACAAATGCATCGCCGGGCAGCGCGTTCTTGATGGCCGGCCCGGACAAGTCTTCCCGCTCGCCCGCACTGCACCGGTCACTGATTGTCAGCACTCCGACCCGAATTAACTCTCCCATAGAAAATCCCCGCTTTTTCCTCCGGTCTTTGAGACCAGATGCACACCCTCAATCGTCATGCGCTTGTCTACGGCTTTTGCCATGTCGTACACCGTCAGCGCCGCCCCCGTCGCCGCCGTCAGCGCCTCCATCTCCACGCCTGTCTGCGCTGTTGTCGTCGCTGAGGTGCGTATGGTCAGCGTATTTTCCCCAAACTCAAACTCTACCGACACGTCCGACAGCGGCAGGGAATGGCACAATGGGATTAGCTCATCCGTCCGCTTCGCCGCCAGCACCCCGGCCACCCGCGCGACGCCCAGCGCGTCCCCTTTTGCCAGCGTATTCTGCCGTATCTTTTCTAGTGTCTCCGGCTGCATCGTCACCACCGCCTGCGCCGTCGCCACCCGCCGCGTCATGTCCTTCCCCGATACGTCCACCATCCGCGCCTTGCCCGCCTCGTCCACATGCGTCAAATCATTCATAGTTAATTTTGTTCACTATTCGGCTTATTGGATCAATATATACAACAGGCTTGCCGCACTGACGCGCATAATCAACAGCATCCGCTGTGCCGCCTAAACCCGCCGCAGGGCGGCCATCCCAAACTGCAATCAGTAACTCCGACCGATTGACGACTTGCTTTCCTGCCTTGAAATACGCCTCGCGGTTTGATCCTGCCATCTGCAAAACTTCAACAGTATTTGCCTGCGCCAGCAGTCGATTGTAGCTGTCCCTGTCTGTACCTGCCGCAAACTTGGCTTCGTAGTCCGCGAATGGAACAATCACTGTCAGACTTCCACCGCGTTTTAGGATAAGCTCCGCAAAAAGCTGGTCTGCCCCTAATGCTAGAGAAGTGAATCCGGTTAGCTCATCCGGCAGCGAAGAAAGAACACCCTCTATCGCCTCCTCAACCCACAGCCAATCAGCCGAAGCCGGCAGCCGCTGATGTCCCGTGATCCCAAGACGCTTCATTTATTCCGCTCGTTTCATATTTCGCCTTCCAGTTTCTCGTCGTCTTCCTCTTGCAGGTTCCGTATCAGAAGTGCCTCCACATAGGCTTTGAGTTCCATTCCCTGCCGCTTCGCCTTCTCGCGCAGACGCTCCTACATTTCCGGCGTCAGCTCAATCTCTAAAATGCTCATCGCTTTGCTTTCTTTGCCGGCCCCGGCACTACCTCCAGCGCTGTTCCATCGGCAAGGCGATACACATAAAAGTCGCTGTCAATGCTGAAAATGCGCTGAACGCCCAGCGCTTCGGCAGCGGAGACAAGCGCGGCATCGGCTAAATCCATCGGCACGTTGCTGTACTTGACCATCAGTTCATGCATCCGGGCCTGTTCTTCTAAACTGGAAGCATGGATGATCAGTGCGCCAAGCGTGACGTAGTTCCATAGCTTTTCCTGAGCGCGATGACCGCCCGCACGGTTCAGCAGGTGCATCGCCTCGGTAAAGTAAGGCCAGGGAGCAACCATTGGCGGCGGTAGTTCCGGTACGCGGCTGGCACACTCCCGATGGCGAGCATCATCTTCGTCAATTAAAGCAACCAGCGGGCCGGTATCGGTCAGTGTCACCTAGAGCCGTCCTTGCTTGCGCTTCTCAGCGAGATAATCTGGGAAACTTTTTTTGTCTGTAGAAAGATGCGAAACTTCTATTCCAGTATGCTCGCTGCTGTGGATTGTTCCAATATGTCCGGCCAGCACGTCGGCAAGTGACTTGCCCTCAAAGGGGTGCGGCAGCGGGACTGCCTCCGCGTACAACTCTTGAAGGTCATGCAACGCCAGCAGTTCCGGCGTTGTGCCTTGCTGTCTGGCCCGTACTGTTAATGCGCGTTCGATCTCCGGGGGTAAAGTGATTGTCATGGTTTTGCTTTCGTAAATCAGATGCGCCTATTATACCCGTGTCCGCCATACAAACCCATATTTATCATCTTGACAGCAGTAGTAGACATTTGGTACAATGCGGGACATCACTAGTAGAATGGAGTCTACTGCCCGTGTCCCTGAGCTGGCTGTTTTTAGACATGAACTCGTTTTTTGCGTCGGTCGAGCAACAGGAACACCCGAAGCTGCGCGGCAAGCCGGTCGCGGTCGTCCCGCTGCTCTCGGATTCAACCTGCTGCATTGCGGCGTCGTATGAAGCCAAAGCGTTTGGGGTCAAGACCGGCACCAATGTCGCGGAAGCACGGCGGCTGTGTCCTAATTTGTGTGTTATCGAAGCCAAGCATGGCCCGTACCGGGAATACAGCCGCCATATAAAAAGCGTCGTGGAAAACTGCCTGCCGATCACGGAAGTCTGGTCGGTAGACGAAATGGTCTGCAAGCTGTGGGAGAATGAGCGCAGCCTATGGGATGCGATGCGGCTGGCGGAGCAGATCAAGACGCGGATCAAGGCCGAAGTCGGCGAGTGTATGCACTGCTCGGTGGGCTTGGGCCTGAACCCATTTCTTGCCAAAGTCGCCGCCGAAATGCAAAAGCCGAACGGGCTGGGCGTGATTGCCGAGGACGATCTGCCGCACAAGCTGTACCGGATGGCGCTGACGGACTTTCCCGGAATCAGCACAGGAATGGAAGCGCGGCTGCACGCAGCCAAAGTTTATAATACCGAACAAATGTACGCACTGACACTGGACCAAATGCGCCGGGTCTGGGGCGGGGTGCAGGGCGAGCGCTGGTGGCATCAAATCCGGGGCCATGACGTTGCGCTGCCGCCGGCAATCCGGCGCTCAGTCGGGCATTCGCACGTTCTCCCGCCGGAGCTTCGGACCCCGGCAGGCGCGGCGGCGGTGGCCGGGCGGCTGCTGGAAAAGGCGTCGGAGCGGATGCGGCATTTGGGGTATCAGGCACGGGGCTTATCGGTCCATGCGCGGGCCGAAGATGGTCGGTCGTGGTCTGCCAAGCGGCGTCTGACGTCCTGCGCCGATACTTGGACGCTGTTTTCCGTGCTGACCTCTTTGTGGGAACATCCGTTCCCTTGCGTCAAACAAGTCGGCGTCGTTTTATATGATTTACTCCCTGACGCGCAGGTCACGCTGCCATTGTTTAGCGACGACACGCGCCGCCTCACCGCCTCCCGTACCGTAGACACGCTCAACCGAAAATACGGGCGCGGGACGCTGTCGATGGCTTCAGTTATCCCCGTCAGGCACACCGCCGAAGACAAAATCGCCTTCGGCAAGATTGAAGAGCTAGGCTAGGTCTTTTCCGGGTATCTACTTTTATGCTTTTCTTAGGATTGGACCTTGCGTGGGGGCGAAAGAACACAAGCGGCGGCTGCGTCCTTTCTAGTTCTGCGGACGCTGGCGGCAGGGGCAGCGTCTTAGACTACGCGGAGACCCTGGGCGATGATGACGAGATTGTTCACTGGGTCAGGCGCTGGAACGACGAAGCTGGGCCGGAAGGACTGCTGCTGGGGGTAGATGCGCCGCTGCTTGTGCCGAATGAAACCGGCAAGCGGCCTTGCGAAACGATACTGGGGCAGCGGTTCGCTCGGTTTCAAGCCGGAGCGCACCCGGCGAACCGCACGATCTTCAGTGGTGATGTGCGCGGCGAGCGGCTTGTCTTGCGCCTGTCGGAGCTAGGTATCACGCATGACCCGTACTTGACCGCACCGCACCAGCTGGGAAAACGGCAGATGATGGAAGTGTTTCCGCATCCGGCCCATGTTATTTTGTTCGGGCTGGCGAAGACGCTCAAATACAAGCCCAAGCCGAAGCGCACTTACGAGACGCGCTGGGCGGCGATGAATGAGTACAGCCGCCTGCTCCGCAGTTTGCCCGCGTTTGACCCGCCGCTGGACTTGCCGAAAGACTGGCCGCCTGCGGATGTGACGGGGATGACCGGCAGCCGCTTGAAGCAACTGGAAGACGGTATGGACGCGCTTTCGTGTGCGTACATTGTGTTCTGGTACTGGCGTCACGGCGCGGCGGGCGCGGAAGTGATTGGGGACATGACCGAAGGCTATGTGGTTGTCCCCGCGTGGCCTAATCCCGTGGACGCCGGGGTAAAATAATCTCATGATCCGCTCGCCCCTGCCGACCCTGCACACGCCGCGCCTCACGCTCCGTCCGATGACTGTCAGCGACACCGACGGAGTCACGAAAATGATCCGCGATTCTCAGGCTGAGTTTACCCAGTGGTTCGGCTGGGCCGGCAGCAGCACGCGCCCGGCGGTCAAAGAATACATTCAGTCGGCGGAAGAAGCGATGGCGCTCGGCACAGCCTGGCATTATGTGATCCTGCTTTGGTCGGGCAAGCTGGCCGGGCGCATCGGCTTGTCCCTGGTTGACCCGGATAACTTCAGCGCGGAACTCGGCTACATGCTCCGCACCGACGCCGAAGGCAACGGAATTATGACGGAAGCCGCGCTGGGTCTTCTCGCGCACGCCTTTGGGCCAGGCCATCTGCACCGGATCGCGGCGTATGCCGACTGCGAAAACGCACGCAGCCAGCGTGTTCTGGCCCGGCTGGGCTTCCAACAAGAAGGCCGGGTCCGCCATATGAGCCGCCACCCGCAGCGCGGCTGGCGCGACCATTTTTCGTACAGTCTGCTGGAAGGAGAACTGCGTGGCTAACTTGGATTTGCTGGTCTGCGCCGCGACGCAGAGGGAGCTGTCGGCGTTTGGAGTGCCGAATGCCGGAACGCAGGACAGCTTCGTCACCGGCGTCGGCATTCCGCTGGCCCTCGCCCAAATCCTGACCACGGCAGGACCGCTCAAGCCGAGGCGCATCCTCAATATCGGAATCGCCGGGGCATATCCCGGCAGCGGCCTGGAAATTGGGGACATTGTCATCGGCCAATTCGAGACCTACGGGGATGTCGGATTTGAGCTGCCGGAGCCGCCCGGCTTCCGCTCCATCAATGAGTCGTCGTGGGGCGAGTTTTACCAAACGCCGTTGCCTCTCGCGCAGTTCGCGGAGTTTCCCGGCACTCATTTTGGGATCGGCTGCACCGTGAACGCCTGTACGGGAACATTGGAAACGGGGCAGGCACGAGAAGCGGCGTTTGGGGCTGACTTTGAGACAATGGAAGGCGCGGCGGCCGCACAGGCCGGACAGATACTTGAAATCCCTGTCTGCGAAATTCGCGCCGTCAGCAATTTCGCGTCCACGCGGGACATGCGCCCGGAGAACATCAAGCTCGCCCTTGCCAATCTCGCGGCTTACTTTGACTTTTGCAGAAAGAATACCTATGACTGAGCTCTCCCTCGGCATCTCGTCCTGCCCAAATGACGTTTATATCTTCAGCGGCCTGCTGCTCGGCGAAGTGCCGACCGGCGGCATTCACTTCAGCGTAGACTATCAAGACGTAGAAACGCTCAATGACCGCGCCCAGCATGGCTTGATAGACGTAGTCAAAATCAGCTACGCCAATTTTATCCATTGCCAAAACAACTACGACTTGCTGCCGAACGGCGGGGCTTTGGGGCGCGGCGTCGGCCCGCTGCTGCTGGCGCATGGCGGTCCGTGGAACCCGGACGCCGAAGTGCTGGTCCCCGGCGAGTTCACCACGGCAAATTTTCTGCTGGACTTCTACGCAGGCCGCCCTTTGAAGAAACGCTTTTTGCCGTTTGACGCGCTTTACGCGAGGCTCCTGTCCGAGCCGGGCGCACAGGGCGTCGTCATTCACGAAAAGCGGTTCACTTACGCCGCCGACGGCCTCAGCCTCACTCAAGATTTAGGCGATTACTGGGAGTGCGAAACCGGCTTCGCCATCCCTCTCGGTGCAATTGCCGCGCGAAAGACTTTGAACCGGGACCATCTGGCCTCGCTTGTCGACCAAAGCCTGCGCTGGGCCTACGCCCACGACGCCGAAGCGTTTGCCCTGTGCCAAGAGCATTCGCAGGACCTGAACCCCGACGTTGTCCGCGCTCACATTGATCTGTACGTCAACAGCTTCTCGGAAAACGTCGGCCCCGAAGGCCAAGCCGCCGTTGACTTCTTTCTCGCAAAGCAGCGCGAGTTCCGGCAGGCGGCGCGTTAGAAAAATCGGCACCGTGAGTGCCAAACAAGTTTCCTCTTCCAGAATGCTGGTAAATCGCCTGCGATAAATTCAGCAGCAGAAAGACAATTATGCCTGAGAACGAGATGCCGGAAGAAAACACGCTGACCGCAACGGATGCCGAACCGGACGGCGCACAAACAGCCATATCGCGGCGCGGATTTCTTGGAGCAGGAACGGCAGCCCTGGCGGCGACGGCTTTGCTGGGTGGGCGGCTAAACGCAGCCGTGCCGTCACCGGCGGAAGTCGCCCAAGCCGAGCATGACCAGAGCGCCACAAACCCCGGCCCGGAGAACGCGCCGCTTGCCGCCGAAAACCCGTCGTCCGAAACGCCGCCACCCACCGATCATGGGGACGTGCCGGCGTTTTGGTATTCGTTCTCGCTGACGCATAAGCGCCAGCAGGAGGGCGGCTGGGCGCGGCAGGTGAACGTCAAAGATTTGCCGCTTTCCAAAGACATTGCCGGCGTCAACATGCGCCTGACCGCAGGCGGCGTCCGCGAGCTGCACTGGCACCAGGCCGGCGAATGGTCCATTATGCTCAGCGGCACTGCCCGGCTGACCGCGATGGACACCGAAGGCCGCGCCTATGTCAACGATGTCGGGAAGAACGACCTGTGGTACTTCCCCGCCGGCATCCCGCACTCCATTCAAGGTCTGGGGCCGGACGGCTGTGAGTTTTTGCTGATCTTTGACGACGGCATGTTCTCCGAGTTTGACACGACGCTGATCACCGACTGGGTCGCCCATACGCCCAAAGAAGTGCTGGCAAAGAACTGGGGCGTTCCCGAAAGTGCGCTCGCAAACCTGCCCAAAGAAGAGCGTTATATTTTTCCTGCCGCGCTGCCCGGCTCCCTTGCCGCCGACCGGCAGGTTGCGTCTGGAAACAAACCCCTGTCCCCGGTATCGTTTGATTTCCCGATGCACGCGATGGCTCCGACCAAAAAGACCGACGCCGGCGAAGTCCGCATTATCGACTCGCGCAGCTTCCCTGTGTCCACTACCATTGCCGCCGCGTATGTCGTCGTGCATCCCGGCGCGATGCGCGAGCTGCACTGGCACCCGAACGCCGACGAGTGGCAGTATTACATTCAGGGTCAAGCCCGGATGACTGTGTTCATCAACGGCGGCAAGGCCCGCACCATGAACTTCAACCCTGGCGATGTCGGCGTTGTCCAGAAGACAATGGGCCACTACATTGAAAACACCGGCACCACGGATTTAATCTTTTTAGAAACCTTCAAGAGCGACCACTATGCCGACTTATCACTGTCTGATTGGATCACTCATACCCCGCCCCAGCTTGTCATGCAGCACCTTAACCTCAGCCGCGAAACGCTTGCCGCAATCCCCAAAGAAAAACTGGTCGTCGTGCCGGATGGCGGTAAAACCAGCTAATCAGACTTAATTGGACATAATCGGTCGTAATCGGGTAGGATTACGGACATGAAGATTGAGAAGCAAGTCGAAGCGCTATCAATTACAGCGGAGATGCTGCGGCTGATTGCGGAGATTGACGAGTTTAAGGGCGCATGGCGGGCGCTGCGGGTACTCGCGCCGGAACGGCTGGCGGCGCTGCGGCGAATTGCAACAATTGAAAGCGTCGGCTCATCCACCCGCATTGAAGGGGCGCGGCTCAGCGACCGGGAAGTGGAACAACTGCTGTCGGGGCTGGACACGAACTCGTTTCGGTCCCGCGATGAGGAGGAAGTCGCCGGTTATGCTGAGGTTATGGAGGCAGTCTTTTCGGGCTGGCAGCAAATCCTGCTGACAGAGAACTACATCAAGCAGCTTCATCAGATACTGCTGAGATATAGCTCCAAAGATGTTCGGCATCGGGGCGACTATAAAAAGCTGCCGAACAATGTGGAAGCGTTTGACGCTGATGGGAACAGTTTGGGTGTGGTGTTCGCGACGACCTCGCCGCTGGAAACGCCGTGGCGGATGCAGGAATTGGTCCAGTGGACCCGCGAGGCTTTGGGCGGCGATGTTTGGCATCCGCTTCTGGTAATTGCTGTTTTTACCGTTTGCTTTTTGGCAATCCATCCGTTTCAGGACGGCAATGGGCGGCTGTCGCGGGTCTTGACGACGCTGCTTCTTCTGCGGGCCGGTTATGAGTATGTCCCGTATAGCTCACTCGAAAGCGTGGTTGAGGCAAGCAAAGAAAGCTACTACTTGGCGTTGCGCCGGACGCAGGGAACATTAGCTGACGACGCACCGGACTGGGAACCCTGGACGCTGTTTTTCCTCCGAGCCTTGCAGCGCCAGAAGGCAAGGCTGGAAGAAAAAGTCGCCCGTGAGCAGGTTTGGGGAACGTCCCTGCCGGCCCTCTCGGTGCAGATTTTGGAATTGGCGCAGGAGCATGGGCGCGTCTCGACGGCACAAATTGAAACGCTGACCGGCGAACATCGCAGCACAATTAAAGCCCGCCTGAATGCTCTCATCCAGGCGGGAAAGATCGCCCGCCACGGTCAGGGCCGTGCCACTTGGTATTCTCTTGCCTGAGTAGCTTGATGCCCAAGATTGCCGGCAGTTCACCCAGCGCACTAATCACAAACTCCGGCCCTTCCGTTATTTCACTCGGCCAAGATTGATCGCGGTGCAGCCAAGCGGCGACCATCCCTGCGGCGTGTGCGCCGGTGATGTCGGCTGTGGGGTTGTCGCCGACGAACAAAACTTTGGCGGGCGGAACGACGAGGCAGGCGGCAGCGGCATGAAAAATGGCGGAATCGGGCTTTTTAAGGCCGAAGGTCTCGGAGATAAACAGGCAGGACGTGCGTTTGTCCAAGCCCAACGCTTCAATCTTGCGCCACTGCCGGGCGGAGCCGTTGGTAATGACGCCAAAGGGGATTTTGGCGTCAGCGAGAGTGTTCAAGAGCGCTTCCGTCTCGGCTTCGGGCCTAATGTGTGTGAGGAATTCCGCAAAAAATGTTTCTAAGGAGCGGGACGGCTCGCCGGGCAGGGCGGGGTACAGCGCGTGCAGGCGCTCAAAAATGGCTTGCTTGGAGCCGTAGCCACTTTGGTCCAAAGCGTGAACCATGCCCTGAACTTGCGCGGCTTCAGCGGGGTCCGTCAGCCGCAGCGTGCCGTTCAGGTAAGCATCCAGCCAGGACGCGAACGCCGCGCGGCGGCTGTAAAGCGTGTCGTCAAGATCAAATAAGACTGCCGAGAAGCGGCTCATGCGCCGTACCGCAGGGCCAGATTGGACAGCATTGCCATGCCGTAGGGCAGGGCGCCGTCGGAAAAGCTGTAGGTCGGCGTGTGCAGGGCGGTGACATCGGTGCCGACGCCGAGGCGGAACATGACGCCGGGAATTTGCAGCAAATAATACGCGAAATCTTCCGCGCCCATGGTCGGGGTTTCTAAGTAGGTTACGCCGCCGGGAGCGAGAACGTCTGCGCCGACGGCCTGCACTAAAGACGTCAGCGCGGGGTCGTTGACCACGACCGGCGGGCCGAAGTCATACGCGAACTCGTAATCCGCCCGGAACGCCGCGCAAACCCCCGCTGCAATCCGCTCCATTTTGGCGGGCATCCCCTCCCGAACACTGTTGGACAAGCAGCGCACGGTTCCTCTTAAGTCTGCCGTGCCGGGAATGACATTGTAAGCGTTCCCGGCATGGAACTGAGTGATGGTGACGACCACTGAGTCAAGCGGCGAAACTTCGCGCGACGACAATGTCTGCCAGGCCGAAACAATCTGACTGCCAATAATAATGGGGTCTACGGTCGTGTGTGGATAGGCCGCGTGTCCGCCGACGCCTTTGAGGGTCAGGTCAAAGCGGTCTGCGCTCGCCATCATCGGACCGGGCCGGTAGCCGATCTGCCCGATCTCTAAATTGGGCCAGCCGTGCAGGGCCGCAATGGCTTCGACGCCCGCGAGTGCCCCTGCCGCCACCATGCCGTCCGCCCCGCCGACGGTTTCTTCGGCAGGCTGAAAGATGAACTTGACGGGGTGCGGTAGATGCTCGCGCAGCCCTGCCAGCACCTGTGCTGTGCCTAAAAGCGTCGCCGTATGCCCGTCATGCCCGCAGGCGTGCATGACCCCAGCAGTGCAGGAAGCGTATGGGAGGCCGCTTGCTTCTTGAATGGGCAGTGCGTCCATGTCCGCTCGTAATGCCAGCATAGGCCCGTCCTGCCGCCCGCGCAAGACTCCTGTCACCCCATGCCCGGCAAGATTTGTGTGCACATCGTCCACGCCAAACGCCCGCAGACGCCCGGCGACATACGCGCTTGTCTCGGCTTCCATGCCGCTGAGTTCCGGGTTTTGGTGCAGATGATGGCGCGTTTCGGTAATGTCGGGTAAAATACGCTCAATGGCCGCTTGGACGGCGTCTCGAAAAAAGTTCGTGTCTGTCATGCCGTGATAGTTCGGCAGGGACAAGGCGGGTTCCTGCGTTGCTCCCGGCGGCAATAACAGTATGTACCAAGAAGCGTGGGAGTGAACTCCTACGCTGTGGGGCGAAGCGCCCAATGTCCGCCTTCGCGGACAAAGAGTAAAAACGCTCTGTGACATATTTTGCTGTGACATATCTTGTACCCGCGGAGGCGGTTACTGGGCGCTTCGCCCCACAGCGTAGGAGTTCACTCCCACGCTTTGCACTCTCTTTGGAAGCCTAACTTATGTCTTTACCACTCGCCATTTACTACGAGCATCCTGATTGGTTCAAGCCTCTGTTTGCTGAGCTGGACCGGCGCGGCACCGACTACGTCAAGATTGACGCCCGGCGGCACTTCTACGACCCCGGCCGGACGGAGCGCGAGTACAGCGTTCTGTTTAACCGCATGAGTCCGTCGGCGTACCTGCGCTCGGACCATCCCGGCATCTTTTACACGCTAAGTTATCTGGCACATTTGGAACACCTGGGAACGCGGGTGCTGAACGGCGTTCAGGCATTCACGACCGAAACGTCCAAAGCCTTGCAGCTTACACAGCTTGCATCGCTGGGGCTGGCGTATCCCAAAGCCCGTGTCATCGGCGATCCGCTCGCCGCCCCTGCGGCGTCCGACGGCCTGCGGTTTCCCGTCGTCGTCAAAGCCAACATCGGCGGCTCCGGCGCAGGCGTCGTGCGCTACGACAGCGTGGAGGAACTCGCGTCTGTTGCCGACGCGGGTTTGATAGACCTGGGCATTGATAAAACGGCTTTAGTGCAGGAGTTTGTGCCGGCCCGTGACGGGCGCATCACGCGGGTGGAGACGCTCGGCGGCAAGTATTTATACGCCATCCATGTCTACACGTCCGGCGACAGCTTCAACCTTTGCCCCGCCGACATCTGCCAGACGGTCGACGGCGCGGCCCTGGCCCGCAGCGAAGCGTCCGCCGCCGACGCCCCGAAGAACGGCCTGCGCGTCGAAGGCTATACGCCCCCTGCCGACGTGGTTGCCGCCGTTGAGCGCATTATGCAGAATGCTGGAATTGATGTCGGCGGCATTGAGTACATGATTGACGACCGCGACGGCAGCGTGCTGTATTACGACGTGAACGCCCTCTCAAACTTCGTCGCCGACGCCCCCCGCGTCATCGGCTTCGACCCGTTTGCGCGGCTTGCAGATTATTTAGAGGAAGCGGCAGCGCTAGTCTATGACAAGTGATCAACAACCTGATCCTGACCATCCAATTATCGAAAAGCCGTGGGAATATCAGATTATTGATTTCCACTATCATTATGATCAAGAGGATTGGACAAAATCATATATTGATATGTCGCTGGCGAAGGCTGCGACGATTCGGCGCTTGCGCTTTTGGTCCCCGCGAGGTCTGAAAATAGAGCATGGATTTCCAATGCCTACTGGTGGAATGGAAATACAAGACATTCGCCATCGCCAAATGGAGGATATAGGCATTCGGGTCGGAGATTTTGAGGCATCATCTGGGGCTGTAACCTTTTGGGCGGCTGATGTAGAGGATTTAGACGCACTGACCAAATTGGAGAGCTTCGCAAGGGAAGAACAATAACATGACACATAGCCTTATCACAAAAAACGAAAATATTTTGGGTGGTATTCCTGTCTTTGCAGGAACGCGGGTTCCTGTGAAAACTTTGTTTGATTATCTGAAAGCAAACCACCCCTTAGACGACTTTTTAGATGACTTTCCGACGGTAGCGCGTGGTCAAGCGCAACAGGTTCTTGAAGTGGTTCAGCAACAGCCTTGGGTGCAGTCTAAAGAACGAAACGCGAGGAAGTAAACTTCACTCGCTACAAAGAAGCGTCCTTTGGACGAAAAACAACAAAGCCTGCGTTTGTGGCTCTTTTGTCCGAAGGACGACGTTTAGCAGCGAGTGAAGTTTACTTCCTCGCGTTGAGGAGGCTGATTGATGCGCTATGGATACTGGCTGCCGGTGTTTGGCGGGTGGCTGCGGAATGTGGATGATGAAGGGATGGACGCTTCTTGGGACTACGCGAAGCGGCTGGCGGTGCGCTCGGAGCAGATCGGGTTTGACCTGACGCTGGTGGCCGAACTCAACTTGAACGACATTAAAGGCACAGATGCGCCGTGTTTGGATGCGTGGTCTACGGCGGCGGCGCTGGCGGCGGTGACGCACTCTTTGGAGCTGATGGTCGCGGTGCGCCCCGCCTACCACGCCCCGGCGCTTCTCGCCAAGCAGGCGGCGAACATTGACAATATCAGTGGTGGGCGGCTGTCGCTGAACGTCGTGTCATCCTGGTGGGCCGAAGAAGCGCGGCAGTACGGCGTCGCGTTTGACCAGCATGACAACCGTTATGCCCGGACGGAAGAATGGCTGGACGTGGTGAACGGCCTGTGGACACAGCCTAGATTTACGCACGTCGGGCCGCTGTACCAAGTGCAGGACGCGGTGCTGTCGCCGAAGCCAATTTCTCAGCCGCGCCCGACCCTGTATGCGGGCGGCGAGTCGGAAGCGGCGAAAGAGCTGATCGCCCGGACGTGCGACGCCTATGTCATGCACGGCGACCCGCCGGAGCGGGTGGGGGAAAAGATTAGGGACTTGTCGGTCCGGCGGGAGCGGCTGGGCCTGCCGCCGATGACGTTTGGGGTCGCAGGCTACGCGGTTGTCCGGGACACGGCGGAAGACGCCGAAGCCGAGCGGCGGCGCATTACGGACGTGAAGCAGAGCGCGGCAGGGTATGATAACTACCAGCAGTGGCTTTCGGGAACGCAGCTAGAGCAGCAAGTATCCCTGGAAGATTACTCGGTCTCCAATCGCGGCCTGCGTTCGGGACTGGTCGGCACGCCCGACCAAATCAAAGAGCGCATTGCCGCGTTTGAGGCGGTTGGGGTAGATTTGCTGCTGCTGCAATTCAGCCCGCAAAGGGAAGAAATGGAACGCTTCGGAGAGACAGTCATCGGGGCGTGATGCCCCAGAAAGAAACCACATGAACAAGTTAATGGCAATGACGCTGGCGCTGGCGGCAGCGGCGTCGCTGAGCGGGTGCGGCAACACACTCAGCGGGGCCAAAGAAGATGCCGCGAACGATACGGCAAAAACTCAGCAGGCGGCGAACCAGGCCGCTCAATCTACAAAAGCCGCCGCCGATCAGGCCGGACAGGCCGTGAAAACCGATGCCCAAAAAGCGGATCAGGCCGCTGCTGCCCTGCCGCAGAATGCCGAAGCCAACACCGTTGTCCGGCCAGCGGTCAAGACCGCCATCATCCGTGACCCGGTTCTGGCTCAGTCCGGCAATTTAATTGATGTCAACGCCGGGCCGCAGAAGATTACTCTCACCGGCCATGTCACCGATGCGTCCATGAAGCAGCGGGCGGCGGAAGATGCTCAGGTAGCCCTCAAGAAGCATCCGGGCTATACATTGGTTAATGACCTGACGGTTGCGGGGCAGTAAAGAGTCCCCCCAGCCCCCAATAATGGGGGAGCCGGAGAGGAAGCTGAAGAGTTTGGGCTATCTGGTCTTACTCCCCCATTATTGGGGGCTGGGGGGACTCCTTCTCCCTGAACATCTCATTTATGCTCACAGCCACATTTATTCATGCGCCCGGCGTCGGCCCGGCAACGGAGCAGGCGCTTTGGGCGCAGGGCGTCCGGTCGTGGCAGGAGTATCAGGAGCAGGCGTCGGGGCTGCGCCTGCCGCCGCGCCACAAAATTGCCCTGCACCGGACAGTCGAGGACAGTTTAATGGCGCTGGAAGAAGGACGCACGGATTTTTTCGCCCACACTTTGCCCAAGCGCGAGCATTGGCGGGCGGCGTCGCAGTTTCCCAAAATCGGCTATTTAGACATTGAAACTAACGGCGGCATGAGCAGTGACTCGATCACGCTGATCGGCCTCTACGACGGTTTTGAGATGCACGCCTACGTTAAAGGCGAGAACTTGGCCCAGTTCGCCTATGAAAGCCAGGACTACGACGGCTTTGTGACGTTCTTCGGCACCGGCTTTGATCTGCCGTTCCTGAAGCGCCGCTTTCCCGTGCTGGAGTCCGTGTTTGCCGACCGCTTTCACATTGACCTTTGCCCCCTGCTGAAGCGCCTGGGACACACCGGCGGGCTGAAAAAAATCGAGCAGCAGCTCCACATCTCGCGCGTCCCTGAAACCGACGGACTGAGCGGCATGGACGCCGTGCGCCTCTGGCGAGCCTACCGCAAAGGCGGGCGAGGTTCAGAAGACGCGAAGCGTTTGCTGCTGGCCTACAACAAAGAAGATGTCATCAACATGGAAAGTTTGCTGCGCTACGCTGTGCCGCGCCTGGAAGCGCAGGCGGGGTATACTAAAAGATAACTTGAAGACAAAATTCTGGAAGCGTGAAAGGAAACAGCAAGTCATGGAACAAGAACAGACCGGCGGCAGCGGAACCGGTGAGCCGAGCCTTACCGAAGAAGTTCAGGCCCAGCCGGAAACGGCCCCCGAAAGCGGAACAAAAACACCCGCGCTGAACCGGGCCGACCGCCGGGCGCAGGCCAAAGGCAAATCCGGCACCAAGCCAAACACAAATCTGAACGCTGCCGGCGGGCGCGGCCCCAGCAAGCCGACGTCCGGCCATGCCGGTCAGGTCCGCTTCCCGCGCACGGGACACAAGTAATCGTTTTCTGCTCATCGTTTTCTGCTCATCGTTTTCTGCTCATCGTTTTCTGCCCGGCACATCAAGCGCCGGGCTTCTCCGCGCCTCAGCAT
>CAXUBO010000088.1:15314-17966 GCA_964249345.1 uncultured Armatimonadales bacterium | reverse complement strand
GCCATGAACAGAACCCGGCCATTTATGGCCGGGTTCTTGATTTTTCCGCTCATCGTGTATAATACTGTGTCATGTCCGCGTCCTCCCCCACTCCCGCATTATCAAATCTCACCGAAGAACAGCAGGCGATTGTCGCCCACGATCACGGTCCTGCCCTTGTGTTTGCCGTCGCCGGGGCCGGCAAAACGACAGCGATGACCCATCGGATTGAGCGGCTGGTTCGGGAGAACATCTTTCCCGTGTCTTCTATCCTCGCCACGTCGTTCAGCAAAGCTTCCGTCAAAGACATCAAAACTGCCCTGGCACAGTGGCCGCATTGCGAAAGAGTGCAGGTGCAGACGCTGCACGCCGTCGGCTGGGGCATTCTCAAAATGGCGCAGCGGCGCGGCCTCGGCACGGACTTTAATTTGGGGCAGGAAGAAGACAGCGGCGACTCGCAGCTTTTAGGGCGGGTGCTGGGGCAGGCATGGCGCGAAAAGGTGCCGTTTGCGGCAGAGCTGGACGCGCTGGACCGGCCCGATTTTCTGACCTATGTTGGAGTGATGAAAGCTAACTTGCTGTATCCTGATCCCGCCAAGCTGGATTTGCCCCCGGCGGCATTGGCGCAAGTGGGCCAAGCGCCTGCCCCGGCGGGATTTGCCTGGTACCCAGCCCTGTATGCGCTGTACGAAAAAGTGCGGGTGCAGGAGAAAACGCTCACGTTTGACGACATGCTGCTGTCGGCGTGGGAGTGCCTGCATCGGTTTCCAGAAATGCTGGCAGATGCCCGGCGGCGCTTCGGCTGCGTGCTGGTGGATGAGTTTCAGGATGTCAACCGGGTGCAGTCCGAGATTTTAGATTTATTGACGTTTCCGCAGCGCAATTACATGGCAATCGGTGATGATGACCAGACCATCTACGAGTGGCGCGGCGCGGACCCCGGCTTTATCTTGAACTTTTCTCAGCGCTACGGCGCGGCGAAATACTTTATCCACGACAACTTCCGCTCCCATGCCGCTCCGCTGGCCCTCGCCAACAAAGTCATCGCCTGGAACCAAAAGCGCGAGCCGAAACGGCTGTCCCTGACACGCGGCTTCGGCGGGCGCGTAGAAGTCCATGAAGAAACATCGCCGGAGACGCAGGGCCGGCATCTGGCCCAGTTGGTTCAAGACGCTCTCAGCCAGGGGCGCTCGCCCGGCGAGATCGCTGTGCTGGTCCGGCTGTACGCCCAGACGCCGCCGCTGGAACAAGGGCTTTTAGAAGCCAATGTCCCTTACCGGGTGGTCGGCAGCAGCCCGTTCTACGCGCGGCCCGAAGTGAAAACGCTGCTGGATTATGTCCGTTTAGCTCGCATGGACGACGGCTGGGAGACGCGCTGGGTGCAGGTTGCGAACAAGCCCGCCCGTTACCTGTCGCGCGTCTTTTGCGATGAAGTTGTCCGCTCTGTCCGGCGCGGCGGCTCGCTTCCCGGCGTCCTCATAGCTGCCGCAAAAGAGGCTCCGGCGCATCAAGCGGCGCGTCTCAGCGACCTGGCCGAGACGCTGCACTGGCTCCGGGGCGCTTCGGGGACGCTTCCGGCAGGAACAGCCCTGGCCCTCCTTGACAAGAAGATCGGGTATGTGGACTTTTTGCGCCGCTCCAGCGGCTTCCCGGAAACAGGGCTGGCGCGGGCGGCCACTGTGGAAGCGTTCGGGCGCTACGCCCACAGCTCCCCGTCGCTCACGGCCCTGCTGTCGCATTTGGAGTCGCTGGCGGCGGCAGGCGTGGGCCTCAACCAAGACCGCTCAAACGGCATTGCACTGTTGACCGTGTTCCGGGCCAAAGGGCTTCAGTGGCCGATTGTATTTATTCCCGACTGCAACCAGGGCATTTTCCCTTACGGCGGCTCGGACGAGCTGGAAGAAGAGCGGCGCTTATTTTATGTGGCCCTGACGCGCACCCAGTCCGACCTGCATCTGCATTTCGTGAAGACCGAGCTGCCGTCGCAGTTTTTGGCGGAAGCCGACTGGAAAAACACGCTGGCCGATGTCCAAACTCTGAGCGCGGCGCTGGCCCATCCGCCTGCCGAATGGCGCACTGCCGAGACTCTCGCCATCACCCGCAGCGCGTCGCGTTTGAACCTGAGCCGCTACTTTTCGACGTGGCACGCGCCGGAGGAAAGCCGCGCCGCCGGGGCGCAGGTGCATCAGCTCTACGAGGCTGCCCGCACGCGCGGCTTAACGTCAGCGCTGGGCCTGACCGAGTCCCATCTTGCCCCGTGGCCGCCGCTCCCTGCACAGGCTTCCGATCCCGATGCCTTCCCCGACCTGGCGGACTTAGCTCCGCCTGCGCCGCCGCCTGCCGCGCCGCTGAACCCAAAGACCCTCAAAATCGGCGGGCGCGTCCAGCATTCCCAGCACGGCGTCGGCACCATCCTTGCCATTCGCGGCGACCGCCTTTCCCCCCGCCTGGAAATTCAGTTTTCGCGCGGCAAGCCCGTTGTTCTGCCGGCAAAGTTTGTCGAGCTATCGGCGTATTGACGTCAGCCTCCGGCCTGCATTTTTCTTTGAACCCGCTGCGCCCCAAGCTGATCTAGCCGGTCACTGCCGGTGAGATAGGGAGTAATGGCCGGCAGGATGCGTGCCTTTTGCGCGGCGGACATCGGGCGAATGTCGGCGAGTATGTTGAAAGCGC
>CAXUBO010000088.1:11124-15214 GCA_964249345.1 uncultured Armatimonadales bacterium | reverse complement strand
AAAGCGCATGGTGCAAGTGCTGAAAGGGTTAGCTGAGTTCAAAGACATGACGCTCGGCCAGCTTTTAGAAGAGATTGTCCTGCACTCATTTGAGCCTGCCCCCGGCCATGAGGGAGAAATGTGCGCCAGCCCGCACGGCAAGAAGTCGCTTGCGGCTTTGGCCGACCTCAAGCGCATCTACGGCATGGATTATGATGCCCACGCCGGGTACGGGTTCTATGACAAAAAAGAAGCGCCGGCAGCCAGTGATTAAGAGCCGGCTCTCTACAGTTCTTTGGTACACGAAAAACGCCTGGAACATATCGGAGCGCAGCGGCGTCAAGGGGGAGTAGCGCAGGCAGGAAATTGATGCCTGCCTGACGAACTTGATCTCACGAACTCAAGACGAAGGAACAATACAATGACACTTTTGACACCAAAAAGCCTGGCGCTGGCCGGTCTCTGCGCGACCCTGGCCGGACTCGGAAGCGCGGCCTCCGCACAGGGCGGCTACGGCGACCACGGCCCCTACCATCACGGACCGATGCACCATGCCCGCGTGGCCGTCCTGCGGCAGAAGGCGGCTTACGCCCATGATGTCGCGACCGGCCATTACGGGGCGGCGGAACGGGCCCATCTGCGGGCGCAGGCCATCCGCCATCATGTCCGCGCCCGCCGCATGATGGATCAGGGCCACATGATGGATCATGGCGACGGGTTCCATCACGATCACGGATACTAAAATCCGCACTCGGAAACAAGAGACCTCACCCCGGCGCTTGCGCCGGGGTGAGGTCTCTTTTCTAAGTGGGGTTTGCTAACCGTACTTCTTTATTCCCTGCAAAAGCGGCGGGCACTGGGCGATGGCCCGGCGCTTGCGGAACGCTTCCCGGAAGCGATACCCGCTTGCCATGTGCCGGGCCATGTACCACTGCACCGCCGCCGGCGCTCGGAAATGGCTGCCGTCCACCTGCATTCCCCGCGCCCGCATCCAGTGAATAACTTGTGGGTTACGGCTCAAAACATACAGGTGGCGCTGACGCTGCTGCGCCCGCTGCCAGGCCGCCGCGAACAGCGCAGCGCCGATGCCGCAGCTTCGCCATTCCGGCAGAACGCACAGCGCAGCGATCTCCGTCCACCCCTGCATTAAATCCACGCTGAAACACGCGCCCGCGAATTTGGTTTCTCCTGATTCGTTTTTGTCTTCGGCGGCGTAGACATCCGAGAAGCGCTGTAGTTCTCGGACCGTGTAGCCAAGAATGTTCGGTGTTTCTTTAAGCGCGAGATGCAGTCGCACTGCTTCGGCGCGGGTCAGGGGCCGGTGAACGATTTTCATGGTAGACACTTATTCGCCGCCGCCCGGCCAATTCCTGCCGCCCGCGCGGAAAGCCGAGTTTTCTGCGACAAATGAGAAACTGACATCCACCGACAAGGCACCATATTCCGGCACTCCGAGCGCAGAAAAAGCCTTTGTTTGTGTTCCCGGAGCAAGACGATTTGCCTGCGCGAGCTGAGGCGCAGAAGTTTTTGCGCTTGACTTTGCGCCGTTTCTCTGTCATACTGTATTCACGCTGCAAAAATTGGAGCGCGATCTCATTACGAAACATACTGCGGCAGCCTGAACGGCTGGCGCTTTTTTGTTTTTTGAATGCCCACCGGGAGACATTATCAAGATGCGGCTGCACAGATTAATGGCGATTATTGCTGCTCTGGCGCTCTCGGCTTCGGCACAGGCCGCGCCCTGGCAGTTTGCACCGAACGCCGGAACGCTGGCAGGGGACGCGGCGTGGGTCAAGGGTGCCGCCTACGGCACAAACGCGCTTCAGTTGAACGGTCACGGCAGCCTGGATGTGCCGCAACCGGTGGTAGACACGCGCCGAAGCTTCACGGTCAGCGCCTGGGTTAAGCTGAAACAAATCGGCGGCTACCAGACATTCGTCAGCATTGACGGCAGCCGGGTGAGCGGCTTCTTTTTGCAGCTCCGGGCGTCCGGCACGTTCGCGTTTACGATGCTGGCGTCCGATCAGCCGCAGGGCGGGTCGTTTGCGTCTTCTGCAATTCCCGCGCAGCCGGGCGTCTGGTACAATCTCGTCGGCGTCCATGATGCCGCCGCCCAAACGATCTCGCTGTATGTCAACGGCGTTTTGCAGCAGACCCAGCCCGACACAGCCACCTGGCAGGCCATAGGGCATACTGAGATCGGGCGCGGCAAGTACAACGGAAGCCCCGTAGATTATGTCAGCGGCGAAGTGGACGACGTGCGCTTTACGCAGACCGCCCAGCCAGACGCGCCGCAGCTTGCGGCGATTGCGGCCCGGACACACGCGCTTGATTCCGCCCTCAGCATAGACTTGTCCAAGCCCGGCCCCGCGATCAGTCCCCTGCTGTACGGCCTGATGATTGAAGACATCAGCCACTCCATTGACGGCGGCCTGTACGCCGAGCTGATCCAAAACCGGGCCTTAAACGACGACCCAAAGACGCCTGTTCATTGGTCTTTGATTGGAAATGCCGGCGCGGGAACGCTCTCGCTGGATACGGCGAACCCCGTTCCCAACACGGCGCTGACGAACAGCCTGCGCCTGGACATGACAGCCGCAGGCCAATATGTCGGTGCCGCCAATGACGGCTACTGGGGCGTTCCTGTTCGGCCAAATATTGCTTATCATGCTTCATTTTATGCGAAAGCGAGTGCAGGCTATTCCGGCCCGCTGACAGCATCTCTTCAAGACGCGATTGACGGCACGGTGTCCGCGTCCGCGACGGTTCCTGCGCTTTCCGCCAATTGGAAGAAGTACACGCTGACCCTGACAACACGGAAAGATGTGCCGCAGTCGGTAGACAATCTTTTTGTCCTCACGGGACACGGCCCCGGCACGGTCTGGCTGACCCAAGTGTCGCTGATGCCGCCGACGTACCACCATCGCCCGAACGGCTCGCGCCTTGATTTAATGCAAAAGCTGGCCGCGCTGCACCCGGCATTTTTGCGAATGCCCGGCGGCAACTATTTGGAAGGCAATACCCTTGCCGAGCGGTTCAACTGGAAGCGGACGGTCGGTGATATTTCGGAGCGGCCCGGCCACCTTGACCCCTGGGGCTACCGCTCCGACGACGGCTACGGCCTTTTGGAGTATTTAGAGTGGTGCGAGGACCTGCACATGTCTTCTGTGCTTGCGGTGGGCGCCGGCTACGCGCTGGGCGGCGAGCATGTCCCCGCCGGGCCGGCGCTGACGCCGTATGTGCAGGACGCGCTTGACGAGATTGAGTATGCCACCGGCGGCTCCAACACGAAATGGGGCTTGGTCCGGGTCCAAAACGGTCATCCCGCCCCGTTTAGCGTTCCCTATGTGGAAATCGGCAATGAAGACTTTTTTGACAAGAGCGGCAGCTATGAGGCCCGCTTCGCCCAGTTTTACGATGCGATCCGGGTCAAGTACCCGCACCTCCAAATTATTGCGACCACGGCGGTTACCAGCCGCAGGCCGGACGTGGTGGACGACCATTTCTACCGCTCCGCCGGGGACTTTGAAGCCGACACGCACCATTACGACTCCTATGACCGGAGCGGCCCGAAGATTTTTGTCGGCGAGTACGCCTCGCAGGAAGGCCGCCCGACCCCGAACCTCAGCGGCGCACTCGGCGACGCCGCGTTTATGACCGGCATGGAGCGCAACGCCGACGTGGTTGTGCTGGCGTCCTACGCCCCGCTGCTGGTCAACATCAACCCCGGCGCGTCCCAGTGGGACACCAATCTGATTGGCTTCGACGCCCTCCATAGCTACGTTTCGCCGGCCTACTACACCCAGCAGTTGTTCAGCCTGTATCATGGCGACACGGCGGTTCCCGCCATCCTCACCGGCGGCAGCGGCTTGGCCTACTGCGTCAGCAAAAGCCGCACCGGCGCGGTTTACATCAAAGTCGTCAACGCTCTTGGCTCCGCGCAGACAGTGACGCTGACGCTCTCCGGCGCTCAGGTGATCGCGCCCACCGGGGTTGCAATTGTGCTGTCTTCGGCCAATCTTGGCGACACAAACACGCTGGCAGCCCCGAACAAAGTTCGGCCCATCCAGTCCAAAGTCACCGGAATTGGCCCTCAGTTCCGCCATGTGTT
>CAXUBO010000088.1:7455-11024 GCA_964249345.1 uncultured Armatimonadales bacterium | reverse complement strand
ATTGCGTGGCCTTTCATTGCGTGGCCTTTTGCTGGATAAACTACCCCCTATGCCTAGAGCGCCTTTCCAAATCCTCGTTTTGCCCTACCGCAGAACGGCAAATACGCTGGAGTTCGCCGTGTTTCACCGCAGCGACTTTGCCTGCTGGCAGGGCCTCGCAGGAGGCGGCGAGGATGACGAAACTCCGCTGGAAGCCGCGAAACGAGAGGCGTTTGAGGAGGGCGGCATTTCCGGCGTGTGCAATTTCACCCAATTACAGGCCATGTTCACCGTTCCCGTCACGGAGTTTCAGGACGGCGGCACCTGGGACCCGGCGCTGTACGTTGTTCCCGAACACAGCTTCGGCGCAGACTGCACCGGCCAGGCGCTGACTCTTTCCCGTGAGCATGACGCCGTGGAATGGCTGCCCTACGCGGAAGCCTCTGCCCGGCTGACCTATGACAGCAACCGAACCGCACTGTGGGAGCTGAACCAGCGCTTGCGCGGGCTTGGGCCGCGAGAAGGAAATTAATACAAGGAGATTGACACAATGCAAACAACTACCCTGAGACTGGACGCGCTGCCGGACCTGCCGCAAAGACGCACCTTAGAGCGCGTGGCGGCGCGGCTTTGGGCGGAAGACGAAGTCGCAGCTCTCTGGCTGGGCGGCAGCATCGCTCGCGGGGAAGCCGACCCACACAGCGACGTTGACCTGCGCGTGGCTGTCCGCCCGGACGCGCTTGTTCGGTGGCAGGAGCCGGACAGGGCCGCGCTGTCCGCTTTAATCGGCGAGACAGTAGTTGGGGTACACGCGCTGCGCTGGGAAGGTACGGTGCTGCATCAGTTCCTGCTGGCTGAGGGCGTGATCTGGGATTTGCTGGTGCAGAGCGTCGAGCGGGAGCCGCCGCAGGACTTCACGCTGGTGCTGGGCTGCCGGGACGACGAGTTTGGCCGGCGCCTCGCGTCGGCCCTGCTGCCGCAGGGAGAAGAAATGCCGCCTGCCGACCCTGCCGCCATTCAGGAAGCGATCACGAATTTCTGGGTCGGCTCGCACAAGCATGTCCGAATGCTGTATCGCCATTTGGATTTGCTGATCCTGCACGGGCTGAGCTTAGAACACTCAGTCTTGATGCGCCTCTGGTATGTGGAGGCGACGGGCCGGGATTTGGGCAGCCAAAGGCCGACCATCCACACGCTGACGCCGCAGGTGCGGGCCGTCACGTCTTTTATTGGTCCACGCAGTCTGGAAACGCTTGGCGCGGCCCGGACCAATCGCACGGAAATCAAGCAGGTGATTGAGGCCCACCGCGATGAAGTCGCGGCAGTAGGACGCCGCCTTGCCGCGCGTCTCGGCTTTGCGTACCCGGATGCGCTGGAACAAACCGTCCGGCAAGGCTGGGCCGAGTACAGGCAAAAAGACATGCCTGAGTTTGGGACGCGCCAAGCAGGCCAAAGCTATGTGCCGCGCCCCGGCTCGTATGCGCTTTTGTTTGACGCCCAGGGCCGGGTTGCCGTCATGGAAACGCCGCGCGGCGGCTTCCTGCCCGGCGGCGGAGCAGAGCCGGGCGAAACAGCCGAAGAAACGCTGGCACGCGAAGTTCGGGAAGAATGCGGCTTCGAGATCGGCGGCGTGTCGCACGTCGGCGAAGCGGTTCAATATGTTTACACGCCCGGCAGTGAAAGCGGCATCCGCAAAGAGTGCGTCTTTTTTCGCGCAGGCGTCATTGATGCGGCGGCGGGCAGCGCGACCGAACCCGGCCACAGACTGCTCTGGCTGACGCCGATCAACGCTGAACACACCCTGGCCCACGAAAGCCAGGTTTGGGCCGTGCGCCGGGCCATAGAAACGCAGGCCGAACTCGGAACGGAACGCGAACAATGACCCGCCCACGCGCCTGCGGCGCACTTCTGCAAAACGGCAGGATTTTAATGGTCCGGCATGTCGAGCCGGGCCGTGCGTACTGGACCCTGCCGGGCGGCGGCCTGGAGGCAGGCGAAACACCGGCGGAGGCGGCGGTGCGCGAAGTATGGGAAGAAACCGGCCTGCGGACAACCGCCGTGCGCCTGCTGTTTGAGGGAACCTACCAGGACGACGGCAGCCCGGACTGCTGTTTTCTTCTGGCCGCAGGGGAGGCAGAAAGCAGTGATGGCATGGCACTGGGATTTGACCCTGAAGAAGCGCACTTGCCGCACTCCGAGCGGCTGCTGCAAGGGATAGAATGGCGGACACTGGAAGAAATGCAGGCCGATCCGCAGGTTGCGGCAGTGCGGAAGGCGTTGGCAAACGTGCATTAAAAAAGCGATTGGATGTTCGGTTTCTGGGTATAGTGGTAGAAATCCTTCTGTATCAAAGAAGCTCTCAAGGAACAATTATCGCCTATGTTCGCCACCAATCAATGTCCGGCCCTAGTCTGCCTGACCCTTCCATTGCTGCTCGCTGCGCCCCAGCGGGCCTCAGCGTCCCATCATTCACGTTCGCGGCATTCCGCCACGGCGACCTTTTACCGCCGAAGCGACAGCAATCCGCACCTCGCAAACGGCGACTACTACGGCAGCGCCGGGCCGTGGTTTTGCGCGGTGGACGAGTCCCGGCGCGGCCTGCTCAACCACCGAATCCGTGTCGTCAACACGCAAAATGGCCGCAGCCATATCTTTCTAGTGGCCGATTTGGGACGCTTCCCGCGCGGCAACGTGGACATTTCCCGTGGCGGCTCTTCGCGGATGTGCGGGCGCGGCGGGCCGGACAGTTTTCCGGTGGAGTGGCATGATCTCGGCCTTGCGCCGGGACGCTCGCCGCGTCACCACCACGCCCGTTAAGCCGTAGCGGCAAGGTCAGGCAGTGGAAACGTCCCATCGGCGGCGGGAGAAAACGGCAGCACTTCCCGCACGGCGTCCAAATTGATTGGGCCATACACATGCGGGAACAAGTCCCCGTCCGCCGCCTCGTATTTAATCGCCGCCGCGACTTGTTCGGCGGCGATGACCAGCAGCGTCAGGCCGGACTGCCCGGCATAGAAGCGGTTCGCCGTTTTGACGACCTGCTGCGGCGTGGAGCAGTGAATAAAGCTTTCCGTCAGCAGGCTGTCCGCCCGGTACTCGCCGCGCTGCTGCGCGTCGTGCCAAGCCTTCAGTGAGCAGATGTGTAGAATGATACTCATGCAGAACCTCTTCAAGAGAATTTTGTGGAACGATTGTGAAACGCATAATCGCTGCGTTTTGTACGAGTGATTCCAAGAGTTTCGGCTCATCGCTGCTTTCTTTGCTCCTCGCCTCAGAAAAGCAGCGATACTCGCTGCCGGGCAAAAGTGCGAGGCGCATTGACAAGGCCGCAAATCTATGATATACTCTATTTACGTTCGCAAAAAGAGCGCCCGCGAGAAGCATTCGGCTTCCCGCGTTTTTTATTGCCCCGGCGCTTTTTCAGCAAGCGTCTTGACGGGCCGTTCCAAGCAAGGGTATAATGTCACGCAGCAGGGCGGCGTAGCTCAGTTGGTTAGAGCAGCGGATTCATACCCCGCAGGTCCCCAGTTCGAGTCTGGGCGCCGCTAGTGCAGGACGGCAATGTAAATGACGGCAATGTAAATGACGGC
>CAXUBO010000088.1:0-7355 GCA_964249345.1 uncultured Armatimonadales bacterium | reverse complement strand
TTGGTTTTGCTCAGCGTGTGCAGGTTATGTTCTATGTCGCAGAGTATGCCAAGAGGTTTTCTTAGCATACGATTGTCTTAATTTTTTGATTTTGTTAGCGTTTAATGATAAGAGCTAACAAGGTATTTAATGGTAGAATACATCAAATGCTCTTCATTTCCAGCGAAAGACGCCCATGCAAAATACCCCGCCCTCAGATTCCAAGCCGCTTCCCGCAGACAAAAACGCGCTGGTTCAAGGCGTCAAACGGGTTGTTGAAGCCAATGAAAACATGGCGGAAGCTAACGATCAATTGGGCGTCATTGAACAGCGGCTGCGGCTGGCGCTGGAAAGCGGGCGGCTTGGGTCGTGGGATTTAGACCTAGCAACCCACCATTATATCGAGATTTCCGACATTTGGAAACAGAACTTCGGCCGGCCTGAAGTGGGCGACATCACGCAGGACGAGTTTTTGGAGTTCCTGCATCCCGACGACCGCGAGCCTACCCGCGAAGCCGCCCAAAGCGCCGTTCGCGAGCGCCGCGATTACAGGGCGGAGTACCGCTGCCTCTGGCCCGACGGCAGCGTCCATTGGATGAGCGCCAACGGCAAGCTGCTGTATAACGATGACGGCACCCCGCAGCGCATGATCGGCGTGACCCAAATCATTGACGAGCGCAAGCAGGCCGAGGAAGACCGCGAACGCGAGATGGAAAGAGTCAGGAACCTGGCAGACCGGGACCCCTTGACGGGCCTCTTGAACCATCGGTCGTTTCATAAGTGTTTGGATGAGGAGGTCGCGCGTGTCACGGAAATGGGCATCAGCTTGTCCGCCGTCATGCTGGACATGGACAGCTTCAAGTTCTTCAACGATGCTTACGGCCATGCGGTCGGCGATCAGGTCTTGCAGCAGGTCGCGGCGCGTCTTAAGGCAGTCTGCCGCCCGCAGGACACCCTGGCCCGGTTTGGCGGGGACGAGTTTGCCCTGCTCCTGCACGAAGACAACGAAACGGCAGCCGCCGAAGTGGAAGCGCGGCTGCGAGAGGCTTTGGCCGGAATGGCGTTCCGTCCCGACGGCCAGGTGTCTGCTATCCCGCTGACGGTATCCATTGGGGCGGCCGTGTTCCCACGCGAAACGCGGGACCGGGCGCGTCTCATCACGCTTGCGGATGAGCGTTTGCTGCGCTCGAAAGCCGGCGCGTCCCTGGACACGCCGGCCGACCATGTCCGCCGGGCGCTGGCCCATGTGGACGGTTTTTCCATGCTGGACGCTTTGGTGACGGCGGTAGACAACAAAGACCGCTACACGTCGCGGCACTCCGAGGACGTGATGGAATACGGGCTGCTGATCGCGCGGGAGCTGGGCATTGAGGAAGCCGCCCAAAGCACCGTGGCTGTGGCCGCCCTGCTGCACGATGTCGGCAAGATCGGCGTTCCCGACGCCATTCTGCGAAAGCCCGCCAAGCTGACGGAAGAAGAGTTCACGGCTGTCAAGCAGCACCCGCAGATGGGCGCGGTCATGGTCTCGTCGGTGCCGGGGCTGGAAAACACGCTGGACGCCGTGCGCCACCACCACGAGCGCTGGGACGGCGCAGGCTACCCGGCGGGGCTGCGCGGCGAGGAGACCCCTTTGATCGCCCGGATCATGGCGGTCGCCGATGCGTACTCCGCCATGACGACCGACCGCCCCTACCGGCAGGGCATGAGCCGCGAGCAGGCGCTGGCAATTCTTACCGAAGGCTCCGGCGTCCAGTGGGACCCCCGCTGCGTCCAGGCGTTCTGCGACGCCCTGCCTTAGAACCCGTCAAAAGAACCCGGCATTAAAATGCCGGGCTAAAATTTTGCAAAGCGCCTCCGGCGCTGAAGAATAGCCGTCCGACACTGGCATCTAGTCCCGCAGGGACTTTCATTCAAAAGCAGCCCGGCATTTTAAGGCTGGGCTTCTCAGCGCACCAGCCGGGCGCTCCGCACGGGCGCGGGCATCTTCATGCCGGGCTTCAGGGCGTGCCACAAGATCGCGTTTAATGCGTCCGGGTCGGCCCGGTCGGGGCCGGACAGGTCCAGCTTGGCCGAGGCTGTTTCTCCGGCCCCGCGCTCCGGGTTCTTCGCTACCAAATCCACTTTCGGCCCGATGTTTGTGTACGCGGTCATGTCGGCTGCCCGTGTGAAGCAATTCAGCATCGGCGTCGCGTTTCGGTCGTACTGAGTCATCGGCGGCAGGTCTAAAATCAGCTCCATTGTGCGAACCATGGACGCCGTTGTGTACTGCGTGCTGTCTATCGCGCCGCGCTTGACGTAGGGCGAAATGACCAGGCCCTCCGTGCGGTGGGCGTCTACATGATCGGGGCCGTTCTGAGCATCGTCTTCAATGATGAAGATCGCCGTGTTCTTCCAAAAGCGCGACCGGCTGATTGCGTCTACGATCCGGCCGACCGCCTGGTCATTGGACGCCACGGCGGCAGTCGGGGTAAACGCGCCGGCCTTGAGGCCGGCGGTATGGTCTTCCGGCAGCCACGCGACCATGAACTGCGGCCAGACGCCCGTTTTTTCAGCGGTCTGAAGTTCTCCTAAAAAGAGCGCCGCCCGCTGCGTGTCGCGCCCGACGCCGAAGGGAAACTTGCTCCATTCAGTATTGACATGGCCGGTCAGCCCCTTGTCACCCTTGAACACCGGGGGCGCGTCGGGAGTCGAAGTGAAGTCGGCATCCTCGCCGTAGGAGCGGTAGGTCAGGCCGTGCCGGGCGCAGTTGTCCCAAATCTCCCCGGCAGGCGAGTCGGCCACGCGCTCGTCGCCGTCCGGCTCGCCCCGCCCGCTGTACGAAGACGGCCAGGACTTTTCAACAAAGTCCGTGGCGTAGGCGGCGTCACACCATTTATGCCCGTCTTCGGAAACTTCACCGTTGCAGTATAAATTGTCCAGCAGAACATAATGGGACGCCAGTGCATGGGCGTTCGGCGTGACGCTCTGCCCGAACAGCGTTAAACTGGGATCACTGTTGCCTTTGCCGATGTCGCCAAACACCTGGTCATACGTTCGGTTTTCGCGGATGATGTACAGGACGTGCTTGATGCGGTGCAGCGTGGACAGGCTGGCCGTCAGCGCCGGAGAAGCCGGAGCAGGACGCGGCACGTTCGCCAAAACCTGCTGCGTGTAGACTCTTAAACCTTGTGCATTTGGAAGGCGGACGGCAGACACATCGCCGCTGAGAATGCCGGCGATGTAATCGTACTTTTGGCCCGTTCCCGGCTCGGTGCGCGTGGACCGGGGATCGGCCAAAGTCGCCGCCGGGTTGCCCCGGAAGCCGAGGCCCTTGCCGGTGCCGATAAACAGCGTCCGGCCATCGGGCGCAAGCGCAAGCGCCGACGGGTACCAGCCGGTCGGGATAAAGCCCAGCACCCGCGCTTCTTTGGCCTCCGAGATGTCTACCACGGCGACATCGTTGTTGTCGGCGTTTGCGACGTACAGCCGCTTGCCGTCGGCGGACACGGCTAACGCATCAGGCGTGGAACCCACTAAATCCGCCGGCGAAAGCGACGTTTTGACGGTTTCCGTGACGACGCCGTTTTTGATGACGCTGACGGAGTTTGACCCGGCATTCGCCACAAACAGCCGCCCGTCTTTGGCCCACGCCAGCTCGTTCGGCAGCGTGCCGACGGTGATCCGCGCCGTTTCTTTCAAGTCACTTGCGTTCAGCAGGCTGACTGATTTCGCCCCGGAATTGGAAACTGCCACCGTCTGCCCGTCCGGCGACAGCGCCAGCGAATAGGGCCGGTAGCCGACGAGAGCTGACGCAGCCACAGTGCGCGGCCTGCCGGCCAGCTTGTAAACAGTGTCGTTCTGGATGTTCACGGCGTACAAAGATTCGTCTGGGCCGGACGCGAGGCCCGCAATGAACCGATCAAACTTGACATGGTAATCGCCGGGGATCGGGGCCGACGCTTCGCTGAGGCCGGGGATGTCAATGGGCGTCTTGGGGGAAAGCGTGCCGTCCTCAAACCCCAGGTGCAGGATAGGATGCGTAAACGAATCCAGCATCTCCGGCGTCGCCCCCGCCTTCGCCGCGCCTTTTAAAAACTGCTTGTCGGGCGTCCCGCCGCCGGACACATACAGGTCGTCGCCCTCAGCGTCAAAGCACATGCCCGCCCAGTCTTTGCCCAAATTGACGCTCTGGGTCACTTTCAGCGTGACCGGGTCAATGACGCTGACGCCGTGGTCGTGGTAACCGCCGGTGTTGACAAGAAGGTACTTGCCGCCGGGGCTGAACAGCATCTTGAGCGGCAAGTCGCCCGGCAGAGGAATGTGCATCCCGGCAGGCGTGATGTGCCACCCGTTCGGCAGGCGCGTTCCTGTGCCGCCCCCATCCGGCAGGTCCGGCAGCGTGACCGGCTTCGCCGCGACAACAGGGACAAAGGAGTGGGTCAGGCCGAAGCCCGCCAGCAAGGCAGACAGCGCAAGTGTCAGGGAAGCGGCAAGGCGTGGTTTAGAGACGTTCATAGGGCTATTATAGCCCAACTATGTTAAGAAAAGGTTAAGCGGAGGAAAGCAGCGAGACGGTAAGCATGTCTGCTATACTAAAAGAAGCAAGGGCAGCCGCGAGAAAGCTGCCCTTGTAATCTTGCCGAAAGGAGGTGATTCTCTTGAAGCAAGGTAACTGGCGGAACGTCCTGAGATTCAGGGCTGTCGCCCAGACCATCGCCGCGATTGTCTCAATAATCGCCGCGATCCACCAGCTCTTTAAGAAGTAGCTGAAGGGAGGGAGCGCTGCGTGAACAGCGCTCCCTTGTCTGTTTGTATTATGACATATCTGTCAAAAAAATCAAGCACTTCCTGAAAACGGGGCTATTCTTCGAGCGGCAGTTGCCCTGAGCCGCGCAGGGCGCGAAGCACCGACACATGCGCGTCTTCCAATTGGCGGATCAGCCGGCGCAGGCGGCGCAGGGTCTCGTCGGGCAGGTGCGCGTACATCGGGCCGCACAAAAACGCCGTGCAGCCGTAAGGCCGCAGGTCATCCGGGAACGTGCAGCGGCCTTTGTCTAAATACTCGCACGGCTCCAGCGCAGGCTCGCGTTCCACTGCATCTTTCTCAGCAGGCAGCATCGGCAGGGCCAGACGCGCCCCGGCGTAGGAGACCGAGGGCGCGTAAGGGTCCGTGCCTTCCAGATGCGGGAACGTATGCCCCAGTCCGACCGCCAGGGCCACATCTACCGGCGTGACCCGCGTCGGCTTGATGCAGCAGGGCGTGGTGCAGGCCGGGCAGTGCTTGGCCGTGAACGGGTCGAACACTTGGCGGATTTCGCGCTGCAAGCGGCGGTATTCCCGCAGTGGATTTGGCCCTGTCCGGCGGCTTTTGTGCTTCATAATGGTCTTTAAGAGTCAGTGCCGACAGGAGCCGGAGCCGACGCGAAGGGGTCCCAAAGCGGCAGGCTGCGCTGCGCCGTGGAAGGCGAGCCGGCGGACGCGGCAAACAGCGACGGAACGGCGCTGCGGGGGCTGACAGCCGCGCACAGCGACAGAAACAAGGCCGCGAAGCCGACTAAAGCCAAACGCCAAACATCCGCTCGCGCCCGCTTCCGGTGAAGGAGAACAGCGTGGCGCAGAACCCAGCCGCCGAGCCAGACCAGCAGAATGAAAAACAAACCAAGATGGGCTGCCCAGAGCGCCGCCCCGCGCAGCATTGCCACTCCAAACAGCCGGGTAAACTCGCCCATCGGCAGCCCATCGGGCAGCATCTCCGGGGTCGGCCAGGACGGCCCGGCAGCGTCCGCCGGTGTCAGCAGCCCCGTCAGCAGCAGAACAAGGAAAGACAGCGCGAACGCGGCCAGGGCTGCGTAGCGAACACGGATTTCGGCAGGCGTGTAAGCGGAAGCTTGGAGCAGGCCGCGCCGGTGCAGCTCGCGCCCGGCGCTGCTGAGACGGGCCGGATACCGCTCCGGGTCCAGATGCAGCGCAATGTCCAGCAGGTCGGTATCGGTCTGCGCCCGCAGGTACGCCCCGTAAACCCCCATGTCCGTTTCTTCATCCGCGTGCAGCAATGACGACGACATAAGGCAATTATACCCCGTCTTTTTGCGCTTCCGAACCTACCGCCAATGCTCATAGACAGCCTCAATTCTGCACTGGTTTCGATCAAAGGATGCTTATCAAGGCTTAATCTTGTTCGCCCTTGAAGTAATCGGGATCTTCCTTGAAGTAGTCCTGGTCATGAGTTGGTATTGGCGGCCTCTTGAAAACTCTGCCCTTACCATCACAGAGTGAGCAGTCGCCTGACCCATAGCAAAGATCGCAGTCGTGTCTGCGAGACGGAACTCCCTTGCACATATTGCATACTTTGCGACCATAGCACTCATAGCAAAGATCGGTCATACTATCTGGGACCTTGATCGGTTCGACAGGTTTCAGAACGTATCCCAATCCGTTACAGTGGCTACACTTTTCCATGTACTCAACATGGTCGGGGCCGTCTGAATTATATTCAATTCCATCGGTGAGGACTTCTGCCTCACCATCACAGATTGGACATTCTTCTCGTACTGTCATATTTTTACCATCTTTCGCCCACTGAGCTCCGAACAGTCTTTCGTTCTGCTTAATTTAAGGGACAAACTGACTCAACCAAGCCAAAGCCACTTGCGCCAGAACGGTTCTAGTTTCTGAACAGACTCGGAGAGAGCCAGTAAAGCTTGCGACCTAGCCGCCGTCTGTTCCGCAAACTCGACTCTGGGTTTTAATTCTACACTGGTTCGATTAAAGGGGTGTATAGCCCGGTCTGCGGATCGTACTCTTTGGTGATCGTTTCAATTCCACACTGGTTCGATTAAAGGGTGGTGTCATAAAGGGCCTCAGCCATAAAGGGCTTCAGTGGTTTCAATTCCACACTGGTTCGATTAAAGGACAATTACCGGGGCCTGATGAACCTGCGCGGGTATGAGTTTCAATTCCACACTGGTTCGATTAAAGGGCCACATTTAGGCGTGATCGGCTTTTGGACGGCTAGGGCTAGGCGGCGGGGAAGGATGCCCGGCATATTATGGCACGTTACGGGGGAATTCAACGCGGGAAACCGCAAAAAAAGTCGTCGGCCTCTCCTGTAAGGAGGAGCTACCGGGGGGCGACGACGTGAAAAAGAGTGGTTAGGGAAGTCAATCGCCGCAGGCAGGCGCTCTTGCATCACGGGAAGATGAAAGGTAAACTAGAAAAGACAGCCTGATAGGAGGCTGTCTTTCCTAAAAGGACAGAAAGGAGGTGAGCCTCCCATGTCCAAAAATCTGCGACGGGCTTTTGTCAAGTTCCGACCAATCGCGCAGACTATCGCAGCGGTTGTTAGAAGCCATCTCATAAATACTAACGCGGCTCTGTTGCCTTAAAATTGGCCTCTG
>CAXUBO010000087.1:8708-18346 GCA_964249345.1 uncultured Armatimonadales bacterium | reverse complement strand
CTTGATGGACGTGTACCACGCCCAGCACGAGTTCCACCAAACGCACGGTCACTGGGCCGACGCCCTTGCCGACCTGCGCCCCCTGATTTTGTCTCCCCTGCTGCCGTTCCTCCAAATGCAGCCGGCCGCCGACGGCTTCACGGCGACTGTGACTTATGAAGCCGAACACGGCCCGCAGCGCCTCTCTGTCCGCGCCGACTCGCGCCTTTGGCCGGATTAACCGCCCTCCCCTTGTTTCCCGCCTTTATTCTTAGGTATACTGATCAGTAAAATCGGATCGAAGACAGTGGCCCACGCGGCGCAAGCTGGGGCGTTATCTACCGAATGACGCAGCGCGGCGAGGAACTGCCGCCCATCAGCATTGTTTCAAGCAATTCTGGTACGCCGATAGCAGAAGTGGAGGTTGCCGAAGATGAACTCGAACTTTTTCGACAGCGTTATACGGGCAACGAATAGCGTCATCACTGCCATACGATTTCATGCTTACAAAGGCGCGGACTCGCAAACGCTGGCGCGGATGCTGGATTACGCGGACCCACTTGGGTTCGTGTTAATGGATCATTTTCCTGCAAAAAGTGAAGAAGAACGAATCATCGAATTTCGGCAACGGCTTCAGGATGTTGAAGACACATTTTCAGGTTTCAATGGCCTTGTCGCTCGTTTTGACGAGAACATGAAGCGCGGCGAAATGAACTCCGAACCGGCGCGTGAACTTGCCGCAGTCAATACATGAATTTGCCAAAACGAAACCTAAGAGTTCCAGGAAAACAAGCCATGCCGCATCCGCGTTTCAGCAACGAAGAAATTGTCAGCCGAGGAGAAGAAATTTATGCGTCTCGCCTGCGCGACCAGTTTGAGAACCTGTATCAAGACAAAAATGTCATTATCAACATCAAAAACGGCGAATATGAAATTGACGATAATGCCCTGACGGCCAGTAAACGCGCTCTCGCAAAACATCCTGGCGCGGCAATCTATGGCCTGCGCGTCGGCAGGAAGTTTGTTGAAAAATTTGGCGGTAGTTCTCTAAGGTTATACTAGCAGATGACAAACATCAACGCGCCAATGTGGGGCATACATGCCGGAAAAACTGGTGATGCGAACACATTGTTTATGCAACAAAACCGCATTGCAATCGGGTGGCCTTCGATGGGTAATCTGAGCGAATTGCCGAATGAAGCAGTCGCCTACAAGCAAAAACTGCTTCAAACTCACCCATTTTCCAAACCAGGAGCTATTCCAGTAAACGCGGGCCAGCTACGTCACATCGTTTATACAATGCAAATAGGAGATTTGGTCGTCTACCCCTCAAAACAAGACAAGCAAATACACATAGGGGAGATTACTAGCGAATATACCTACGATGCTTCTAATGGCGACTATCCTAATCAGCGTATGGTAACTTGGTTGAAGCATGTACCGCGTGCCGTTTTTTTGCCTGCTGCGCTATTTGAAGTAGGCTCTGCCATGAGCCTCTTTCGCGTTAGAAACTACGCGGATCAGTTCCGGGCCGTTCTGCTGGGAAAATCGATTTCTAACAGTCCTTCCACGAACGGGGCTGTAAGCGCCGAAGAAGCCGCTGAGCCTGACACTGCACCTTTTATTGCGGATAATATCGAAGACATTACGCGGGATTTCATTCTCAGCCAGTTGTCACTGCACCTGAAAGGTCATCCCTTTGCAGTCTTCGTTGCTCATTTGTTTGAAGTGATGGGGTATCGGACGGATGTTTCAACGCCGGGTCCAGATGGCGGTATTGATATAGTCGCCTACAAAGATGAATTCGCTCTCGTGCCGCCAATCATCAAAATACAGGTGAAAAGCACAAGTGGAAGTGTTGGTGCTCCTGAAGTCGCTTACCTGAACGGGGTGATTGGAGACAATTTTGGCATACTTGTAACGCTAGGTGTGTTTAACAACAATGCAAAATCCAGCGCGGCAAGTATGAGCAAAATTCGTCTTTTGGACGGAGCATCAGTTGCGGGTCTTGTCCTTCAGCATTATGAAGCGCTTGACGCCAAGTATAAAAGCATCGTTCCACTAAAGCGGGTGTATGCACCCGATGACACAGATTATCAGAGTAACTAAAACAAGATCGCACGACGATAGAGGAGAACGGAATGACAGACACCAAGCGCGTGTGGCTCTTTGAAGAAGGCAACGCAACGATGCGTGATGAACTCGGCCGCAAAGTGTCTGCCGAATAAAGCATCCGACGCACGACAGAGGAAAATTTCTATGCCGCACCCACGTTTTACAAACCAGGAAATCGCACACAAAGGCGAGGAAATTTATGCTGTTCGTCTGCGTGACGCTTTGGAAAAAGATTACTTCGGTCAAGTGGTGATCATCAATATTGAGACAGGCGAGTATGAGATTGGTTCCGACTCGCTGGCCGCGAACCTCCGCGCCCTCGCCAAATATCCTGGCGCGGCGCTTTACGGCATTCGAGTCGGATTTCCTTTTGTGGAAAGCATCAGCGGGCCGCAATTAACCAAGCAATGATTACCGGGGCTGTTTACAATCGGCGAGTTTTCGTTGAGCTGTCTCTTGCCGGTCCGAATGATCAGGCTGTTGACGTTGAATTTGTGCTGGACACCGGCTTTACTGGGGTGACGACACTTGCGCCGGAAGCTTGTACGGCACTCGGATTGCCGTTTCTGCGCCTTCAGCCCGCTGGCTTGGCAGACGGCAGCCCGCTTCTGCTGGATGTTTACCAAGCTACGCTCTTTTGGGATGGCGAAGAACGCCAAGTTGAAGTGCTGGCACTGGAAGGCGCACCCCTCATTGGTATGACGTTGCTGGAAGAAAGCGACGTGCGTTTTCAAGGCAGAGACGGCAGCCTTGTAAGTATTGAGCCATTATGAATCGGACCTCCACAGACTGCGAACTTCCTGATTTAGAAAGCTACTGTTTCAACGGTAAAAACGCATTGCAAGACATTCTGCAATCGTCGGTTTTCGGTACTACAGCCCAAGCAGTAGCTTCTTTGACTAAGTTTAGTCATCCTTCTACTGTTGCTCAAACCAACAATCAAAACATTTTTCGAACGATCCGGCGGACAAATAATAATGATGTAGGTAAGTATACAAACTATGAAGATGGTAAGCAAGTGATGTTAGATGACAACCGGAGTCCTACTAATGCTTTTGTTTGGGCGAATGGTACATCTCTAAAGAGATATAGTGACATCCAGTTCAATCATATTTGGTCAAGTTCTAAAAGTGTTGTACTGTATACCAACCTTGCCAACATCTGTGTTACCCCGGCGTTTCTGTCAAAGTTGACCGACACCGACACCTATATCTGCGCGTTTCTTAGATACCGTGCCTATGACTTGTATCGCGGCTTTAAACCAGACAACGAACCCATACCCCTGAAGCCGATAGAATACGATAATCTTGTATGGGCGGAACCACTTCCGCCGATACACAATTTGGAGGATCACATTCGGCGAGCGATTAAAACTAAGCCCAAAGACCGAACTGTTAAAACCATCTGTGAGGTTGGATGGTTGTTTAGCGGCTTCAACCCGGAAACTGCATAAAATTTAGAACTACTACGATAGAGGAGAAATGAATGGCGAACACCAAGCGCGTGTGGCTCTTTGAAGAGGGCAACGCAACGATGCGTGATGAACTGGGCGGCAAAGGCGCGAACCTTTGCGAAATGAGCAATATCGGCCTGCCGGTGCCTCCAGGCTTCACGATTACGACCGATACCTGCGTCGCGTACAACAAAGGCGACGGCAACTTCCCCGCCGGCCTGATGGACGAAATCAAGACGGCGCTTGCCGCTGTCGAAGAAAAGACCGGCAAGAAGCTCGGCGACCCCGAGAACCCGCTGCTTGTCTCGGTGCGCTCCGGCGCGAAGTTCTCCATGCCCGGCATGATGGACACGGTTCTGAACTTAGGTCTCAATGACGCGACGGTGGAGGGCTTAATTAAGCTGACGGGCAACGAGCGGTTTGTATATGACTCGTACCGGCGCTTTCTGATGATGCTTTCGGATGTAGCCTATTCGGACGGCACGAACCATCTGGCAAAGCATGACTTCGAGCATATCTTTTATGCGATGAAGAAGGATTTAGGCGTCACCGACGATTTGCAGGTCAACGGCACGCAGCTTAAACAATTGTGCGAAATGTACAAAGCGCACATTAAAGAAAACGCCGGGCGTGAGTTCCCGCAGGACCCGCTGGTTCAGCTTCAGGACTCCGTCGCCGCCGTCTGGAAGTCTTGGAACAATGACCGGGCCATCTTGTACCGGCAGCGCGAAAAGATTTCCGACGATCTCGGCACCGCCGTCAACATTCAAGCAATGGTCTTCGGCAACCAGGGCGAAGACTGCGGCACGGGCGTCGCGTTCACCCGCAATGCCTCCGACGGCAATGACGAAGTGTTTGGCGAGTACCTGATGAACGCTCAGGGCGAAGATGTGGTCGCGGGCGTCCGCACCCCCATGCCGATCTCGGAGCTGAAAGTTCAGAACCCGGAAATGTACCGGCAGTTTGACGAAATCTGCACCCGGCTGGAGCAGCATTACAAGGACATGCAGGACATTGAGTTCACGATTGAACACAACAAGCTGTATATTCTCCAGTGCCGCTCCGGCAAGCGCACCGGCCCCGCCGCTGTCAAGATTGCAGTTGACCTCGTTAATGAAGGCGTGATCTCAAAAGAAACGGCGCTGGCCCGGATCAACCCGGAGCTTTTAGACCAGTGCCTGCACCCGATCATCAAGCCCGGCGCGAAGTATGACCTGCTGGCTCGCGGCCTGCCCGCCGGTCCCGGCGCGGCCACCGGCATTGCCGTCTTTGACGCCACCCGTGCCGCTGAAATGGGCAAAGGCGGCCTCGGCCAGCGCGTCATCTTAGTACGGGCCGACACGTCCCCCGATGATCTCAAGGGGATGCTGGCCGCCGAAGGCGTCCTCACTGAGCGCGGCGGCATGACTTCTCACGCGGCGCTGGTCGCTCGCGGCTTCGGCATTCCCACCGTCGCCGGCTGCTCCGACATTTCGGTTGGCGCGAACTCGTTCACCGTGAACGGAAAGACGATCAAAGAAGGCGATCCCATCTCCCTGAACGGCACAATGGGCGAAGTCATTGACGGCACCGTGGATGTGGTGGACCCGGAAATGACCGGCGAGTTCGGCACGCTTCTCGGCTGGGCCGATGAAGTCAAGCGGCTGGGCGTTCGCACCAATGCCGACACGCCGGAAGACGTGGCGCTTGCCATCAAGTTCGGCGCGGAAGGCGTCGGGCTGTGCCGCACGGAGCATATGTTCTTTGCTGAAGACCGCCGCCCCATCGTCCAGGCCATGATCCTGGCCCCCACCGAAGAAGAGCGCAAAGTGCAATTAGACCTGCTGCTGCCGTTCCAGCGCGACGACTTCCAGGGCATCTTTGAGGCGCTCGGCTCGCGTCCTGCGACCATTCGCCTGATTGACCCGCCGCTGCACGAGTTCCTGCCGTCCATGGACACGCTCATCGCCGAAGTGGCAACGCTTAAAGCGACCCACCCGGACAGCCCGGAACTGGCTTCCAAGACTAAGCTGCTGCACCAGGTCGAGTCCATGCACGAGATCAACCCGATGATGGGCCTGCGCGGCTGCCGGTTGTCCATTGTCTTCCCCGGCATTGTCGAGATGCAGACGCGGGCGATCTTGGAGGGCGCGATTGCCGCCAAAAAGAACGGCGCGGAGCCGCACCCGGAGATCATGATCCCGCTGGTCGGCCATGTCAACGAGCTGCGGGCTGTCCGCTCCAATTTGGAGCGCATTGTCAAGCAAGTCACTGAGACTTCCGGCGAGACCGTGGACTATATGTTCGGCACGATGATTGAAATCCCGCGTGCCGCCTTGACATCCGACCAGATCGCCGAAGAAGCCGAGTTCTTCTCATTCGGCACCAACGACCTGACCCAGATGACGTTCGGGTTCTCGCGCGACGACTCCGACAAGTTCCTGAAGCCCTATGTGGCCCAGAAAATCCTGCCGGGCGACCCGTTCGAGTCTATCGACCAGTCCGGCGTCGGCCAATTGATGCGAATCAGCGTGGACCTCGCCAAGAAAGTCCGCCCGAACATCAAGCTGGGCATCTGCGGCGAACACGGCGGCGAACCGGCGAGCGTTGCGTTCTGTCACGAGATCGGCCTGAACTACGTTTCCTGCTCCCCCTACCGCGTCCCGATTGCGCGGCTGGCCGCAGCCCAGGCCAACCTCAAAGACGGCGGAAGCAATCGCGACCGCTAGAACATAAACCAACAAAAGGCCGCCTGCGTTATGCAGGCGGCCTTTTTGCTATATTTTAGGTATAACTCCTTTTATGAAAGCAGAAAGCGCAACGCTGCAAAAAATCCTTTATTCTCACGCTCGCTATATCATTCCTGTCTTCCAGCGCTACTACACTTGGGGTGAAAGCAACTGGAAGCGGCTTTGGGATGACGTATTAGAACTGCATGAAGCACCACAAAAGAACAAGCCTCATTTTATGGGGCCGCTTGTATTTGTTCCTGATCATCTTACGGTAGGGCAGATGCCAACATTTCAGGTCGTAGATGGTCAGCAAAGATTGACAACATTGTCTTTGTTACTCTGTGCTTTGCGAGACCATTCTGCTGGTCTAGGCTTCGATGTGTTGACAGCGGAACTCACAGAAAATTTTATTGTCCATCGCTTCGAAAAAGGCGAGGCTCGTTTACGCATTTTCCCAAGACAACGGGACAGACATCAGTATCTTCTAACGGCTCTCGCGCCTGAATATGATTTGCCGATTGGTGTAGATAGCGGCGCTGGCAAAGCGTATCACTATTTCCTCAAACGGATACAACTGTTGCTGAAAACTAAGACAGAACAGGAAGTCAGAAGTTTTTTTGATTTGGTACGCTCTTGCCTCGAATTTGTCAGCATAACGCTGGACTCAGAAAATCCTTATCAGATTTTCAAGAGCCTCAACTCAACAGGAGTTGATCTAAGCGAAGGGGACCTCATCAGGAATTTCGTGTTCATGCACATCCCCACAGTGCAACAAGATCAGTTTGACGACGACCTGTGGAAGCCTCTTGAACAGCGGTTTGAGCATGGTGAGGGCAAGCTAACAGGTCAGTTAGATGGACGTGCTTTCTCTGCTTTCTTCCGGGACTACTTAATGCGTGATGGCGCTTATGTAGGACCTGATGCGATTTTTGAGACTTTTGAGGAGGTTTACGAGGCTGATGATTTCGATCCTCTGCCTTTAGCCAAAGAACTGCAAGAGGCTGTTGAGCATTATGAGATTATTCAAGGCCGCAAAAAGCACGCTTCCGGTGGTGTAACTCAATCTTTAAGACTATTGAGAGCGTTGAACGTTGCAACCACAAGACCATTACTACTGAACCTATTGCATCGTGCGGCGATTGGTGAGTTGAGCAACACAGATTTGGAAAAAGCAATCAAGCTCCTTTCTGGATTTGTGTTACGGCGTTTAGTTTGTGGGGAGCAGTCGCGCTCTTATGGACTTTGGTTTGTAGCTGCCTGTAAAGAGCTTGGAAGTAATCCTGTTGAAAATCTTAGAAAGTTTCTGAAATTGAAGGGATTTCCCGACGACCTGCGATTTAAGGAGGAGTTTGTTCGCTACAACTTGTATCGTGCCAAAGATGCAAAATCTGTCTTGAGTGCATTAGAACATGCTCACCCGGATCATATTGCGAATGAAGCTGCTGACTTAACGAAGGTACAGATCGAACACATCATGCCTCAAGTGCTGAATGCGGCATGGCAGAGTCAACTTGGCTCCGAGGTAGCAAGCGTTCACGAAAAATGGTTGCATACGCCCGGCAACTTGACGCTGACGGGTTACAATCAGTCGTTCGGTAACAAGCCTTTTTCTGAGAAAAGCAACGGATGGCTTGATGAAGCAGGAATTGGAAAAGTGCCTGGATACAAAGATAGCAACATCGCCATTACAAAGGAAGTTGCACAGCAATCTAGTTGGACTGGGATTGAGATCAAAATCCGTGGCGAACGCCTAGCAGATTTGGCTGCTTCCGTGTATGTGGACAGCAATTTTTAGATTGAGGCGAGAGACAAGGCGCGCATCCGTGTGTTCACATTGCGTATGCTGTCCGAGAGAATCACATTGGATTGGCTTCGCTCGGAGCGATAGGAGAAGATATGGCGACAGGAATACCCAAGCAAGGCACGAGGCCGACTTCTTCGAGCCGCCCTTTGCAAACTGGTTCTTTAGGGTTGACGCTTCAATATGAGGGCAAGCGCCCTCGGCACGAGATTTTATCAACTCCGCCGGCAGAGATGCGGCAGGTATGGACTGGATTAGCTTCCGACCACGCCCCTAATGCACTTTATTTTGGCGACAATTTGCCCGCGCTTACAAGCCTGCTGAAAGACCCTGCCGTGCGCGGACAGGTTCGCTTGATCTATATTGATCCGCCTTATGCGACCGGCGGCGTTTTCCAGTCGCGGGGTCAGCAAGATGCCTACGATGATCTGCTCGTCGGCGCTCATTTCGTGGAGTTCTTGCGCGAGCGTCTTATCTTAATGCATGAGCTACTTGCCGACAACGGCTCCATCTATGTTCACTTGGATAAGAACATGGCTTTCGCGATCAAAGTCATCATGGATGAGGTGTTCGGACCGCAGAACTTCCGCAGTTGGATAACCCGGAAGAAGTGCAACCCCAAGAACTACACAAGCAAAAGCTACGGCAACGTGTCTGATTTTATTCTGTTTTATACAAAATCCGATGATTATGTTTGGCACCGGCCCTACGAGGAATGGACAGATGCCCGTGCGCTGAAAGAGTATTCTTATGTAGATGCAGACGGACGCCGCTACAAAAAAGTGCCTGTTCACGCGCCCGGTGCGCGTTATGGGGAGACCGGGCAGCCGTGGCGCGGTATGTTGCCGCCTCCCGGAAAGCATTGGCAATACACTCCTGCGAAGCTGGACGAGTTTGATGCTCAGGGACATATTTATTGGTCTTCCACAGGTAACCCGCGCCGTAAAGTTTACTTCGACGAAAGTGAAGGAGTCCCGGTTCAGGACATTTGGACAGAATTCAAAGACGCACACAATCAGAACATCAAGATAACGGGCTTCCCGACAGAAAAACCCACCGCGCTTTTGCAGCGGATTATTGAAGCCTCCTCCAATCCAAACGACATCATTTTGGACTGCTTTAGCGGCTCCGGGACGACCCTAGCGGCGGCTTCACATGTGGGACGACGCTGGATTGGTATAGATGAAAGTGCTTTCGCTTTAGCAACGACTTTGCGACGCTTCGCCCGTGGGTTGGAGCCGATGGGAGATTTTGTCTCAGCGCGTTCCGAAGATGTTGATTTGCCCGGAAGCACCCAGATGACGCTTTTGTTGAACGAGAAGCGAATGGCTGATGCCTATGGAACGCTGGATTTCACAGTGTTTGCAGACAGGAAGTGCTTTCTGCCGCAAATCAAGCCAGAAGCGGATTTAACAGACATTGAAAATGTGTTTCTGTCGGTTGCTGAAAAAGGTGAATAATATAAGTTTGGAAGGCAACAACACCGCGCGGCGTATGGGGCTTTGTGCAGCCGAAGTAAGGGCAACCGAAGTAAGGGCGACCGAAGTAAGGGCGACCGAATACGATAAGCGAGAGGTAT
>CAXUBO010000087.1:0-8608 GCA_964249345.1 uncultured Armatimonadales bacterium | reverse complement strand
ACCGAAGTAAGGGCGACCGAAGTAAGGGCGACCGAATACGATAAGCGAGAGGTATACAGCTTCTATGAATCAGAAATTGATTGGCCGGTACATTGTCTCGGACCCGCGTGTCTGCCACGGGAAGCCGACGTTTCGGGGGACGCGCATTCCTGTGTCGCAGGTGCTGAAACAGGTCGCGGCGGGCATGGCCTGGAAAGCAATTGCCGGGGAGTGGCGCGGCGATGTGCCGAAAGAAGCGGTTGGGGAGGCGGTACGGCTTGCAAGTCAAGCATTCGTGGAACACGCGCAGGAGTATACGGTTGAGCTTGCCGCCGCGTGATTATTCTCGACGAAAACTTCCCGGAAAGTCAGCGGCAGTTGTTCCGGGCGTGGCGCATTTCCGTCCGGCAGATCGGCGTGGAGATCAGCCGCAAGGGCATTCAGGATGACGAAATCATTCCGCTGCTCCTGCATCTGCGTCAGCCGACATTCTTCACGCTAGATGACGACTATTACACCCGCCGTCGCTGTCATGCCCGCTACTGCCTTGTCTGCGTAGATGTTGCTCAGTACGAAGCGGCAGGGGACGACGCCGGAGCGGCTGGTTTCGGAGAGCTTGCAAAAGTTGTTTGCCGCGCCTAAGCCGACGCCGGACGAGAAAGCCGTCAGCTTTTCGGACTATGGCATCAGCCCGGCGCAGGCGGCGGAGCTGCGGGCGAGTTTCGAGACGTTTGCGGGTGAATGGGAATGCCCGGAGATGGATGTTTATGATGATTACGATGCCGCAAAGGCCCTGCTGTAAGGCAGGGCTTTTTCGTTGCGTGATGTGCTAGAATAACTGTGTCATGCCTGCCAAAGACTTGTACCATGAGGCCGTGAGGAATGCGCTGATCAAAGACGGCTGGACGATTACGCATGATCCGCTCGCGGTCGAAATTGAAGGCGACAGGATTTTTATTGATTTGGGCGCAGAGCGGGTTATTGCAGCGGAAAAAGGCACACGAAAGATCGCCGTTGAAATCAAGACGTTCGGCGGGCCATCGCCGATGACGGACATGGAGCGGGCGATTGGTCAGTATGTCTTGTACCGCATCTTCTTGAAGCGCACCGAGCCGGACCGGGTGCTTTATCTGGCTGTCCCGCAAGACGTGCTTGAAGATTTGTTTCAGCGTGTGCCGGGACAGGGATTTTTGGAAGATGAGCAGGGGAAAGTTTTCGGAGTTGATAACGAGAGCGAGGAAATCAAGAAATGGCTGCCCTAGAGCTTGACCGCAATCTAAATGAGACTTTGATCGTAAACACGGTCTCAGAGGAAGTGCTGCTGGAAAACCTCCTGCGCGAGTGCGCCCAATTTTATGCGTTCCCAGATCGGTTCCGGACGCTTACGGTCTTTGACCGGCAGAACGGGCAGTTTCTGCTGATGGATGAGGGCTGGGACGGCTTCAAGCATATTCACCGGGTTTGGGTGCATGTGGAGCTGCGGGACGGCAAGTTCTGGATACAAAAGGACAACACGGAAGACGGCCTTGCGGTGGACTTGATGAACGCAGGCGTTCCGAAAGAACGCATCGTGCTTGCGTTTCAGCATCCCGGCCGGCGTCAGTACGGCGAGTTTGCGGTGAGCTGAATTAGAAAGAAGCACTCAATGGAACTAGATCATGTGGCGGTGCCGTCACGGAACATCGCGGCGTCGGTGACGTGGTATGTGGAGACGTTGGGGGCGTCGGTGCTGTATGAGGACGCAACGTGGGCGTTTCTGAAATTGGGGCAGGGGAAGATTGCGCTGGTAACGCCGTCGCAGCACCCGCCGCATACAGCGGGGCGGGTGGGTGAAGCGGGGCGGGTGAAAGCGGCGGCGGCGGCGGGGAAGGCGATTGATTCGCACCGGGACGGAACGCGGGGCATCTATATCAGTGACCCGGATGGCAACCAGGTGGAGCTGATTTGTTATCCGCCGGGCGAGACCGTGTACGAGAAGTAGGCTTATGTACGAGAAGTTAGGTTTGAAAGACGCGAAGCGTCAGCGGGCGGCGGCGAAGTTCCAGAGCGGGCGGGCGTTGGCAAGGTCGTCGGAGCTGGCGAATGTGTACTCAATTTTACAGGCATCCAGCATGGCAAGGCTTCTCCAGGGAATGCAGAACACGTCATTCGAGAGCCGCGTCACCTGCGAATGGGCCAGCAGTTCCTCGCAGCCCTGCGCTCGGTCTTCCGCTGTGCGGAACTTGATGTAAGCGTTTCTCAAAAATTGCTCCTTGCTTTCACTGTTGTTTCTACTGTGCATAATTCATGCCAACTTGGTCTTATTGCTGAAATTCCCTGAAACAAGGCTGCCGTAACCCGATTTATTGACACCGGGCGTCCCCTGTGGTATGATATTTACAAGGGAAGGCAGCGCAGACGATCATGCAAGACGACGAAATCATTCTGTCCCCAGCCAAGTACAAAGAGCTGGAACACGAGCTGGAGCATCTCACCACCACCGGACGGCGAGAGATCGCCGAGCGGATCAAGGACGCCCGCGCGATGGGAGACCTTTCCGAGAACTTTGATTACCACGACGCCAAGCGCCAGCAGGGCTTTTTAGAAGGCCGGATCGACAACATCAAGCAGATGCTGGAACGCGCTAAAATTGCCGAATACGAGACCGGCGGCGACATCGCGGCTTACGGCTCGACGGTCAAAATCCACGACATTGCTTACGAAGAAGACTTAGAATACAAGATCGTCGGCGTCATGGAAGCCGATACGACGCAGAACCGCATTTCCAACACGTCGCCGCTCGGCAAAGCCTTGCTCGGTCACAAAGTCGGCGAAATTATCGAAGTGCAGACCCCTGCCGGCGTGGATAAGTATGAAATACTTTCCATCGCGTGAAGAACTCTCTTGGAAGAACTCTCCTTGACACGCGCAGTAAGTTGCTACGGCGGGTATACTGACGGCGTGGAAACAACCCAATCCCTTGTGTCTTCTCCCGTGCCGGCTTCGCCTGCGGCTTCTTCGCGTTCACTGGCTGTCGCAGAAACGATGCGGCAGGTCGCGGATCAAATTGAAACCGTGATTGTCGGCAAACGGCCTGCCGTAGAAATGGCGCTGACAGCCTTTTTGGCAGGCGGACATCTGCTGATTGAAGACATCCCCGGTGTCGGCAAGACAACCCTCGCGAAAGCCCTCGCCCGTGCTTTAGGTCTGGTCTTCAAAAGGGTCCAGTTCACGCCCGACCTGCTGCCCGCCGACATCACCGGCACGACCATCTTTAACCAAAAAACCGCCCAGTTTGAGTTCCGCGAAGGCCCCGTGTTTGCCAACATTGTGCTGGCGGACGAAATCAACCGGGCAACCCCGAAAACCCAGTCCAGTCTCTTGGAGTGCATGGAAGAGCAGCAGGTGACAACCGACGGCATCACTTATGTCCTGCCGCACCCGTTCTTTGTGATTGCCACGGAAAACCACATTGAATCGCACGGCACCTATCCGCTGCCGGAAGCCCAGCTTGACCGCTTTTTGCTGCGCCTTTCGCTCGGCTACCCGGACGCCGCCGAGGAAAGCCGGATTTTGGACCAGCAGACGCGCCTGAGGCCGCTGGACGCTCTGGAAGCGGTCACCAGCCGCGAGGAAATCCTGCGCTTGCAGGAAGAAGTCCAGGCTGTGTTCGTCGCTCCCGCGCTGCGTGATTACATTGTCGCCCTAGTCGGCGCGACCCGCTCCCACCCCCTGACCGCGCTTGGGGCTAGTCCGCGCGGCTCGCTCGGCCTGCTTCATGCGTCCCAGGCGTATGCCGCCGTGTCGGGCCGCACCTACGTTCAGCCTGACGACATCAAGCGCCTCGCGGTCCCGGTGCTGGCCCACCGGCTGATTTTGCGCCCGGAAACCCGCGTCAAGCACGTTTCCGCCGCGTCTTTAATTGATGAGATACTCAGCCGTGTCCCCGTGCCGACGGCTCATTGAAGACCCTATCAAGCAAATCGCAGGAGATTTCGCGATGCCCGATGTTCTGTTCCCTGTTTCTTCCAATGCACCGACCCAAGCACTGGCCGCGCTGATTCTTGCCGCCGGCAAAAGCACGCGCATGAAGTCCCGCACGCCGAAGGCTTTGCATCCGCTTCTCGGAAAACCGCTGCTGCGCTGGGCCGTCGAAGCCGCCGCGGGGGCCGGCGCGGGCCGAACCGTGCTGGTGGTCGGCCATCAGGCCCAAATGGTGCAGGAGACAATGGGGCCGGAACTGGAATATGTGTTGCAGGCCGAGCAGTTTGGAACCGGCCACGCGGTCCAAATGGCCGAGAGCTTGCTCGCGGATTGGGACGGGCCGCTGCTGGTGCTGCCCGGCGACGCGCCGCTGCTGTCTGCCTCGCTTTTAGAGGCGCTGGTGGCTCATCACCGGCAGGCAAACGCCGCGGCGACCCTGCTGACGGCGGTTCTGGAAGATGCCGGCTCTTATGGCCGCATTGTCCGCGATCCCATCACCAATCAAGTGCAGGCCATTGTGGAGGCCCGCGATGCGACGGTCGCCCAGCTCGAAATCGGCGAAATCAGCACGTCGGTTTATGTCTTCCAGCCCCAGGCTTTGTTTGCCGCGCTCCAAAATATCACGCCGCAGAACGCGCAGGGGGAGTATTATTTGACGGACGTGGTGGCGCGGCTGGCCTCGGAAGGCCATGCGGTAGAATCCTTAGTTTCGCCGGACCCGGACGTTGTGCGCGGCATCAACACGCGCCCGGAGCTGTCCGAGCTGCGCCAAATCCTGCAAGCCCGCATCCACCACGCGCTTGGGCTGGCGGGTGTGACGATCTTAGACCCGCTGACGACGCATATTGACGCAACCGTGCAGATCGGGCAGGACACGACCATTCATCCGTACACCATTCTGAGCGGCGTCACCGACATCGGCGAAGACTGCGAGATTGGGCCGGGGGCGCGTTTGAGCGACGCTAGGCTTGGAAACGGCGTGTCCGTGCGTGATTCTTATGTTGTTGCCTCGGAAGCCGGCGACCGCTGCAAAATCGGGCCGTTTGCCAACCTTCGCCCCGGCACAGTCTTAGGGTGCGATGTCAAAGTCGGCGATTTCGTCGAGCTGAAAAACGCCGCGCTTGGCGACGGTGTCTCAGCAGGCCATTTGACTTATCTGGGCGATGCCAAAGTCGGCGCGCGAACCAACGTCGGCGCAGGAACCATCACCTGCAATTATGACCCGTTCCTCACGCCCGCCAAAAACCTTACTCAAATCGGCGCGGACGCCTTTATCGGCACGCATTCTACACTTGTCGCTCCCATCACTGTCGGCGACGGCGCGTATACCGCCGCCGGCTCAACCCTCACCGAGGCTGTCCCTGCCGACTCCCTCGCCATTGGCCGCGCCCGGCAAGTCGTCAAGCCCGGCTGGGTCAGCGCGAAGAAGCGGGGTAAAGGCTCAGAAACAGTTTAAGGACGGTTTCATGGGGCTGAACCCCCATGCTTTGAAGTGCAATTCCCCGCCTGCGCGGGCAGAGGAAATGCAATCTATAGGAAATGCAATCTAAATGTCCATCTTCGCCCGCACAGGCGGGGGCTTGCCCTTTAAAGCATGGGGGTTCAGCCCCGTGAAACCGTCCACCTCGCCGGCACGCGAAATCGGTCACAAACTATGCCGCCACACATCTATCCCCGCTTCGAGACCCCAATCGATGGTTTCGCCGCCGATGCTACGCACGGCTTCGCGCTGGCCCGAATTGTGGAGGCCCATCCCGCGCTTATCCCGCTGCTGGATTTCTGCGCCGTAGACCCCCTTCAGATTGCTGTTGAAGTCGGCATGGTCTACCCAGGTGAAGAAGGCGGCTTAGATGACCTCAGCGACATTGACTTTGGCCTGCTGGAATGGTTTGAGCCGGTCGCCGGGCTTGCGGCTTTAGAACGGGCCACGGCTGCCGTGCGCGACAATCCCGAAAGCCTTGCCGCCGCCATCTACGATCCTTCCCTACGCCCCGCAGATGTTCTGGCGGATTTGGACGCACTGACGCAGGCGCTCCATGCCGCCTTGCAGCACGAGACACGCTTTCATTTTGTTCAGGTCGTTTGAGAATGCAGGAATTGCTCCCTCTCTCGTTCCGAGGCTTTATTGGGGTGACGGGGGAGGGGTAGGGGGCATAACATGGTATAAACTAAGCGGGAGGGCGCACCATGTCCATGCTGGGCCGGATGTTCGGCTTAGGCCGAAACGAACACTACGATAAAGGCATTCGCTTATTTGATCAGGGATTGTTCGCTGAAGCGATTGCCGAGCTGAAGCAATCATCGCTGAAGGCGGATGAGCTGACTAACCGGCTGGCGTCGTTCTACATCGCCGAAAGCTACACCGGCCTCGGCGCGGCGGCGCTGGAAGCGGGGCGCTACGGCGATGCCCGCGCGGCGTTTGCCGAAGCGCTGGCAATCAACCCGCACTACGCCGACCTGCATTTTCAGGCGGGCCGCGCCGCGCGTGGCGCAGGCGATACGTCCGCCGCGCTGTCCGCGTTTGACGCCGCCCTGGCTGTCAATCCCCGCTATGCCAAAGCCTTGTTCTACCGAGGGCTGTCGCTGTACGCTTCCGACCGGCCTGCCGATGCCTTTGCCGCCATTCAAAGCGCGGTTTCTGTTGACTCGGCGTTCGGCGTCCCGCCCTACGAAGACGCCGTCGCCGCGCATCAATCGGGGGAGTATTCTCAAGCTCTCGTTCTCCTGACCCGGATTGCCGAGACCGACATGGACGACATCTCGTTCCATTCCCGCCTCGGCGCGGACCTTTACCGGCGCGGCATGTACGCCGAAGCCGTCGCCGAATTTGAAAAAGCCCTGGCCCTTGCCGACTACGCCGACCTCCACAATTCCCTTGCCGTGGCCCTCACGGCCCAGGAGCGCTACGCCGACGCCATCGCCGCGTTCCAGCGTGCCCTGACCCTGAACCCTAAGTACACTGAAGCCCGCACCAACTTAGGCTTGACCTACCGCGCCGCCGGGCTGAACCGCGACGCCGACGCCGAGTTTGTCCGCGTTTTAGAAGCCGACCCCGCCAACACCGTCGCCCGCGCCGAACTTGGCAAGTAAAGGAACAAAAAGATGATCCCAACTGGCCCAATACCAAGCAGTGAAAGGAACAGCCCATCGGAAATCCCTCCCCCACGCCAGGGCTGGGAAGCGCAATACCAGAAGATGAGCGAAAACGGCGACGACGCGCTTCTGAATGGTGATTGGTCGCTGACAGAGTGGGATGACTCCGAATGGGATTGGTAGCTCCGTCAGAGGCAGTCAGAGCTACGGGATAAAGAAGCCACGGGCTGAAACCCGAAGCTGGATAGTGCCCACCGTCCAGGGGACGGAAGAACAAGATGTAAGAGCAAGACAAGAAAGTCATTCTTGACATTCTGAACGTCGCTTCGACGGCGGGTACTTCCCAGCCTCGGATTTCAACCCGTGGCTTCTTCATTCCGTGGCTCCTGATGAGAATGCGGCCTTGCTGCTTATTCTTGTTATTCTTGTCGGCCTTGCGGCTGAGGTTCAGGTACACTCTCTGCATGAGTGTTTTTAACGTGACCCATCGCTCGACCGAGACCGAGGCCCGGTGCGGGCTTTTGACGCTGCCTCATGCGCCGGAGCCGATTGAGACGCCCGTGTTTATGCCTGTCGGGACGCGCGGGACAGTCAAAGCCATGACGCAGGAGGAAGTGTGGGAGCTGGGGTTCCGGCTGATACTCGGCAACACATATCACCTGTATCTGAGGCCGGGGCCGGAGTTAATCCAAAAAGCGGGTGGGCTGCACAAGTTTATAAGCTGGGACGGGGCGATGCTGACGGACAGCGGAGGCTTTCAAGTGTTCTCGCTGGAAGAGCTGCGAAAGATCACGGAAGAAGGCGTCATGTTCCAGTCGCATCTGGACGGCTCCAAGCACTTCTTTAGCCCGGAGCGTTCCATTGAAGTCCAGCACGCGCTGGGGGCCGACATCCTCATGGCGTTTGATGAGTGTCCGCCCTATCCCTGTGCCGAAGAACTGACGCGGGGAGCGACGGAGCGAACGCATCGGTGGCTGACGCGGTGCGTCTCGTATCATGCATCGCAGGAGACGAATTCACTGCTGTTTGGAATCGCGCAGGGCGGTGTGTACGAACATCTCCGGGCCGAGAGTGCACAGTTTGTAGCGGCGCTGGACACGCCGGGGATCGCCGTCGGCGGCGTCTCGGTGGGGGAGCCGCCGGAGCTGATGCAGGCGGCGGTCGGCTGGAGCGTCCCGCATCTGCCGCCACACAAGCCGCGCTATTTGATGGGCGTCGGGACGCCGCGCGATCTTTTAGACGCCGTCGCGCAGGGAATCGACATGTTTGACTGCGTCCTGCCGACCCGCTTAGGGCGCAACGGAACGCTGTATACGACAGGGGGCCGCATCAACATCAAAGGCAGCCGCTACACGGATGATTTCGGCCCCGTAGACCCGAACTGCGCCTGCCGCGTCTGCCAAAAGTATTCAGCGGCCTACCTGCGGCATTTGTACAAATGCGACGAGATTTTGGCGTCGCGCCTGGCGACGTATCATAACTTGGCCCATTACGCGCAGCTTATGGCGGGCATCCGGGCGGCGATCAAGGAAGACTGTTACGAAACCTTCCGGCGCGAGACGCTGGCCCGCTA
>CAXUBO010000086.1:16857-18496 GCA_964249345.1 uncultured Armatimonadales bacterium | reverse complement strand
AACGACGGGGCGCACAAACGACGGGGCGCAGAGAGTGAAACATCAGGAGTTCCTCCACACGAAGAGTCGCAAGCAGCAAGTCGTACAGCCCGTGGGTCTTGAAGAGCCGAGGGTCTGCGGACGCCCGGCGTTCAGCGTCTTGAAGCCATTGTATCACCGCCAACAAACTGTGTCAAGAGCTACTGTTGCTAATTTTTTGACGCAGCCTTATGTCATTTCCAGGTAGCTTTCGTAGCGCCGCCGGTCAATGACGCCGCTCTCGACAGCGGCGCGGACGGCGCAGCCAAGCTCGGTATGATGGCGGCAGTCGGCGAATTTACATTCATCTAAAAACGGCGCAAACTCCGGGAAGCAGTAGCGAATCTCGCTTTTCTCGATTTCCCAAAAGTCCACCTGACGCAGCCCCGGTGTGTCCGCCACCCAGCCGCCGCCGTCCAAAGGAAGAAGCTCGGCAGTGGTCGTCGTGTGCTTCCCCGCCAGGTTGGTCTCGCTGATGTCGCCGGTTTTGAGCGCCAGCCCCGGCTGAACGGCGTTCAGAAGGCTGCTTTTGCCGACGCCCGATGGCCCGGCGACCGCCGAGATGCGCCCGTGCAGCGCGTTTCTCACCGCATCGATTCCCTGTCCGGTCTTCGCGCTGACCCAGTAGACCGGGTAGCCGATTTTCTCGTACACCGCAATCGCGGCCTCGACTTCTGGCCTGTTTGCATCTTCCAAACGATCCACTTTGTTGACGACGATGCGCGGGGAAATGTCGGCGGCTTCGGCCAGCACCAGAAACCGGTCCAGCAGCCAGACATCGGGCTTCGGGTGCGCGGCGGCGACGGTGAGGAACGCCTGGTCTAAATTGGCGACCAGCGTGTGCTGCCCCCGGCCCGACGGCGAATGCCGGGACAGCTCGGACGTGCGCGGGAAAACGCTTTCAATGATTGCAAGCGCCGGGTCTACTTTTACCCGGTCGCCGACGGTCAGCGGATCGGTGGAGCGCCGCTTTTGGGCCGACTCCACGCGCCGGGAGCGGCTGCCGGACGACGAATAAATCAGCTCTTTTTTGAGGTTGCCGCGCAGCTTGCAGACGACAACGCCCGCCGCGTCGGTCTGGACGTAATAGTTGCCGCTATGGGTGCGAAATACAGTGCCTTCAATGAGCAAATGCTTTTGCCTTCGCCGCAAGGAGCTGATGACGCGACGCCGAAATGAACGGCGACAAGTCGTAGGCGCCGTACCTCGCTTCAATCACGAAGCCGTGAAGCGTGAGCAAAGCGTCTAATTCCTGCGGAAAGTAAATGCGCATCGAGAAGTCCGAAGTTTCTTCTTTTCCCGTCGCCTCCGTGTGCCAGAACCAGCGGATATGGTTGATTTGAGAAGCCGCGTCGTAGCGCACTTGCTCGAACACGCTGATCTGCCCGGCACCGCCCGGCGCGTCAAAAGTGCCTGCCGGATAACGCTGAGCGGGATCACGGCTCAGAAGTGTCAGCGACGGGTTAAAGTAGTCCAGCATGAAGCGCCCGTCCTCTGCGAGATGCCGGCGAACACATGTGAGGCACCGCCCGAAATCCTGCCGGGTCAAGAGGTGCGCGAGGGAGTTATTTGGAAGAAAGATCAGCGAAAATTGACGCTTCAAGTCAAAGTCAGTCATGTC
>CAXUBO010000086.1:7877-16757 GCA_964249345.1 uncultured Armatimonadales bacterium | reverse complement strand
TCAAGTCAAAGTCAGTCATGTCGCCTTGATGCCAGTTCACTTGAAGATTGGCGTTGTCGGCCTTCTCGCGGGCGAGCGCCAGCATGGAGGCGGAAGCATCCAGCCCGGCGATCTCTGTGCCTTGCTGTGCAATCGGCAGTGTCAGCCTCCCCGCACCGCAGGCAAGCTCCAGCGCCGGGCCGCCGCACGACGCGGCCTGCGTCTTCCAATAGTCCAGATCGCTGCTGCCGAAATGCTGCTGCGTGAGCGCGTCATAGCGCCGCGCGTCTTCGTAGATGTCTGCCATAATGCGTAATGATACCCGGCAGCGCCGCGTGTTTAGGCTCAAAAGAGAAGCGGGCGAAAACAAACGCAGAATGTTTTCCGATAAGTTCGCGTTTTATATAAAAATGTGGTATGATAAGAGCAACAGTTTCAATTATCCGCTTGTTCTCGTTCGTTTGCGCCCCCTGTTCCGCTTTGTTTCACTGTTTGCGCCTGGCCGAGAAAGTGCGAAGCCCGCTGAGTTTCTTTTCTGAAACTTTTGTCTGCTTCCGTGCGTGAGTGGAGATTTGGATTGCGCCGCCTGTAACACAAAATTCACAGACGGGCGGCAGTCTTCCCACTCGTGCGGAGGACAAAGAAAGAAAAGATTACTTGGAAACTTTTACCCAACTCGCCCTGCGCGATGTTATTCAAGCCAACCTGGCAAGCGCCGGGCATGTCACCCCAACCGAAATCCAGATGCTGGCGCTTCCCGCTGCGCTGAGCGGCGAAGATTTGATTGCCTGCGCCCAGACCGGCGGCGGCAAGACCGCCGTTTTCGCTATTCCCATTATCAACAAGCTGGACCGCAGCGATGCCGTGAAGCCTCGCGCTTTAGTGCTTGTCCCGACCCGCGAGCTGGCCGTGCAAGTGGAAGCCTCGTTTGCCCTGTACGGCAAAGGCTCCGGCATTCGCGGCGCGGCCATTTACGGCGGCGCGGGCATGGGCGCACAGGTCGCCAAGCTGCGGCGCGGCGTGGACCTCATTGTCGCGACGCCCGGGCGCTTGTTTGACCATTTGGAGCAGGGCTATGTGGATTTATCTGAAGTCTCGACGTTTGTTTTAGACGAAGCCGACCGGATGCTGGACATGGGCTTTCTGCCCCAGGTGCAGCGGATTGCGAAGCACCTGAAGACCGAAGGCCGGCAGACCATGCTGTTCTCGGCGACGATGGACGGCGATGTCGAAAAGCTGGCCCAGGCGTACCTGCACAACCCGGTCATTATCAATGCCGGCCCGCGCTCGACTGTGGTTGAGCAGATCGAGCAGATCGTTCACCGCGTCACTGCCGCCGAAAAAGGCGAGCTGCTTTTGACGCTTCTGCACGAAGCCCGCGAAGGCGGCGGCGGCGCTTTAGTGTTTGCCCGCACCCGTCACGGCGTTGACCGTTTGGAGAAAACTTTGGCTGATGCCGGAATGCGCTCCGGCTCCATTCACGGCGATATTTCGCAGAACCAGCGCGAGCGGGTTTTGGCCCAGTTCCGTGGCAAGCGGATTGACGTTCTCGTCGCCACCGATGTCGCGGCGCGGGGCATTGATGTCCCGCATATCACGCATGTCATCAACTACGATGTCCCGGTGAACGCCGAAGACTACATCCACCGCATTGGGCGCACAGGCCGCGCCGGACGCTCCGGCAAGGCGCTGACGTTTGTGACCCACGGCGACACGCCTCAGCTTCGGGCGATTGAAAAGCTGGTCGGCCAGCGATTGGACCCGAACCCGGTGGACCCGAACGAGAACCGGCAAGGCGCACGCCAGCAGATGCGCCGCTCCGGGGGCAGCGGCCGCACCTACGGCGGCGGCTGGGACGGCGGCGCACAGTCCAATGGACGCCGCTCCCTGCCTTCCCGTCGCGGACGCTAACCATAACAAAGAAAAAGCCCCGATCTCAGAGCGAGACCGGGGCTTTTTCTTTGTTGGGATAGACCTATTCAAACGCTCCCATGCTCGGCGGGTTCGGGCGCGTTTTGCCGTTCCTGTCGGCAGCAGGCGCACCATGAGCCGTGCCTTTGCCGAGGCACGGTGAACAGGGTTGGAGGTGGAAGTTGCCGGCGGCAGCATTGATAAAGCGTGGCTTGGCGCTGATGTTGCCTTTGCCGGGGCAGCCGTCTTGAATGTCGCTATAAGAAGCGTTCACCTCGGTAGTGTTATCGCTGTTCCTGATTTCATCGCCCTTGTCGTCAAAGAGAATGCAGTTAATGAACGCCGCCGTGCTTTTTCCATCATAGTTAAAGACGCCGCTGCCGCAGCCGTCTTCTTCGGCGTTATTTTCAGTGATGGTACAATTGACGAACGTGATCCCGCCGCTCTTGATCTTGCCGCTGCTGTCGGCATCGTTTTCATTGACAATGCCGCCACCCAAATCCGCAGTGTTGCCGAACACAACGCAGTTGAGCAGGGTGATTTTGCCGCCGCCGGCAGTGCCGTTGCTGATGCCTCCGCCGCCTTCTTCTGCTGCGTTTCCAAACACAGAACAGTCGGCAAGCGTAATCGTGCCGCCGTTGCTTTGGTTATCAATTCCGCCGCTTGCAGAAGCGGCGTTTCTGCAAACAATGCAGTGAGTCAGCAAAAGCGTACTGCCGCCGCCGGCAGCGAAAACCACGCCTCCGCCGAAATAGCCGACCTCCTTTTCTCTCAAATCGCCAGGCGTCCGAGCCTCCGCAAGAGCGTCCGCACTCGGCATCTCATAGCCGTTCTTGACCGTGAAGCCGCTGATGATCGCTTTCTTCTCGCCGCTGTGAACATAAAAACCGCGATGGCTGCCGGAGCCGTCTTTGGACTTGTGGCCGCCGCAGTCAATAATTGTTTTAGCGGGACCGTTCTGCGACATGACGATCAGGCTTTTGCCGTGAAAGTCAATGTCGCGGTTGCCGGGGCCGGAAAAAGTGCCGTCAGCGACCAGCACGATGTCGCCGTTCGACGCGGCATCAATGCCGGACTGGATGGTGGGATATGCGGCAGACGGCACAGGCCGCACCGCAGCTTGTGCGAGGGCAGGAACGGAAGCGAGAAGAAGCACGGCGAGGCCGCGCAGTGACAAGAGCGAGTAAGTCAAGATGTTACTTCGGCGCGGCGTGTTTCTGCGCCATTTGCGCGGCAATTTTCGCAATGTGCGTGGCGTTAGGCGCGTCGCTTTGCTTTGCCGCCGCGCTCACCTGGGCCAGCGTTTGCGGGTACAGATACGTCATGTCGTGCAGAGCGGCGATTAGGACGCGGGCAGTTTCAATATCGGGGCGGACGCAGTGGGCCATGACCAGAAGCGTGTCCACGATTTCCGCTGCCGTGGACTCTTTCCAAACGCGCACGTTCTGGCTGTCCATGTATTGTGCGAGCTGGGACAAGTAGACCGGCGGCGCGTACAGGGGCAGGTCGTAAGCCGTGAGGGGAAACGCACCGTCAAACAGCAAGCGGCCTTCGGCGGCATCTTCCACGGTGACATGGGCTTGAAGCAGGTCTCGCAGGCCGCGCAGGCCGTCGGTGAGCGCGACAATACCGGGAATGGATAGGTCTTTAACGGCAGCCTCAAACGACAAATTAAGCCGCCGGTCAAACAAGAGGTCGGCGGCTTCCTCAAAGCGTTCAATCATCGGCGTCAGCGCGTCCTGCAAGGGCGGCGTTAGTGCGTCCCAATTGTCGGCGTAATCAGCGGTGTTCATCGGGGTGCCTACTTCACCAAGTTTCGCAAAATGAACCCGATGTTGGCGGGGCGCTCGGCCAGGCGGCGCATGAAGTAGGGATACCAGGAAACGCCGAAGGGAACGTAGGCGCGGACAAAGTAGCCCTCAGCGGCCAGGGATTCCTGCAAATCGCGCCGGATGCCGAGCAGCATCTGGAACTCAAATTGCGTATTCTCAATGCGCTGCTCCCGGACAAAACGCTTGGCCTGGCGCAGAATGTTTTCATCTTGAGACGCAATCGCCGGATGATTGCCGTGCATCAGCAGCTCCTTCATTTGCCGGACATACGCCGCGTCTACATCGGCCTTATCAGGATAGGCGACGCTTGCCGGCTCGGCGTAAGCGCCTTTGACCAGGCGCACGGAAATGCCGCCGGCGTTAAGCTGGGCCAAGTCGTCATCGGTGCGGCGCAGGTACGACTGCAAAACCGTCCCGACATTGCCGAAGTGCTGGTGCGCGGCCCGCACAATGTCCAGCGTTCGCTGCGTATACGCCGAGCCTTCCATGTCCACCCGCACAAACGCGCTGGGGTACGCCGAGGCTGCCGTCAGAATGCGCGTTAAGTTTTTCGCGGCTAACGCATCGCCTAAATCCAGGCCCAGCGCGGTCAGCTTGATGCTGATATACGGCGCAGGCAGGTTTGCGTCCGCCACCGCCGTCAGCACGCCGATGTAGGCGTCTGTGGACGCCGACGCTTCGGCTTCCGTTGCGACATTCTCGCCCAGCAAATCCAGCGCCGTGCTGATGTTCTGCGCCTTCAAGCGCCGCACCGCCGCCAGGGCATCGTCTAAGGTTTCGCCCGCGACAAAGCGCTGGACCATGCCTTTGGACATCCCGTTCTGCACCAGCGTCCTCTTCACCGCCTTGTTTTCCGCCAGCGCCAGCATCACCGCACGCCCATTCAAAGCCATAGCACACTTCTTTCTAAATCTTGTCTCTTTGGGCATTATACCCGTCCGTGCGGGCGCGGCGAACGCGGCAGAAACAAACTTGGCGTGTGCTATACTTGTGCTGTGCTGCCAACTGAGATGACCCGCCATTCATGGCGGGGCGTTTGAGGCTCGGCAACCTTTTCGTTCGGCCAGGGTCTTAAACAAAAACAGGGTCGTAAAGAAGGAGGCTGATCATGGCAACATCCCCTCTGCTGTACGCGGACGCTTTAGTGGAAATCACAGACGACGCAATCTGCTTTAAGGGCTACTATTTTCCCCTGGGCGATAAGTCCGTGCCGCTTTCGGAGATTGAAAGCGTCACGGCGGTCAAGCCGAACATCTGGAACGGCCAGTACCGCATTCAAGGCACCGGCGATCTTCAAACCTGGTTCCCGCGCGACTGGCACCGGCCTTCGCGCTCCGAGATTTTCTTTGTCGAACTGCGCGGCTCGTCGCGCCGAATAGGTTTTACCGTGGAACAAGCGAGCCAGGTGGAAGCGATCCTGCGCCGCAAGAACTTATTTTCGGGGGTGCCGGCCGAGGGGCAGCCGCAATAAAATTATAAAACTGCAAACTACTTTGTGAAATAAAGCGACAAAGGCGGGTATAATCGTGACAGGCCAACAGCGGGGTAGGTATGATGCGCTATGCCCTCTACTCCCCAGAAAGCCGCTACTGATGGAACACGCAAGAAAGAAACGCCCTGCATGGACAGCCAGCCCCAACCAAGCGCCGTGAGACCGATCCCCGCAAGTGAAACAAACGCACCCGCGCTGCTGGACCGGATCAACAGTCCCGCCGATGTCAAACAGCTTTCCCCGGAGCAGCTGAAGACGCTGGCCCAGGAAATCCGCGTTTACTTGACTCAGACAGTCGCCAAAACCGGCGGGCATCTCGCGCCGTCCCTCGGCGTCGTCGAGCTGACGCTGGCCCTGCACAAAGTTTATGAGTTGCCGAAAGACAAGCTGATCTGGGATGTCGGGCATCAAGGCTACGTCCATAAAATACTCACGGGGCGGCGCGAGCAGCTTCCGACCATCCGGCAGCATGGCGGGCTGTCCGGCTTTCTGCGGATTGACGAATCTTCTTATGATTTGTTTGGCGCGGGCCACGCCTCCACGTCCATTTCGGCGGCGATGGGCTTTGCCAAAGCCCGCGACTTTCGCGGTTCCAAGCACTCGGTTTTGGCGCTGATCGGCGACGGCGCTTTGACCGGCGGCATGGCGCTGGAAGGGCTGAACAACGCGGCGGATGACGGCACGGACATTACGATTGTTTTGAACGACAATGAGATGTCCATTGCCGAGAATGTCGGGGCGCTGGCGACTTATTTGGCTAAGCTCCGCATGGAGCCTTTGTATCAGGCCGGCGAAAATACGGCCAAGCGCATGATCGCCGGAATGCCGGTCGGCAGCGGGATTATCAAGAAAGCCGCCAAGGCCGCCAAGCATACGGCGACCCATTTTGCGACCCCTGCTCACAAAGGGCTGCTGTTTGAGGAAATGGGATTTACCTATATCGGCCCGATTGACGGCCATAATTTAGAGAATTTAGTAAACGTGTTCCAGCACGTCAAGCGGCTGAAAGGCCCGGTGCTGGTGCATGTGCTGACCGTGAAAGGCAAAGGCATTCCCTATGCCGAAGCGAACTCCCGCACTTATCACGGCCTCGGCAAGTTCAGCCCGGACGACGGCAAGACCGAAGCAAAAACCGCTGGGGTTAGCTTCACGGATGCGTTTGTGGAGACGCTGAATGATCTGGCGGAGACCGACGACAAAATTGTCGGCATCACCGCCGCTATGCCCGACGGCACGGGCCTCAACAAGTTTGCCAAGCTGCACCCGGAGCGATTTTTTGATGTCGGCATCGCCGAGCAGCACGCCGTCGTTTTTGCCGCCGGGCTTGCCGCCGAGGGCTTCAAGCCCGTCGCCGCTATTTATTCGACGTTCCTCCAGCGTGCTTATGACCCAATCATCCATGACGTTGCCTTGCAGCATCTTCCCGTGCGCTTTTTCCTAGACCGGGGCGGTTTAGTCGGCGACGACGGCGGGACCCATCACGGCGTTTTTGATTTGGCGTACCTGCGCTGCGTTCCCAATTTAGTTTTGATGGCTCCGAAAGACACCGATGAGATGCGGGCGATGACCCGTTTCGCATTGGCTCACGATGCCGGCCCAATTGCCGTGCGCTACCCGCGCGGCGGGCAGGACAGCCTGGCGGCAGGGACGCGAAGCGAGCCGATTACGCTGGGCCGGGCCGAAACTCTGCGCCGGGGCAATGACACTGCCCTTGTTGCAATTGGGGCCGGCGTCAAAATCGCGCTGGACGCCGCCGATCTTCTAGCCGCGCAGGGCGTGGAAGCCACCGTCATCAATGCCCGGTTCTGCAAGCCTTTAGATGCCGAAACAATTTTGGGTGCGGCCCGCCGCTGCGGGTCTGTCGTGACGGCAGAAGACGGCGTCGCGCAGGGCGGCTTCGGCTCCGCCGTGCTGGAGCTTCTTGCCGCATCGGGCCTCACGGTTCCGGTCTCGGTGATGGGCCTGCCGGACCACTTCATTGAGCATGGCCCAATCCCCGTGCTGCGCGAGATGGCGGGCCTCACGGCGGAAGACATGGCCCGCAAGGCGCTGGCCCAGAGGCCGCTGCGCCCGGCAGCTCCCAGCGGCATGCATGACGCATTCGAAAAACTGCCGGCGGGAGTGCGCTGACCATGCCTCGCAAGACCCGCTGGGCCGCCCCCGCGCCGAGCAAGGGCGGAGCCGCACTCGGCATTCTGACCTATGCCGCCGTCGGAATCGCAGGCGCGGCGCTTGGCAGCGGCGGAACGTATCTGGCGCTGCGGCCTGCGCTGGCCCAGGCCGCACAAAGCCGAAGCGTCACCGCACCGGACCCAGCAAGCGGGGCGCAGGCGGACCGGCTTCAGGGCGACCAGGAAGAAGACCAGGGGCAGTGGGCGCAGGCCATCGCGTCCTACCAAAAAGCGATCGCGGAAGGCATTGACAACCCGGACATTCGCACGGATTTAGGCGTCGCTTACTTTAAGTCGTCCCAGCCGCAAAAGGCGCTGGAGCAATATGCGCTCGCCCAGCGCAAGGACCCCAATCACGAAAACAGCCTGTACAACGAAGGTGGTGCCTACGCGGCTCTCGGCGACAGCAGCCGGGCCATCGCCGTTTGGCACACTTACCTTCAGAAGTTCCCGGCGGGCCAGCACATCGCCGGCGCCAAAAAGCTCATCGCCGAAGTTCAAGCGCACGGGCTGACGCCCGCCGTGCCGGGTAAAGCACAGTAGTCCACTTCCCCTTCTCTTGACATTGTGTTATAATAAGTTCACATGAAATGCTCACGCCGAGTTCATAACGATGAGCTTTTGACTACCCATGAAATGCTGAGGAGACAAACCATGCCAGACGACTACCAAGATGATGACCAGGGGCAGAGCGACCCGGCGCAGGTGATGGCGCAGGCCGCGCCGGAAGATGTGGACGCGCATCGCGGGCTGCTCGGCGAAGTGATGAGCCAGCTTGGCGGGCAGGGCATCAATGTCCAAAGCCTGCTGGGGCAAGCCGGCGTCGGGACCACCGACCCCAATCAGATGTCCCACGGTGACCTTGCGGCGACAACGATGGCGCTGGCCCGCGAGCACCCGGAAGTGGTAACGGAAGTCGCCAATCGGTTTCCTGCCGCCGGCGGCCTGCTGAATGACGTTCTCGGTGCCGGCGGCCAGGGCGGCGCAGGCGGCGGCGGAATGCTGGGCGGCCTGCTGGGCCGATTTGGGCTGTAGGACCGCTTATGCAGACAGTGATTGTGACCGGCGGCGCGGGCTTTATCGGCTCGAATTTTGTCCGCTACCTGCTCGGCAAGTACCCGGACTACCGAGTGATTGTTTTGGATGCGCTGACCTACGCCGGCAATTTGGACAATCTGGCCGACGTCTGGAAAAACCCGAACTTCCTGTTCATTCAGGGCAGCATCACGGATGCGCCGCTGGTCAACAATCTGGCCCAAAACGCCGACGTGATCGTAAACTTCGCCGCTGAAAGCCACAACGACCGGGCGATTTTAGACCCGGAAAGCGCGGTGCAGGCAAACTTCAACGGCGTTTTTGTGCTGCTGGAAGCGGCCCGGAAGTTTGGGCATGAGCGGTTCCATCAGGTTTCCACCGACGAAGTCTACGGCACCACGGACGGCATCTTCCGGGAAGGCGACGCCCTAGAGCCGAACCAGCCGTATTCGGCGGCAAA
>CAXUBO010000086.1:3541-7777 GCA_964249345.1 uncultured Armatimonadales bacterium | reverse complement strand
ATCAAAGAAAAACAGCATGAGTATCAGCAATTTATGCAGAAATGGTATGCCGAGCGTCAGTAGTAGTCTGCCGAGCGTCAGCAGCAGCGCTGTTCTGGAACGGCCTCAGACCGCAAGCAGGCCGGAAGCAGGCGGGCAGGAAACAAGCCGGCCAAACACGGCACGCGGGCCACGGCTGCTGTATGTCGCCACGACCAAAAGCCAGGGCGGCATTGAGACCCATTCGGTGGAAATGGCGGAAGCGCTGCACGGGCGCGGCGTTTCCGTTCGTTTCGCCTGCCGTCCCGGCGGCTTTGTCGAGTCCTGGTGCCGCACAGTTGGGTTGCCGACGGCCGAATACTGCGTGCTGAACAGCGGCGACATTTGCGCGGCGCGGCGGCTGGCCCAGATCATCCGCCGGGAGCGCATCGACATTGTCCATGTCCATTCGCGGCGGGATTATGTGGCCGGAGTGCTGGGCGCGGCGCTGGCCCGGCGTCTTCTGCGCCGCCCGGTCCGGCTGGTCCTCCACGCGCACATGGTCCGGCCTTTGGGGGAGCATTCCCGCCTGAGCGGGCGCTTCTTTGAGTGGGGCACGGATGCGGTTGCGGCAGTCTCCGGCGCGGTGCGTGATTACCTGCGCCAGGTGCATCAGCTTAATCCTGCCCTGGTGCATCTGATCCCCAACGGCGTTAAAATGGACCGATTTGCCGTCCCCGGCTCGCCTGAAGCGGCGCGGCAGCGTGCAGTCCTGCGGCAAAGCCTCGGCCTTTCCTCGGAAGCAGTCGTTTTGGGCATGATTGGGCGGCTTGATGCCAAAGGCCAGCGGCAGTTGTTCGAGATCCTCCCGGCGCTGCTGACGCTTTGTCCGGCTTTGCGGGTCGTTCTGGTTGGAAGCGAAGGAAAACCCGGCGAAGAAGCGCGGCTGCTCGCGCAGGCGCAGGCGGGCGGTTTTGGGGACCGCGTGATTTTCACGGGGCCACGCGCCGATGTGCCGAGCCTGATGACAGCGTTTGATCTGCTGGTCCACCTGCCCGCAGATGAAGCTTTTGGCTTAGCGCTGGCGGAAGCCATGGCCGCCGGACTGCCGGCTGTGGCAACCGCCGTCGGCGGCTGCCGCGAAGTTGTCCGGGAAGGCGTCACGGGGCGGCTCGTGCCGCCGGGCGATGCTTCCGAGCTATTCTCCGCGCTGGCCTGGCTGCTGGACCCGGTGTGCGGGCCGGAGCGCCGGGCGGAAATGGGAGCGGCAGGCCGGGCCGTTGTCCAAAACGAGTTTACCCAGGACAGACAGATTGAGCGCCTGCTGACGCTGTACCGCGAGCTTTGCCCGGTCTCTTCTTAGCTTATGAACTGGCCTGTTCCCATTTTGATGTACCACGCGGTCGAAGATGCGCTCCGCCCGCCGAAGTACAAGCATTTTTATGTCTTGGCAGATGAATTTGCCGGGCAGATGCGAATGCTGAAGCGGGCCGGGTACACGCCAATCACGTTTGGGCAGCTTGCGGCGGCGCGGGCCGGAGCTTTTGCCCTGCCGCCCAAACCTGTGCTGCTGACGTTTGATGACGGCTATTCCAACCTAAAAACAAATGTTCATCCGCTCCTGGCCGAGCTGGGCTTTTGCTACACGGTATTCTTAGTCTCCGAGCGTGTCGGCAAAACAAACGACTGGGTCGCCTCCGAAGGCTATGAGCCGACCCCGCTGCTGTCCTGGCCGGAGATTGCGGAAATGCAGCGCGACCTGCATGTCTCGTTTGAAGCGCATACGGCGACCCATCCTAAGCTGGCGGAGCTTAGCCCCGCCGATGCCCGGCGCGAGCTGGAAGACAGCAAAGACGCTTTGGAGCAAAAGCTGCAAGCGCCGATCTCCGTGCTCTGCTATCCGTATGGAAATCACAGCGGCAGCATTACAGAAATGGCGCGGGAGCTTGGCTACACGCAGGCCGTGACTACCGAATTCGGGCGGGCGCGTCCCGGCGACGACCCGCTGCGCCTGCCCCGGATCAGCGTGTATCATGTGCCGCCGTTCTCGCTGACCTACGGCATCGGCCCCCTCAACTTTCGCTGGCGGCTGGAGTCACGCAAAGACACGCGGGGCTGAGGTCTTCCTGGGTATATCCTCTGCATGAAACCCTCGTCCAAGATACTGCTCTGGCTGGCCTTCCTGCTTGTGTTTGTGGTGGCCGCACTCCTTTTCCTGCGCCAGCCGCCGGTCTCGGACCAGATGCAGATCGCCCAGCAGCTTGAAACTGCCCGCGCTGCCGGAGAAAAGCATGACATCGGCGGGGTGATGAGCATTTTTTCGGCAAACTACCATGATGCCAATGTTCCCAGCCCGGTCCAGCTTCGCTTTCTCTTAAATAAAGTGCAGGGCAGTGAGCCGGTTCACATCACCCAGTCCCTGCCGACCATCAGCGTTTCCGGCGACACGGCGACTTCCACAAGCCATCTGGAAGTTCTCTCGGCGGCAGACGGCCATGTTCTGTACAGCCACGACATCACCGCCCAGTGGAAGCGCGAAGACACCAACCGTTTTTTGATCATTCCGACGAAAGTCTGGCGCGTCACCAGCGCCGACTACGGCAGCTTCGGATTTGACTGATTTGGATTTGGCTAGTTTGGATTTGGCTAGTTTGGATTTGACCAAGATGCACACCGAAAAGACCCATGCCGTACCGAAGGACGCTTTTGCGGCCACGCCCGCCAAGATGCTGCCGTTTGCCCGCGCTCTGGCCGGGGATGTTCAGGCGCATCTCCAAACGAGCCTCGGCAGCTCCGTAACGCCTGCGGCCGTGCTGGGGGCCGCAGGCGCCTCGCATGGGTTCTACGAGCAGACCTGGCGCTACATACAAAGCCTTCATGTAGTCCCGCACGACTGCGCCGCCGGGTGCGCTTTCTGCTGCTTTTTGACCGTGGAAGCGTCGCCTCCCGAAGTTTTTTTGCTGGCGGAGCATCTGAAAGCCACTTGTTCTCCCGCGCGGCTGGCCGAGATCAAAGAGCGCGTGCGCCTCACGGCGGCCAAAGTAGAGGGGCTTTCCCCGGAAGAGCGTGTCCGGGTCGCCGTGCCGTGCGCCCTGCTGGAGAACGGGCGCTGCGCGGCCTATGCCGCCCGGCCTTTAGGCTGCCGCTCCTGGAACAGCCGAGACGCCCGCGCCTGCGCCCGCGTCATGCAGGACGGGGGAGGGGACCTGCGCTCGGTGCAGGACCAGCGCCCTTTCGGGATCGAGTCGGGAGTGCGCGAAGGCGCTGCCAGGGCGCTGCGGCAGGCGGGTCTGCCGGAAGAAGGCCGCCGGTGCGAGCTGAATACGGCGCTTGAGGCCGCGCTGGACAACCCGGCGGCGCTGGAACAGTGGCTGGGCGGCGCCGACCCGCTGGCCGCTTCCCGTGCCGCCGTGCGCCATGCCGAGCAGCAGATGGCCGAGCAGCAGACGGCCAAGCAATAGCCACAGAATAACTTCCGAGGCTAGGATAGACAGCGGCCAGAAGACACAGGATTGGGGAGGTGTTGGCGGCCTTGTCCTAACAACTTCTTTCATCTTCGCTTTTTTCATCTTGGCTTAATGTTCTCTTAACATCGCTCAGCCATAATTGCCGGGCTGTACCAGATATTTATCCGAACAAGGAGCTTGATCTTATGAAATTCCTGCTGCCCTTCGCCCTGCGCCCGGCTGCCGGCCTTGCCGCTGCCGGAGCCGCCCTGCTGTCCGCTCCCGGCGCGTTTGCCCAAACCCCGCCCCCATCTTATTATTTTGACATTGAAAATGACACGCTTTCCGGCGGCGATCCTGTTTATTCCGTTACCGACAATTTGACCTTTACAAATCTTCAGATCAACGAAGTGTTCGCCGGTGGCTTCACCCAAACTATTTTGATGGGCAGCCTGGACACAAGCACCATCGGCGCTGACACAAACTCGTTTACGACAAGCGCTTCGCTTGTTTCCGCGACTTTGACCGGCTCTATCGGTCCCGGCCCCGCGCAGACGATCAACACGGCGACCACTTTTGGCGGGCCGGCAACACCGCAGTATGTGTCTTCTTTTTTCGCTGCCAGCTTGTTCGGACCTGTTCCCACCGGCCCCGCCCTCGGCACCTTCAGCCTGATCAGCGGCGGCAGCGTCGTGAATACGGTGAACATCATCGCGCCGGCGGCAGTGCCGGAAGCGTCTTCTTCCGTCTCGCTGGGTCTCCTGCTGGCGCTTGGTCTCGGCGGCGTGGCTGTGATGCGCCGCCGCCTCGCCGGTTCACAAGATTAAAATCG
>CAXUBO010000086.1:0-3441 GCA_964249345.1 uncultured Armatimonadales bacterium | reverse complement strand
TAAAATCGTAACCAAGATCAAAATCGTAAAATAGATGCGTAATCGTCAATGCTGAGGAAATCACTTATTATGAAACGAACCCAACTCAAAGGCAGTGCCGCTGCGCTCGGCGCGGCTTTTTTGGCCCTGCTCGGCGGCTCCGCTGCGTTCGCGCAGGTAGACGGGACCAACTGGGGCAGCATCACTGCTCCCGTTTACGGCACGTCTGAGGGGCTGCGAGCCGACGGCGCCGCGACCAGCGCTTACAGCAGCGCGGAGCTGCTGGCCGGCCCGAACAAATCCAAAGAACTGGCGCTGCCGCCCGGCTCTTTCCCGACTTACTTTGACGGCGTCCTGCCGAACGGCAAAAAAGTGACTCCCGCCGGCGTGGTGGCCCAAATCGGAATGCACCCGCTGGGCAGTGCCTTGACGCCCGACGGCCAGTACCTTATTATTTCCTGCGATGACGAGCGCAATATCACCGGCGGCCTGTCCACCCTTGCTTCTTCCACCTCGGCGGGCGGCAGCGTGAACCTGCTCGGCGGCTACTCTGTCACCGTGCTGCGGACTTCGGATATGACTGTCGCCGCCCAGGCCAGCGTCGGCCTGCTGTTTGTCGGCCTGCAAGTCGTTCCCAGCGGCAGCGGCTACACGGTTTATGCCTCCGGCGGCGGCGACCAGAACGTCAAAGTGCTGACGTTCACCCCGCCCACGGCGACCGCAGCGGGGACGCTGACTTCCGGCACGCCTATCAAAATCAACCCAATCACGCCGAATGGCTCGGTGACTAACTTTACCAAGTCGGCGTCGTTCACGCAGGGTGACTTCCCGGAAAACAGCGGCACCAGCGGCGGCACAGTCGCCGCCGCGCAGATTTCGTTCCCCGCAGGCTCGGCCCTTAGCCCTGACGGCAAGTATTTGTATGTGGCCTGCAACGGCGACAACAGCCTGGCGGTGATTGCGACGGCGACAAACACGGTCATCAAGCAAATCCCCGTCGGCTTCTTCCCCTACGGCGTGACGGTCAGCCGCGATGGAACCAAAGTTCTGGTGTCCAACTGGGGCGTCGAGCCGTACACGTTTATCGGCCAGCCTACCTTGGATGCCAATGGGGGCGTCTCAGCCCTTGCGGCAGTGACCCCTAGCTCCTCCGCATCCGCAATCAGTTCGCTGTTCTTTGTGCCGATCACAAGCACCGGCGGCACGAACCCGCAGACTTCTTCCATTTCGCTGATTAGCATCCCCAATGCAAACCCCGCGAACGCTTCGGTTCTCGGCAGCGTCTACGAAGGCCAGCCGGGCGGGATTGACGACCGCAACCTTGTTGGCGAGACGCACCCGTCCGCGACCGCGATTGTCCGAAGCGGCGCTCAGGAAGTGGAGTATGTCACTAAGTCCAACTCCGATGCGCTCGGCATGATCCTGGTCGCTAACAACCGCAGGCTGGCCGACTTCAATCTTTCACCGCTGCCTATCAGCCCCGCGACAACGAACGGCCACCTCGTCCACGGCTCTTACCCAAATGCTCTGGCGGTCTCGCCGGACAACACGCGGCTGTATGTTGCCGAAGCCGGCCTCGACTCCGTGGCCGTGCTGGATGTTTCCACGCCTACCCAGCCCAAGCTGCTGGGCCGCATCCCGACTGGCTGGTACCCGACTGCCCTGAGCATCAGCGCGGACGGCAAGACGCTTTACATCGTCAACGACAAAGGCGTCGCCGAGGACCTTAATCCAAAGACGGATTTCGCCGGCAATCCCACTGCCAGCGGCATCGAGTCGTTCTCAAACTCAAACTCCATGTTCGGCACCCTGCAAAAAGTCAATCTGGCAGGCTACCCCCTGGACGGCACCACGGCCCTGGGCAACGATTATGCCGTTCAGAACCCGGCGAATTTAGACGCCAGCATCGTGCCGATCGGCGGCGGGGCTTCCGGCAAGATCAAGCACGTCATCTTCATTCTGCACGAGAACAAGACCTTTGACTCCATGCTCGGCAACCAGACCCACTTCGGCGTCTTCGCTGACCCCAATTACAATCTGGCGAGCGGCGCGACAAGCCTAGACACCGAGTATGCCGTCACCGGCGCGACCGGCTTCACCTCGATTGCTTTGAACACGCAGGCGCTGGCGGACACGTTCGCCACCGGCGTCAACTACTACTCGGATGCTGAGGAAAGCGACGGCGGGCATCAGTTCTCCGCCTCCGGCACGGCCTCGGATTTCACGGAGAAAACACTGCTGGTTAAGGGCGGGCGCGGCCTGCTGTCTAACAAGAACATGGAGCCGGAAGACTACCCGGAAGGCGGCTACATCTTCAACAATGCCGCCCGGAACGGCGTCTCGTTCAAAGACTATGGGGCTTTAATCCGCGTCACCGGAACCGACAACGGCTACGCAAATCCGGCCATCACAATTGACCCGGCTTCCGGCAACGCCGGCGTCCCCGTCGCCCCGGAAAGCAGCGGCGTTCTGAACGGCCAAAACGAGAACGGCGCTCCCGCCCCCGCCGCAAATGCGCCTGCCGAAGTCGCTGCCAGCGATGTTTCTTCGCCGACGCAGGGGCTGGGCCAGTCGTATTACCTGAAGAACCCCATTCTTGCCATTCTAGGCGAGAACAATTCTAATGGCGAGCCGCATCTAGACAAGAACTACCCCGGCTACAATTTCGGCATCTCCGACCAGCGCCGCGCTCTAGAGTTCAACAAAGACTTCGACCGGATGCTGGCAAACAACACGCTGCCGACGTTTATTTACCTGTACCAGCCGAACGACCACTCCGGCAACCCGGCGGCGACCACCAACATCTCTATTACCGGCGGCAGTCCTTCCGGCGCGGAGCTGATCGCCGACGGCGACACGGCCCTCGGCATGGTGGTCAAGCACATCATGCAAAGCCCGATCTACTACAACAGCGCCGACGGCACCGGCACGGCGATCTTTATGACCTACGATGATGCTCAGTCCGGCCGCGACCACCTGGACCCGCACCGGACCCCAATGATCGTCATCAGCCCCTACGCAAAGCCCGGTTTTCTCGCGACGCGCCACTATTCTACGGCTTCCATCGTCAAGACCGAAGAGCTTCTGATGGGAATGCCGCCGAACAACTACGGCGACCTGCTGGCGACCGATCTGCGCGACATGTTCCAGCCTGCCTATAACGGCATTCACCTCAGCGCCGACGGCCTGACCCTGCTGGGGCCAAACCAAACGTCTTTGGCGAAGCTGCACGCGAAAAGCAGCTATGTCGCCACGCTGCCGGGCCGCAAAGTCTGGAAGCTGTCGGAGCACTTGGACTCGTCCTCGCCCGACCAAGATTCCTACCGCCTGAGCCTGGTCACTTTGCTGTCCATGCAGGCGGACGCGCTCTACCGTCAGGCGGCCAAGAAGCACACGCTCCACACGGCCCAGTATCAGTCCGAGCAAGCGCGTGTCTACCAGGCGGCTGTGAAGGTCGTCAGC
>CAXUBO010000085.1:0-18530 GCA_964249345.1 uncultured Armatimonadales bacterium | reverse complement strand
CTGCGGCACATCAGCTACTTTCTGCGGCACATCAGCTGCTTTCTGCGGCACATCATCGCAGGAACTTACCGCAGGAACTTGAAGCCGATCAGCATCTTTTGCAGAAGAGGGCGATGCTCCTCAAACAGCGGCGTCGTCGCCGTTGCCGTCAGAGTGAGGATGCCGCCCTGAGTTCCAACAAATGTCTGCTGCTGCTGCATCGGCTCGCCGTGAGAATCCCACGCAAACTCAACCTGCTCGGCGGAGCGGTGGTCCAGCACGAGGCTAGACCGCTTGACCAAGCGGTAGTCCGAAAGCACCTGGGGCAGCTCCGCCAGAACCTGGTCGGCATGCACAAACGGCTCTGTGGGCTGAGGCGTGAGGTGGCGCGTCACGACGAAGCTGAACGAAGCCACACCATTGGGGTCTTCAATAAATGGCAATGCAAAGGCGAGAACAGAGCGGTCTTGCAGCTCATCAGGCAGGAAGAACTGGACATCAGGAGTGTAGTATAGGCTCACAGCATTTTCCTTTCAAGCACAATCCGATACCAAATTGCAGAGTATCAGCCTCACGAATCACTTAGCCGGCGGCAGAGGCGGAATATCAGGGATCGGGCCTGCATTAATCTCTACATTCGGGCCGCCATTGATGGCGACGGGCTTTGATTTAGAATTGACGGTCACGCCTGTTCCCCCTTCCAGTGCAACTATGTTTGCAGGAGCCTTGAGGCTAATGCCTGTTTCTCCTTGCACACTGACGCCTTTCGCTTGAGAGTGAATGCCAATGCCGTCGGTGTCCGCTTGCAGCCGTATGCCGCCTAGCCCCTCCGAACGCAGACTGATTTCTTCCGTCGTGAGCAGATTGATGGATTTAGCTTCCAGGGTGATGTTGTTGCCGGCCTGCATGTGCAGGTCGGTTGCCACATGGATGGACAAGTGCGTGCTGCTTCCGCTGCCCTCGTAGTGGATCATGTCGCTGGGGTTGCCCCCGGAGTTGATGGTCAGGGAGTGCCGGCCCTTCTCGATCTGGCTCTCAAAGGCCATCTTGCCCGCTGTCTTGACCTGGAACACGTCTTTGCCCCCCAGCGTGTGCATCAGCACTTCGTTGCCGCTGGGCGTACTCCACCGCTTGGTCTGCTTGGGGTTGTAGGTCGTGCCTTGCGGATGCTGGCGCACCGCTCCGATGATCACCGCCTCGCTGTCCCAGTCCCCCAAAAACTCCACCAGCACCCGCTCGCCGACTTCCGGCAGCGAGTAAAAGCCGCTGTACTGCCCCGACTGCCTGCCGCCGATGCCTGCGCTGCCCGACCCGCCCCCGTAGGGCGTCAAGGTGTGCAGCCACGCCCGCTCGCCCGATGCCTGCGGGTCCATATGCTCCCATTCAAACTCCACCTGGATGCGGCCCTGCTGCTGCGGGTCATGCTCGTTTGCCGTGACGTGCGCCCAGACGGCCCGCGACGGCCACTGGGGCGTTTTGCGCTCCGCAGGCAGCGGCAGGGTGAGCGGCTGGAGCCAGAACTCCTGCGTGGCCGTCGCCTGCTGCGGATAGCCTTCAATGTAAATGCGGTTGATGAGGTGCTGCTGGCCCTCAAACGAGACCACTTCGCCCGGCGAGAATGCCAGCACAGCCCCTTCCAGCTTCAGGTGGTAGTGGCTGGTGTCCACCTGGGACACGGTCTTGCTGTGCGTCCCCTTGATGTCGGGGTGCGCGGGGATGGCGAAGTAATCGGCGGCCCGGCGTGAAAGCTGCTTTTGGAAGGCGGCAAGCTGGCTCTGCGTGATGGCCGTCGGCCCGCTGTTCCCGCCGGAAGCGAGAACGGGCAGGGCGTGCAGTCCCCCAAGAAAGTCCACCTGCGTCCAGCCGTAGGAAACGTCCGGGAAATCCTGCTTGGCTTCCGTCCCGCGTGCGCCCAAAATGACTTTGCCGGTTTTGTCTTCCGTCGCCAGCGGCACGCCCCAGGCGTGCAGCATCCGAGCCAGGTACGCCCAGTCCGTTTCGGCGTGCTGCACGGAAAGATCAATCGGCATGGTCATGTCGCCGGACTGCGCCACCTGGATGAGCGGCTGGCGTCCCGCGATGTGCTGGGCGATGTCAAGAAGCGTCGTCGCCTGGAATGTCCGGTAGAGGGGGACAAGATCGGTGCGCTTGCTGAAACTGATGCAGTTAAGGACCAGGCTGGTGGAGGACGTTTCCCGGTGGGCGGAGATATTCTCAATATAGCCGTGGAAGCAGTCCACGCTTTCGGTGAGGTCGTTGTCCTGCCACTGAAGGTCCACAGTGCAGCTCAGCATCTTGGCCGCCATTGTCGCCGCGTCTCGGTCCCCGTAGCGGTCCTGCTCCTGCCAGCGCAAAGTGATCTGCGCCCGCGTGTGGTCATACAGCGCCCGCTCAATCCGCACTTGTGTGATAAGCTTCGGCAGAGACAGCGTGTCCGCGCCTACGATATTGATTTGAAAGGCCATAGCATCCCTTCCGTCTTGCTGCAATTATTGTACCCGGCTGGTGCAGGGGAACATTCGCTCTGCTTGCCGCTCCCGCTGCATCGCTAACGAGTCAAGACGCACTGGGCCGGGGCCGAGCGCAGGGTCAGACTCTGGAGCCGGGCCGGATAATTGTGCGCGGCGCTGTAAATGATGCTGTAGGTGTGCGTTCCCGAAGGCAGGCGATATGAATGGTTCAGCGTGACAACGACCCGCCGGGTCTCACCGGCGGCCAGCAAAGCAAACTGACGCGGCCCCGGAACGGCAGGGCGCGGGGTCTTCCTGCCGGAAAACGGCACCGGCTGACCGTCTGCCGTCACTTGAAAAACGTCATCCCCGATTTTGCCGTCCAGGCAGCCGCTGATCTTGTCCAGATAAACGGGCCGGGTCGAGACGTTGGTAAAGTTTGTCACGACTTGGAGATTATGCCCGTTCACCGCCGCGCTGAGCAGCACCGTGACCGGGACTGCGGCCACCGCGGGCGTCAGCACGGACGTGGGAGCGCTCAGCGGGCTGCTCAGACGGCCCTGCTTGCTTTGCAGGCGGTAATGGTAGATCACCCCCGGCGTCAGCCCCGCGTCCAAAAATGTCGTCTGGCTTGCAGCAACCGGCCGAGTCCCTCCATCACGCCCCGGCCCGCCGCTGCGGTACAAGATGTATTTCCCCGCGCCCGGTACAGGACGCCACTGCAAACGAATTTCGGTCGGCCCGGCCGGCTGCGCGACCAGCCCTGCCGGCGCGGTCAGCGGGCTGGGACGCTGAGACGCGGGATGAGGCCGAACCGGCGGCGCTACAGTGATTGTCTGGACCGGCGGCACCGGGATCGTGACCGGGTGCGCGGCCGGCTGCTGCACCGGGGGGACAACGGGATGCGCGGCCGGGTGTGTCGGCGCGGCGACGGGGTGCCCCGGCGGCACGGCTGACGCTATATGCGTCTGCGGATGGGCCGGCGTTCCGGCATTAGGCGGATTAGCCGGCGTTCCCGGAGTTGCTGGGTTAGTCGGCGTGACCGCAACGGGCGGCGTCACCGGCGGCACGGAAGTCAGCGGCGCGGCTGGCGTCACCGGCGGATGGGCAGACGTGCCGGACGCTGTTCGGGGGTAGGCTTTTGGAAACGCCAGGGTCATTGAAAACGGCCTGTCCTGGCGGCGCACTTCCAGCGGCTGGGCGTAATACGAAGAAAGCCCGTCCGCCGTGACTTTCACCGTGAACTCTTTGGACGAGCCAAGCGGCACGGCATCCGTCAAATCCAGGGTCAGCGGGCGAAGCTGGCCGGCGCCGTCGTGCAGAAGCTGGAACGTGCGCGGCGCCTGCTCCTCGCCGTCCAGCGCATACGCCACGCTCACGCGGTCCAGTTCTTTTCCCGACAATGCGCCGAGTGCGCCCAGGCGCAGGTTGACAAAAACGCCATGCGCCGACTGGACCACATAAGTGGCCGGCGTCACCCACGTCCCAAAAGGCTTCGTGGCCGTTTTGATGTCATAAGCCGGAGCGCCGTCGGGCAGCAGCGTGTTGAGGTCATAACGCTTAAAGGCTTCTTTTTCGGACTCCGCCGGCGCAATGGCAACTCGGAAATGCTGCGGCACCCGGCTGAACCCGTTCCAGCCGGCATAAGAGCCGAAGAACCAGCGGAAGCCGTACCAGCGCGGCGGGGCCGTGAACTCAAACGCATTGTTAAGAACCACGCCGGGCGTCGGCGTCTGGCCTTCGAGGTCATGCCCGCGCTCATCGGTCAAGATCATCTGGGCCGTCAGGTCCTCCAAACGGCTGTCAGCGGGAAGCTGGCCTTTGTCCAGGCCGGCAAAAGCCAGCGAGACCCGCACAATGGGCGTTTTGCGGACAGGAACCCCCCAAACCAGCCAAAACAAAAGCAGCAGCACGGCAATCAAAAACACCCAGTCGCGCCCCAGCCGCAGCCAGGGAACGTAGCGCACGGCGACCGGGCGCGGCAGCGCCAGGGGAAGGGAGTGCGCGTCTGCGGTCTGCGCCGCGCCGCGCACGGTTGCATAGTACGACCCGCGCCGCGTGGGAGGCGGCAGGACGCACTGCCACACGCCCGGCGTCCGCGCCGCCAGCGACTGCTCAATCGTTCCTACCGTCTCCCCGCTCCGGTCCAGGGCCTCTTTGGTGGCGCCGCGCAGGATTGTCAGCCCAATGGCCGGGGGCAGAAAGCTTTTGTTTTGGAGATTGACCGCGAAGCGTGCCTCGCGCCGCCACGGGCGCAGGACGACAAAAGGCGGCACTGCCGCGATCTGAAGGTCCGCCGCAGTCGGCAGCGCGACCCAGCGCAAGGGCAGGTCTTGGACAATCTCGCCGGGGTCGGCGACGCGCCGGGGGTCATAGCAGGTCAGAACAAAGCTGAAAGTGCGGGTGCGCTTCTTTTCGCCGCCGGGCGGCGGCACGAAAATGACCTCAAACGACGCTTCCTCGCCCGGCTGAAGCAGCACGCCGCCTTCGCGCTGCGGAGTGCCGCCGGCGGCAGGGCGGCGGATATAAAACGCCGAGTCCAGATCAGTGACCGTTAAATCAAAGCGCAGGGCGACCGGCTCCGGGTTGCTGATCTGGATTTTTTCAGTCCGGCCCGGCCAGACCAGGTCCCGGTCGGTGATCCGCGTCCGCCGCTCGTCGGGATTTTCTTCATCGTCCGACGTGGCGATTTTCGTTCCGGGCTGGAACGCGACCTTTGCTTCGCCTTCCGCCTCAAACCCATCTTCGGCGAAGCTGCTGCTGGGGCCGGACAGCCCGGATAATCCAGACAATCCCGGAACAAAGCCGAAAAAACTCAAAAAACGACTAAGCATGAGGACGCTCCGCAGGGGGCCGGGCTGCCGGTGAAACTTTCGCCGGTGAAACCTTCGGTGGATGGGGACGGTTCAGCCGGAACTCAACCTGATATGTAATCTTTGACTGCGGCCACGGGTTGATCAGGCGCGGCTCGGAATGGCCCTGCCACTGGAAAATCAGCCAGAGTTTTGACCCCGGCACCCGCGAAATGGCGGTCGGCTTCTTCGGGTCCGCAGACAGCGCTCCCTGGTCGCTTTCGGGGATGGGCTTGTCTCCGGTTCCCCCGGTTGAGACCAGGGCGGGAACCGGCGCCCGCGTTCCATCGGCATACACTTCAATCGCCAGCAGGTTCACCTGCACCCGCGCAGGCGGGGCCGGCTTCACCGCCGGATGCCGATGCACGAACGCGCTGAGAACGATGCCGCAAAGGGACGCGCCGAAGAAGAGCGCCAGCCACTTGGCAATAAAGCGGGTCGGCCAGCATGTAGACGCCAGGGAAAAAGCCATGAAACTTATTTTACCCGAAAACAGAGCCGTGAGCAGCAGGCGCAGCGGCCTCAAGTTTTGCTTAAAGACTGTATCACAAGCTGTGATGAGGTCCCTGCCCTAAACGGCAGGGCTTTGAAGTGCAAGCGCCCGCCTTCGCGGGCGAAGAAATACTCTGGCAATAGTCTCTTTTGCCCGCGAAGGCGGGAATCTGCACTTTTAAAGCACGGGGGTTCAGCCCCGTGTCTCCGCTTCTAAGACCCCGATGCGCCTAAAACCCTGATGCGCCTAAGAGCCTGATGTACCTAAGACCCCGATGCGCCTAAGACCCCGATGTGCGTTTCATAAATATGCCTGACCGGCGGGGCGGCTCCGGGTCCGGCCTTTCGTCCTCTGCCTGGCTCCGGCGTGGTCCCTGGGCAACGGCGACGGTTTCATGGTCCAGCAGACGCCGCTCCGGCTGCGGGGCGGCGGCTTCCAGCGATTCCAGCAGCGGCGGATACAAACGAAGTAGACGCTCAAAACACTCGCGGATCATTAAAAACGCCTGGCCGAGCGTCCAGTCCGCCGTTTCCAGGTAGGCCAGTGTGTCTTCCAGGCCATCCACCGCCTCCTGATACACGCGCAGGCTGGGGGCCGGCAAGGCCAGTATCTGCGCCCGCTGGGCCGCCAGAATGCCGCCAAGCTGATCAAAATAAGCGCGGGGATAAGTGTGGTCATCGGCGGCGCGGGCGGCCGGGCCAAGCGAGCCGGCCAAAGTCGCTGCAACCGCATAACGCTGGATCGCTGCCGAAGAATGGCGCACAAGCAGGTCCAGCCCCTGCCGGGCCAGCGCCCGCAGCGTCTGCTGGGCACGCCAGAGCCCGGCATGGCTGGACAAGAATAACGCTTCGGGGAAAAAGTCGCGGTCAACCGCCAGTCCCGAAGGCGTTTTTTCAAACTGCCCGATTTGGACCCAGTCCAGAGACGCATCGCTGCTGTCGGAAGACAGCTTGTACAAGCGCCGCAGGCCACGGCAGCCGAGCAGGCCGGTGTCAACCGAGGAATAAAGCTGCGGCTCCGGGTCACGCTCCGATTTGGAAACGCCGACGTACAGCGGAACAATTGTGGAGGCAGCTTCAATTACGCCGCGAAGCGCAAGCGCCGATTCATCGGGAATGTCAATAATCTGGCCCGAAGCGCCCACCGCCTGGCAGCCGCGCACCGTCACCGAGTATAGCCGGTCGCCTTCGGGGGAGGGCCGGCTGATGCCGTCTTCCGCAAGACTCAGAAGGCCCGCAATCCGCCCGCGCTGGAGCGACCAGCGCACCAGCTCTTCCAGGTAGAACGTCTCCTGCTTGAACTGGCCCGCCTGCATCAACCGAACGCTGTCCCAGTCCACGGAGACCAGATCAAACTTACGCATTTTTCAAAACCTCTGCTTCAAACCCGCCGCTTAACTCCAAATATACCCGATTCGGAGCGGGGTTTAAAGTGTCAGCGGGTCACTCAGCGTCTTTCCTTCGGCATCTGCCATGCCCGCCTCGGACAGCACCGCCCCCGTCTGAAACTCATGCCGCAGGTAAGTCGGCTGGTCCAGACGCGCCGCCGACTGACGCCACAGCACTTCCACGCGGCAGCAGACCGGCAGGAACACGCGCAGCAGCAGGCCAAGCACCGCTCCGGCTCGCACGCCCTGGGCACCGGTGCTGTCTACCGGCATCTGAATCCTGACGCCCGGATACAGCAGCAGGGCTGCGCCCCCCAAAATCGCCGTGCTGCCCGGCTGGGACAGCAGCGTGCCGGGACGGCTCGGCGCAGGGGCGTAGCGGGTCCATTCCACCGACGCTTCCGGGTGAATGAGGCGCTGCACCGCTGTTTCTAAAAGCAGAACCGGGTCGGCGGTATCGCGCCGCCAGGCCGCCAGCGCCCAAAGCTGCGCCTGCTCCGTTTCCTCCAGCACGGCAAGGTCGGATGCGTTTACCCCAAGAACGCCGTCTGCCGATTCTGCCCAGTGCGCCAGCTTCGCCTGCATCAGAGACCGGCTGTTTTGTCCGCCGGTGATTGAAAGAAACCAGCCGTCCAAATCGGGACTCCCGGCGGCCATGTCGGTGATGCGCCCATGCACCCAGCCAATCCCGTGCAGCGAGTCAAAAACCGCTGTTGCCAGGAACGCCTCGGTTGCCATGAGTTCCACCATCTCGCGGATAATTTTTTCCCGCCCGGAAACGGTCTCATAGGAAAGCGCGATCTCCATTTCCCGCAGCAAAAGACGCTGGCGAAGAGCGTCTTCCGCGCTCAGCTCCGTCCAGAACGGGTACGGCGGCGCGGCTTCGGGCTTTGGACCGTACAGGGCGTCCGCCCATTGCCGAAAGAAAGCAAGCGCTAGGGGCAGATCGGCGTCGCCGATGCCGTCAATGCCGCGTGCGGGCAGCTTATCGGCCAGTGTCAGCCAGGCGGCATGACGCGCCGCGCGGGCTTCGGGGGCCGCGTGCTGCACGCTGTACCGAGTCGCGGCGGCGGCCTGTTCTTCGGGATCAAGCGCGGTGAGAACCGTCAGCGCGATGGCAATGCCGATTTCTAAATCCTCCCGAATCTCTTCCGGCAGAACGGCGCGAAGCTCAGGATAACTTTCCCCGATCTGGTGTGCCAGGGCGCTCATCGGCGGCAGCGCCGGATCGACAGGCGCGGCGCCGGGCAGTCCCGCCAGCAGCGGCGGCAGAAAGTGGGCCAGCCGGCCCATCGTGCGCGTCTGCCTTTCCTCCACGCCGGAGAGCGGGTTTCGGCGGAAGCAGTCCAGCGCGTCCGCCCGGACGCTGACCGTCAGGCGCGGGCGGACCTGCGCCGGGTCAACTCGGTGAACGATCAGCCGCTCACCCAGCGCATCATAAACAGGGCCGGGCGGCTCCTGCTCACTGATTTCCGGCACGGCGAAGTGGCCGATTTCCGGCACAAGCCGGATGTTCTCTTCGGGAACGCCAAGCGCGGCAAGCATTCGCCAGGCTTCCAGCAGGTAAGAAGGCCAGTTCAGCCCGCTGAGCTGCGGAAACACGACGCCTTCATTTTCTGCTTCGTTTTCTGCGCTGTCTTCCGAGTTGTTCATGCGAGGCGGCCTTCAATCTGAAATGTGGACAGCACAAAATACTGAGACAGCGCCGAAGCAAGATAATTCGCCATGTCCGACAAAAGAAAGCCGGGCGCGTCCGTGCCGGCAGTGCGTTCAAACGTCAAAATCAGCTTCTGGATCAGCGGCAAAGAATCCGGCGAAGGAAGCTCGCCGCCGGCCTCAAAGCTTTCCGGGCGGGCGATCAGCGACGGCCACAGATAGGAGCGCCAGTGTGCGCCGCCGAAGCTTGGGTCATGCGCGATGGAGCGGGCGGCGGACCGAAGACGCAGCAAGGGGCGGGCATCGCTCCCGGCAAGGCTCTGCTGCCGCTGCCGGATAATCTCAATCAAGTCTCCTTCCGACAGCAGCGGCGGCCGCAGGACGCTTTGATACCAGGCTGTCCTCGCCCATTCCGCCCGGTCCGCCGGGCCGCCGACCGTCATGCCGCCAAGCGGCGGATAAGGCACCGTAAAGCGCAAGGGCGCTTTTTCCAGCACGGCGGGCAGGTCAAGCAAAGACGCGGCTTGTCCTCCCAGCGAGCTGTGATACAGCCTGACCTGGGTAACGCTTGCGCCTGTCTGCGGAAACTGCACCTGCACATCCGGCTCGGCGGCAAGCGGGTCCGGGCTGGGCAGCCGGACCAGTGAGGCCGGCACGGCCCGGCCATCCTGCCGGACCGAAGCCGCAAACAGGGAAGGAACCCCGGTCATGCGAAGTGCATGGTCCTGGCCCACGCGCGGGAACGGAGGGTAAAACACGGTGTCGGCAAGCGCGGCCTGCAAGACAGGAACCGGATTAAGCGAGAACCCGCCGCGCAAATCAGTTAAAACACGCAGCGCCGCCTTCTGCGCTCCCGGCTCTGCAAACAAGCCGGCGCAGCGAAAGCCTGCTTTCAAACTTTGGCCCCCTCGCTCGATTTCCGGCGGCACAGGGCGATTATCTTCGCTCAAGCGCAGGCAGACGACCTTGCGGCTATACGGATGAAACGGGGGCAGCCACAGGTCCAACTGGCGCTGACTCATTCGGGCGGCTTGAAGCTCGCGCTCGAATTCCATGTAGCCGTCATACCGTGTCAAGGACAGCGCCCGCGGCTCTCTGCCGGGCGTCAGCACCCACCAAGAGCCGCTTTCCAGGGCTTCCAAAACGCTCTCCGGCGCGGCGACAAAAGCAAGCTGGCCGCGTTCAAGGATAGGGTCTACCGGACCGGACGCCAGGTAATCCACATCCAGAGTGATCATGCAGTCTCGGTCCGTCCACTCCGCCGCCATGTCCCGCAGCGCCGTGGGCTGAAGCCAGCCTTCTCCCGAAGCGATCCAAGCGTTATTCGCCGCATCGGAAAACGAAGCGCCAAAACTCATTTCCATCGTTCGGGGCGCAGGGCGCTGGGGGAGTGCGACGGCCTGCGCCGGGAAGAGCCAGTCCCCCAATGGAAAAAACTGCTCTTCCAGACGCGCGACGGACGCCGCTTGCGATTGAAAGTAATGCTCCTGCACGGCCCCCTTCCAGCCGGCCAGCATGGAAAGAAACGGTGCGTAATGGGTTTCGTAATCCGCCAGCACGCGCCGCCGCATTTCGCGCGGCATATGCGCCAGCACGTCCTGAACACCCGCAGGAAGCTCTCGTTCGTTGTCAGCCATAACGCTCACATCAACTGCAATCACATCAACTGCAATCACATCAGCTGCAATTACATCATCTGCAAAACAGAAATCACGAAAAAACGGGAGAGGCTTTGCAGCCTCTCCCGTCGCGGTTACAGAAGAACAAGCTACGAAGCGTTCTGCTCCGGCTCACCGGCTGCGACCGACAGAATGTTGTCTCCGGTGTAGTCCTGATTATTCTGGACCATGACGCCGCGAATCAGCACCTCGACGAAGTTGCCTTGATCGGTGCCGTTCGTAGAGCCTTCCGGGAACTCCTTTTCGGTATAGGAATGGACGTAGGCTTTTTGAAGAGTCCAGGTCTTCTTGACGGTCTTGGAGCGGTCCAGCGTTTGAAGCTCAACGGTTTTGAAGCGCTTGGGTCCCTGCGGCGCAAGCGCCCACATGGCAATTTGGGTCTCGTAGTCTAGGGGCAGCGTCACGGTAAACTGCATGATTGGAACCTGCACCGCCTCGCGGACCTTCTTGTCTTCATCAAGATCGTGCAGAATCTCGACTTTGGCATCAAATACGCGGTTGACTTTTGTTCCTTGAATCGTAAGGTTCGGCATTAGAGGCTTTCCTTTCTTCGAGAGCCGCGCTGAGCGCGGCTGGGTCGTGAGAGCGAAACTCTCGTCGGCATGAGATATAAGAGCGCTGATTAAGAGCTTTTAGAAGCTAATCCCGAACTCATCTACTAAGCCCTGCTCAAAGTAGAGAATGATCTTGAAATTGTTGCCGGCTTCGCGCTGGACTTTGAACTCCTGGCCGGTCTTCAGGGCGCTTGGGAAAGAGTTGACCAAATGCTCCGGGTCATACCATTTGGTCCATTTCAGAATGTAGCTGAGGTGGTCCGTCAGCATTGCTTCCGCTTTTTCGGTGTCTTCCGGCATCGCGCCGCCGTAGCCAAGCTCCCAGGCCGAGCGCAGCAGGCGCTTCAAGTAGGTTTCCTGCCGGAACAAATGCAGATGGCGGTATGACTGCTCGCCGTCTTCGCGGTGCAGCCGGCGCAGCGTGCGCGGCACGGACAGAAACGGCGAGCGGCCCGACACATGCGTGAATGCCAGAAACGGCATTCCAGGGCTGAGCAGATCGCCCATCAAGCCGTCGTTCAGGAAGTGGTCCGTCGGCAGGTCCGTTTCGCCCAGGTACGGGTTAATCGCCAGGTCAATCCCGATGCCCGGCAGATCGGGACGCATCATTGTAGCATCTTTGCGGGCGTGCTGAAGCTTCCGGCGCAGATAATCCGGCACATCATTCGCCATGAGTCGCCCGGCAGCAACAAAGCAGGACCGGACCGTCAATTCGGGAACATCCACGCCGACTTCCACGCCGCCTTCGGCGGTCTTGCCGGTGATCAGCTTGCCGTCGGGCGGCATAATGGTGAAGTCCGGCAAACAGATAATGCCGCAGTCGCCGGACTCACGCTCCACAACCGCGTCAATCGCATAAGCATCATTGAGGTTTTGCAGGAATTCGCGCTTGGTGCGTCCGGCCCGGATGCGCTCTTCCGTGGAGAACAGCACCTGAAAGCCGTACTCGTAGCCCCAGTCCATGAGCGGCAGCATCTCATCCACATAGGTCACTTTGCCGTAAGTCTCGTCATCGGGAGAAACTGCATCCTGCGCGGCCCGAATGCTTTCCAAAAGCGGGTCATCCAGCATAATGGACGGCGCTTTGCGCTTGGCAGGCCGCTTTTTCTTGAACTCGGCGACATTGGGGACGATCACAAAAGAGACGGCATCCCGGAACTGGTTGTTGGCCTGAGCGCAGGCGTACTCAAAGTAACGCTTCAGCTCGTCGGGCCGGGACAAAAACAGCGAAGGCAGGTCGGCATTGGCGACAACCAGCTCAGGCCGCATGTCTTCGGCAACGCGCACATCCGCTGGGAACTCGTTGAACAGCAGGTAGACGCCCATGATTGTCTCAAACAGCGGCGTCACCGTTTGCAGGAACGACTCGACGGCGTTGGAATAAACGCCTAAAAACATATCGTGATAATGGTTGACGTCGTTGATGTCCGGGTTCAGCAGCGCCAGCTCTTTTGGGTTTTGCAGCACGGTCGCCACTAAATTGCCCATCAGCGGCGCAATCAGGCCCCGGTCAATCATCTTGTCCATGAACTTGCCGACCGCAATCGGGAACCGCTTTTCCGGCGAAATCAGCGCGAGGTCCTGTCCGGCTGCGATTTTGCTGGTTTCCCGTATTTTGTCCAGTGCATTGTCAAGCGTCCGGGTTGCCAGCGCCGTTCCCGTGCCGCCGCTTTCGGTCTTGACAAGCGCGTTCGGCTCCGCCCCTTTGCCTTCCAGTTGTTTTGCTTTTTTGCCGTCTTTGCCGTCGCCGCCGGGCGCTTCAAGCGCGGGCAGGGACGGCAGCTGCTGCGGGGAAGCGATCAGCGAGCGGTTCTTGCCGAACTCAATCTGATAAATGTTGGGATCAATCGGTCCGCCGCCGGGTGACAAGCGCTTCAGATCATTCGCGGTCTGCTCCAGGCCGTACACGACGGTTGGCAGGACGCGGATCGTGTCTTCCAGAGCGCCCTGGAACTCATCTGCCGACGACTGGTAAGCTTCCAACGCGCGGGCGGTGTCTTTGGACGACGGGTTACGTTTGGCTTCAAGCATCAACCGGTCGTTTTTGACCTGAACATCTTCGGCGATCTTCCGCATCAATGTCCGCTGGTTGCGCGGCTTGAACGCAAACAAAGACGCATCCACGTCTACTCGGAATGTAGACACATCCTGACGAACGCGCTTTTTGATTAGGTCGCGCAGGCAGCGAACGTAAGGATGGTCCGCAGTGATCCGAATTTTTTTCCAGCCGGGTCCGCCTTCCAGCGAAAAATCAAGCTGAGGGGTTCCCGGCGCATCGTCGCCGGGCGCTTCTTCGCCTTCCGCCACCGGCGGCGCAGCCTGCGGGCCGCGCAGGCGGTAATAAAAGCCGGGCTGGAACTTGTCAAGAAATTCGGCGAAGGACCGGACGGTCAGGTTTTCGCGGACCATGGAAAGGAACTGCTCTTCGGGCAGCTCTTCGATCTGCGCGAGGAGTGAAGCGAGAGAAGGCGTATATTCCCGTTCCTGCTCCAATGCCTCCGGGTCGAGGTACTCGTCCAAGTTGACTTTGGCGAACAAGACGGCGCGGTTCGTCTTGCCGAGCATTTTGCGGTTCGATTCAACAATGGTTTCGTGGGTGATTGGCACGGTCGAAATCTCCTTGACGCAATACGGAGGCGGCAGAATGTTATGACGGCTTATTCCCGCAAGCGGGTAATGTTACACCTGTATCCCAAGAGAATGCTGAATCCTAAGAATCTGTTTTCTACAGCGCACCGGCTGCCCGGCCCGCCAGCATGACCCAAAGCCAGTAACCCAGGCCAAGTCCCGCTAAAGCGCCGGCAGCGAGAAGCGCATACGCCAGCCAGCCGATGCGCGGGCGCAAACGGAGCTGGGCGCGTTCGGGAAACGATTTCGCTTCTTCCCAGTTCGCTTCTTCCCAGGCCGGCCAAAGGGAATGAAAGGCCAGCGATTCGCCGGATGCCAGCCGCCGCCCGCGCCAGTCGCAGAGGTCAAAGCAGCAGGAGCGCTCGGCTTTGTTCAGGATGCGCGGGATAACTTTGTCAATGCGGTCTTCCGCATCCACATAGGTGTACTCAATCTGCCCGTCTACCGCTTCCTTCGGCCCAACCCGGTACAGGTCGCGGCGCAGCACCAAAGAGATTTCCGCCTGAGCATTCAAGGCGGCAAGGGTCTCTGTGCGTTTCAGAAAACGCTCGCCGTACCAGAAGTGGCGGGAAACGCGGGTCAAAGCCTGCCGGGAGCGGCGCACTTCGTCATGGTTGACGCAGTCCTGGTAAAGCTCGGCAAAGGTCGCATGGGCCGGGCAGCCGCGCAGCCAAAACGGGCCGATGTCGGCAAGTTCGGGGATCGTGACTTTGACATCCACCCGCAGCGTTGTTTGTTCTGAGCTTGAAATCATAAAGCGCCCCGCCGCTCCATTATATCATATTTTTATATGGTACTGCTGAACTCGGCGTTCCGAGAGTTAAAGGCCCGAAAGCGCGTCTGCGGTCCAGCCGGAATAAGGGCCGAAGCTAAACTGCGTGAATGTTCCTGCGTCATTGTTGAGGCTCCAGAGGGATGCCGCGCCGCCTGTGTTGTCCCACAAAACGCGGGTTTTGCCGTCCGAGCCGTCTGCAAGGCTCATCGCCGTCCATCCTGAATATGGCCCGTAAGCGTTTTGGGTGAACGTGCCGGAGGCGGCATTGTAGTTCCAGATGGATGCCTGCCCATTTGTGTTGGTCCACAGAACGTGGGTTGTGTTGTCCGTTCCTACCGAGAGCGCCGTGGCCGTCCAGCCGGAGTAAGGGCCAAAGGAAAACTGGCTGAAGACGCCCGTGGCGTTGTTCAGGTTCCAAACCGACGCCGTGCCGTTCGCGTTGTCCCACAAGAGCCGTGTCTGGCCGTCGGGTCCATCCGCCAAAGCCGTGGCGGTCCAGCCGGATTAGGGGCCTTAGGTGTTTTGGGTGAACGTCCCCAATGCCGCATCATAGTTCCAAAGGGACGCGGCGCCGCCGGCGCTGGTCCAGAGAACATGCGTCGTGTTGCTGGGGGCGACGCTGAGCGCCTGGGCAGTCCAGCCGGAGTAGGGACCGAAGCTGTACTGGGTGAACGTGCCGGCGCTGTTGCTGAGGCTCCAAATGGACGCCGCGCCGCCGGTGTTGTCCCACAAAACGCGGGTCAGGCCGTCCGTTCCGCCGTCCGCCACGGTTTTGGCGGTCCAGCCGGAATACGGGCCATAGCTGCTCTGGGTGTAGCTGCCGGAAGCCGCGCTGTAGTTCCAAAGGGACGCCGCGCCGCCGGTGTTGTTCCACAGCACATGGGTCGCCGGCTGCGGGGCGGCGGCGACAGGGCTGCCGGCGAGGGCTGCAATCAAATTGGCCCCGCTGAATGTGCCGAGGCCGGTCGCGTCATCGTAGCCGGCCACCGCCGGGTAGTAGAGGTTCGTGCTGCCGTCGGCAATGTCATGGAAGTCGGAATCGTACCGCGCGGCATTCAGCAGAGGGTAAAGCGCCGGGCTTGCCTGCCCCAGCGGCGCCAGGCCGTTTGCGGCACGCTGCTGGTTCACCAGCGCCGTGAAGCCGGACCACAGCGGGGCCGCGCAGCTTGTGCCGCCGTAGACGTTCCAGGCTCCCTCCCAAAAAATCGAGTAGCCGGTATTGGGATCGGCGTCCAGCGACACGTCCGGCACGTTCCGCATCGTGGCCGAGCCGCGCGACGCCGAAGTCACCGCCGCCTGCTGCCAGCTTGGGATCGGCCAAACACTGCTGATGCCGCCGCCTCCGGCGCCGTTCTGCACCGAGCCGGCGTTCCAGGCCGTCTCGGACAGGTACGCGCCGCCGGCCCCGCTCGTGGTCAAGGTCGTGCCGCCGACGCTGCACATATACGGCTGCGAGCCGGGATCGTCTACCCGCAGCCCGTCCCGGCGCACTCCGGAGTCATACGCGCCGCTGTCGCCGGCGGCGGCGAAGATTGTCTGCCCCTGCGCGGCCATCTGCTTGAAAATCGTGCTTTCGGCCTGGATTGTGCTGGACGCGGTTTCCTGCTCGTCTGACCCCCAAGACGTGCTGATTTGCTTGGCTTGATCGTCTTCGGCAATCCGGCTGTACCCGTCCAGCACGTTCTGGTCCGAAGGCCCCGTTTCATACACCAGCATTTTGCTTGCGCCGGGAGCAAGCGCGATTTGAAGCTCAATGTCCAGCGTGACTTCATCCGAATTGTCCCCGGCGGTTCCCGTCGCCCCGTCCAGCAGCACGTTTTGCAGAGGAACGCTCGGCAGGCCGAAATAAGCTTCATACTGGGCGATGTCCGGCGCTTGGTAGCCGTCAAGCTCAAAAACGGCCAGGGTCTGCCCGCTGCCCGTGAGCGCCGAGCCGCCGAGGCCGTAAGCCGTTTTGATGTCCGATGGGGCTAGGCCGCCGCTCGGCCCGGTGCCGGCAGTCCGCTGCCCTTGAACCTCCGGGCGAAGCGCCGCCGAAAGCCGTACATTGTGGGGCCGCCGCAGGGCTGCGTCGCTGAGGCCCGCAACCCCCGTGAGAACCCCGGCGAGGGCGCGAGGCACCGAAGGCGCGGCGTCCGGGGAATGAAACACGCGGCCGCTTGCGCTCTGGTAGGAATTAAGGTGAACGCCAAAAGCGGCTTCCATGCGGGAAGAAGGCCCGGACACATCCAGCAGAAGCCGGTTGGCGTGGGTGCCGGTTATGGTCAGCCCCTGCGCCTTTGCATACTGCGCCGCCTCGGCGTACTGCGCCGCCGTCGGGCCAAACCGGGCGGTAAACTCTTGGGGCGTCAAGTACCGGCCCTGCTGCGGATCATGGGGATCATGGAGCCGCTGAAGCAGCGCGTCAAGCTCCGCTGGATTGCGAAGCGCAAAGACCATCGTGCCGGCAATTGTGGTTGTCGCGGGCAGCCGGCCTAGAATACGGCCCGCGCTCACTGCCGCCGGAGCGTCCCCCGCAAGCGGCACCCGCACGGCGGCGGGAGCCGCGCCTGCCTTCACGCCGGAGCCAAGCAAGGAGAGCCCGCAGCCGGCCAAAATGCCGCAGGCCAGAATGCTGTTGATTGTTTTCTTCAAAGCGACGTAGTTCTTTCTGTTGCTTTTGTGTATTTTGTTGCTTTTCTGTGACTGGTTTTTGTCGTGCTTCCAGCATAGACGCGGAAGATGAAGAGAAAATGGAACTTGGGACAGCCGCCACGGAAACTTTGCCGTCCTGTGCGTTTGCCCCTACTTAAACGAAGAATAACCCATGCAAGTTCCTTTTCCGCCTATGCCTCAAAATAGCTGCTGGGAGTCTGAGCAGGATTCGCAAGCAGGATTCAGAGCGCAAACCGCGAATAAAGTGTTATGACTGACTTTTGTTTTGACCCGGCTCCGCTTCGCGCCCAGTTTCCGTCGTTTTCGCTGGCACTGGACGGGCAGCCTGCCGTTTTCTTTGACAATCCCGGCGGGACTCAGGTTCCCGAAACCGTGATTGAGGCCGTCTCCGAATACTACAAAACTGCGAATGCCAATGTCGGCGGGGCATTTGAGACGAGCCGCCGGACAGACGCCGTCGTGGCCGAAGCGCGGGCGTCTGCGGCCGACCTGCTGAACGCGCCGGGGCCGGAAACGATTGTGTTTGGCCCCAGCATGACGGCGCTGACGTTTCATCTGTCGCGCTCGCTGGCCGAGACGATTCAGCCCGGCGACGAAGTAGTGGTGACTGCGCTGGACCATGACGCCAATGTCGCGCCCTGGGCCGACCTCGAAGCCGCCGGAGCCGCGCTGCGCGTCGTCCCGGTGCATCTGCCCGAAGGGACTTTAGACATGGATTGCCTGGCGTCCGTGCTGTCGCCTCGCACAAAGCTTGTGGCCGTGACCCATGCGTCAAACGCCGTCGGTACCGTGCCGGATGTCGCCAAGATAACCCAAATGGCCCACGCCCACGGCGCACTGGTTTTCGTAGACGCCGTGCAGTACGCCCCGCACGGACCGATTGATGTCCAAAAACTCGACTGCGACTTTCTCGCCTGCTCCCCGTACAAGTTTTTCGGGCCGCACGCGGGAATTCTGTACGGCAAAGCCGAGCATTTAACACGTCTGACGCCGCACAAAGTCAAGCCGTCCAAAGACAGCATCCCGTACCGCTGGGAGCTGGGAACGCTCAGCCATGAAGGCCTGGCGGGCGTGTCTGCGGCCATTGCTTATCTGGAAAGCATCGGCACTCGCTGCGGTTTACCGTTCCAGGCCGAGTACGCCGCGCAGGGCTATGCAGGCCGGCGGCTGACGCTCAAAACCGCCCTGCACGCTGTCCGTGCCTACGAGCAAGCCCTGTCCCGGCATCTGCTCAGCAGCCTGCAAAGCCTTCCCGACATCACGCTTTACGGCCTGACCGACCCGGAACGGCTGGATGAGCGCCTGCCGACCGTGGCATTCACCTGGCCGCGCTTGTCGCCCCGCGCGACTGCCGAATACTTGGCGAACTGCGGCATCTGCGTTTGGAGCGGTAATTATTACGCCCTGCGCCTCATGGAAGCA
>CAXUBO010000084.1:12793-18621 GCA_964249345.1 uncultured Armatimonadales bacterium | reverse complement strand
ACAACGCGGTCGTCATGGTCGCCGGTGGTGATCAGCGTCGCGGGGTAGGACGTGCCGGGCTTCAAGTTGTGCAGGGGAGAGTAAGCGTACAAGTACGGGAAGTCTTCGGCGTTGTCGGCGGAGCCGTAGTCGGAAGTCCAGGCCCAGCCGATGGTGAACTTTTGGAACCGCAGCATGTCCAAAACGCCGACGGCGGGCAGGCACGCGCCGAACAAGTCCGGGCGCTGGGTCAGGCACGCGCCCACCAGCAGGCCGCCGTTTGAGCCGCCGCCGATGGCGAGCTTGGGGGTGGACGTGTAGCGGCTGGAAATCAGCCACTCGGCGGCGGCGATGAAGTCGTCAAAGACGTTCTGCTTTTTCTCTTTAATGCCGGCCTCGTGCCAGGCTGCGCCGTATTCGCCGCCGCCGCGCAGGTTCGGAATGGCGAGAACGCCGCCCTGCTCCATCCAGACGACTTGCGCCGGGCTGAAAGAGGGAGTTAAAGACACATCAAAGCCGCCGTAGCCGTACAAGTAAGTGGGGTTGCTGCCGTCGAGCGTCAGGCCCTTTTTGTGGGTCAGGAACATCGGAACCTGGGTGCCGTCTTTGCTGGCGTAAAAGATTTGGGATGTTTCAAAGTCGCCCGGATCAAACGCGACTTGGGGCTGACGGTACAGCGTGCTGGTTCCTGTGGGAACATCGTAGCGGTAGATGCTGGTCGGGGTGGTGAACGACGTGAAGCTGTAAAACGTCTCGGTCTGCGCCCGCTTGCCGCCGAAGCCGCCCGCCGAGCCGATGCCGGGCAAGTCTACGGTGCGCTCAAACGTGCCGTCTAAAGCAAAAACTTTCACCTGGGTGGCGGCGTCCTTGAGGTAGCTTGCAATCAGCTTTCCGCCGACCAGGCTGACGCCGTCTAGTGTCTCGGCGGCTTCGGGGATGATCTCGCGCCAGTTTTGGGGATCGGGGTTTCGCGTGTCAATCTGGATGACCCGGTTCTTTGGAGCGCCGCTGTTGGTTTGCAGCCAGAACACAGGCCCGTCATTGCCGAGAAAGTAATACTGCGCTTCAAGCTCTGAAATCAGCTCAACCACTTCGGCGTCCGGATCAGTCAGGGATTTGTAGAACAGGCGGTTCTTCGGCTCGGTGCCTTGCCGCACCGAGATAATCAGATACGCGCCGTCTTCCGAGACGCCGCCGCCGAAGCCCCATTCTTTTTCGTCGGGCCGCTCGTAAATCAGCACGTCTTCGGCCTGCTCGGTGCCGAGCGTGTGAAAGAACAGCTTTTGGAAGTAGTTGGCCTGCTGCAATTCTGCGCCTGCCGGGGGCGCATCGTAGCGGCTGTAATAGAACCCGGAGGCATCTTTGGCCCACGACGCCCCGGAAAACTTAACCCACTTTAAATGGTCGGACAAGTCCGCGCCGGTGTCTACATCGCGCACAAACCACTCGGTCCAGTCCGACCCCGCCGCCGACAGGCTGTACGCGAGATACTTGCCGTTGTCGCTGATGGCGTAGCCCGACAGCGCCACGGTGCCGTCGGCAGACAGCGCGTTGGGGTCCAAAAGCACACGCGGGGCGGCGTCTAAGCTTTCGGCGACATACAGCACGCTTTGATTTTGCAGCCCATCGTTTTTGCCGTAAAAGTACCGTCCGCCCTGCAAATACGGCGTCCCATAGCGCTCATAGTTCCACAGCGTCGTCAGCCGCGATTGAAGCGACACGCGGGCCGGGATTTTCTCCAAAAAGCCAAACGACAGGGCGTTCTCCGCCTCAATCCAGGCGCGGGACTCCGGCGCATCGGGGTCTTCCAGCCATCGGTACGGGTCGGCGACTTCCGTGCCGTGGTAATGATCAGTTTGGTCCTCTTTGCGGGCTTCGGGATAAGTAAATGTGGGATAAGTAAATGTGGGATAAGTGAATGGAGTGTTCATGCCGCACAATTCGGCGGCAAACCAGGTATTTCCTGCCTCCACACGGCACACTCTCCGGTATGAGCTTTTCCATACAGGTTCGTAGGCGCAGGAAAATCACGGCTCCGGGGCATCCTGGCCGCAGCAGCGGCTGCTTTCGCGGACAAGAAGCGGGGCGGGCAGAGTGATTGTCATTGCCGGTGCTTTTCGGTCTTTCAAGCGCCGCAAGATCAGCTCTGCGGCCTGCCTGCCAATCTCTTCATAGGGCTGCGCCGCCGTTGTCAGCCCGGTGCCGTTCGGAAGCAGGGGAACAATATCGTCAAATCCGGTGAGGGCGACATCTTCCGGCACGGACAGACCCAAAGCTTCCAGGCGCAGCGTTAGGTCGACTGCGGAATAATCGTTAAAGACCGCAGCGGCAGTCGGGCGCTCTCCCGCAGGCAGCCGGAAGATTGTGTCCACAACGGTCCATGCCTGCGCCAGAATGCGGGTCGGGATGGACAGAAGGATTTCGTCAAGATCGGCTTCATGGATCGCATCCAGATACCCTTGAATCCGGTCCTGAACCGAGGGAACCGGCTCGTTCTTGGTCACATAGGCGATTCGGCGATGTCCCTGCGCGATAAGGTGCCTGACTGCGGCGTACATGGCTTCCCGGTTCTGGACGCTGACAAAATCCGTGTCGGCGGCGGCGCTGCGCCGGTCAATGGCAACCAGGGGAATCTGCCGGCGCACTTCCTCAATCAGCGCCTGGTTGCTGCGGAAGGCGTAGGGATAAAAGACCGCGCCGCCAAATCCTTGCTGCAAAATGTAATGCAGCCGCTCGGCTTCCCGCGCCGCAATTTCCGACTCGTTGCTGAGTGCGCCGACATCCACGAATACGCCGTGATAGCCTGCCGCCGCGAGTGCCTGGTCCATGCCCCAGAAGATGCGCTGCTGCGCCGCGAGAGTCCGCTCCCAATTGCCGCCGCGCCACATCAGCAGCGCGATGAAGCTTGAGGCCGCCGGCAGAGTTTGGGCGGCTCTTGAAGTCCCGGCGTCTTTTAAAGTCCCGGCGTCCCCTCCCGCAATGATCGGGCGGCAGTGCGGACGCCGAATGACCAGCCCGCTTTCCACCAGGCGGCTGATCGCCATGCGAACGGCATGGCGGTCCACGCCGAGGTCTTCGGCCAGCCTGCGCTCGGAAGGAAGCCAGTCTCCCGCCTTGAAGTTGCCGGAGACGATCTGCCCGCGCAGCACTTCGGCGACAGCGTTTTCGGGATTTTTCGCTGAAGGCGTCACAATGGTTGTTTCAGAAGGCATCATTACCGGCATTATAACACAGTTCCCCACTTGTCTGTTCTCCCTGCAAGATTGGAACCTGCAAGATTGGAACACAATGGTTGACAATCCTCCACAAGTATTTACCAAAAATGTTGACAATTTTAGATTGTCATGGTAGTATGAAGACAGGTACAATTTTAAGCCAAAAAGGTTGGCTTATTTTGGACAAAAAGGAGAACGCCCACCATGTCCCTCAATTACCGCGCTCCGGCGCGGCGCGGCTTTACGCCGCCTTCTCGCGGCTTTACGCTGATTGAACTGCTCGTAGTCATCGCCATTATCGCGATTCTCGCCGCCATTCTTTTTCCCGTTTTTCAAAAAGTCCGCGAAAATGCCCGCCGCACTTCCTGTACCTCCAATGAGAAACAGCTTGGCTTGGCGTTTATCCAGTACAGCCAGGACGGCGACGAAAAACTTCCGAACGGGGTCTGGTATCGCTTTGTTGACAACGGCACCCCGCAGTATGAAGGTGTCGGCTGGGCCAGCCAGCTCTACCCCTACATCAAATCGACCGGCGTTTATGTCTGCCCGGATGACAGCACTTCCGGCACTGCGGCCAACGGGAATGTCCCGGCGACTTATCCGGTTTCCTACAGCTACAACGGCTTAGACATCTGCCGCACCGATGGCATGAACAACGGCTCAACGGGCCTGGGCAGTGCGCTTGCTTCTTTTGCTTCTCCTGCGAAGACAGTAATTTTGTTTGAGTCAAGCGGCGTCACGGCAGCGATTACCACTCCGAATTCGAACTGCAACCTGCCTTGCAGCGGGGGCGGCGCGACAGCGGCGAGCGGGGGTGGTCTCCCAATGATGTCGGGGATCGGAAACGGGCCGGAATATTATACGGCTGCTAACGTCAACTTATTCCGCTATGCAACGGCCTATACCCCGGTCGGCTATACTCCTGTGCCTCCGGGTCGTCATACTGACGGAACAAACTACTTGATGGCGGACGGACATGTGAAGTGGCTGCGCCTGAGCGCTGTTTCCTATGGCTACCCTGCTTTGACCCAGACCAGTGCCGCAACCCCAAACAACGGCGGCGCGGAAGGCACCGGCGGATCAGTCTACGCCGCCACGTTCAGCCCCAACTAAAACTTGTAAGCCTCGTCGTGAAGATGAGCGCCATCGCGCTGCTGCCGGAAGCCTTTTGGAGCGAATGTCTCTAAAGGCTTCCGGCTTTTTTTATGCCAGCGGCGCTTGCGGAACAAGATGGATGGTCCCAGGATTGAAATCTTGGGCTGAGGGGGGGCATTGCGCCGGCTGTCCTACGGACAGAGGATGAGGCAGCAAGCTGGCTTCTTTTGTCCGCAGGACAACCAGCCAAAGGCTACTCACCCTAATAAAGCCTTAGCCCAGGATTTCAATCCTGGAATAATGCGTTGCGGAACAAGATGGTCAACAATTGGTTTACCATTTTTATCCACAGCTTCTTGACAATTCTGAACCATCGTGGTAGTATAAAGACAGAAACAATTCAGCGCCGCGCATTATGGCGCTCGGATAATAGGAGAAAGTCATCATGTCCCACAACTTCCGCACACCGGCGCGGCGCGGCTCTACGCTGCCTTCTCGCGGCTTTACGCTGATTGAACTGCTCGTCGTCATCGCCATTATCGCGATTCTCGCCGCAATTTTGTTTCCGGTCTTCCAGAAAGTCCGCGAAAACGCCCGCCGCGCGTCCTGCGAGTCTAACCTGCACCAGCTTGGCCTGGCGTTTACCCAGTACACCCAGGACTACGATGAAACATACCCTGCTGCAAACTTTGGTTACAACAACCATGGTGCCGGCTGGGGTCCAGGTATCTACAACTATGTCAAAAGCAAGGGAGTTTTTGCTTGCCCAGACGATGCGACAAAGGCCGGCAACAATGGTTACCCGAATGAACAAACGACATGGACGGTTATGTCTTATGCGGTCAATGCCGATGTCGGCGACGCTGGCGGGAAATTATCCCAAATCAATGCTCCTGCCAACACGGTTTTGCTTTTTGAGTGCCTGGACAAAACGGCAGATATTGACCTCTCGATCAACAACAACGGCGGCTATCCCCAGGATGCCGGAGCGGCTGGCTTTGGCTACGCAGGGGACGGTCATGCCAAGTTCGCGGGCGGTGCATGGCATTACGCGACAGGCTACTTAGGCGGCCAAAACCCGACGGCCACCCCCGGCGGCAATACCAATGACTTTGACAACAAGCCAACCGGGCGGCATACCGATGGCTCAAACTTTCTGATGAACGATGGTCACGTCAAGTGGCTTCGCCCGACAGCCGTCTCGCCGGGGCCGAGCGCATTGCAGGCGACTGATGCTCAGGGAGCCAACATGGTTAATGCCGGCAATGTTCCCGATATGTTCCCCACCGCCGCAGGAACGGGTAACAGCACCTACGCCGCGACGTTCAGCACCTTGTAGGTTGTTTTATCAACCGTCGTAAGCGTGCACAGCTTTTCTAAAGCGTGCATAGCTTTTCTAGTTACTCCATACAACGAAGCAAGCCGGGCGCAGAAGCGTCCGGCTTGCCGGCTGTATAATGCAGGATAACAGGGCAGTGCTGCATCAGGTATCAGTATGATAAAGGTATCAGTATGATAAAGGTATCAGTATGATAAAGG
>CAXUBO010000084.1:0-12693 GCA_964249345.1 uncultured Armatimonadales bacterium | reverse complement strand
CAGGTATCAGTATGATAAAGGTATCAGTATGATAAAGGTATCAGTATGATAAAGGAGACACGATGCAGGCTTTGAAAACAATCGCGGCTCTCGCGGTCATGCTGACGGCGGCAGCCTTCAGCGCTGCCGGTCCCGCTTCGGCGCAAACGCCGCCAATCACGGCGCAAGTGGTTTGCCACGGCGACAGCCTGACGCGCGGCGAGAATGCTTCGTCGGGTCTGGGGACAGCCACAGGAACAACCTATCCCGGCGTGCTAGCGCGGGCGCTTGGCCCGGCTTGGCGCGTCACGAATGTAGGAACAAGCGGCTGGACAATTGGGCTGATGACCGGCGAGGCGCCGCAGAAAGTGGATTCCTTGTTCGACCCGCATCTGAGGCAGAACGTGCTGATTGTCTTCGCGGGAACCAACAACCTCGGCGGCAGCCGTCAAAGCGCTGCGACGGCTTACAGTGAGCTGACCGCTTACTGCCGGGCGAGGAAGGCCGCGCATCCGTGGCGCATTCTCGTGGTCACGCCGCCGATGGCCGCGTACCCGCGCGTCTACCCGGCGAATTTTGACGCGCAGATGGTGCAGTACGACGCCCTTATTCGCCGAAACTGGCGCTCGTTCGCCGATGGGATTGTGGACGCTCAGGCCGATCCGCGCCTGGGGGCGCCGGGCGCGGAATACAATCCGGCGTACTTCAACGCCCGCGACTTCACGCATTTGACCGATGCCGGCTACGCCATTATCGGGCGTGACGCCGCCGCCGCCGTGCAGGCCGGGGCTGTTGTTTCCCGCACCCGCTTTCACGGGTAAACGCCGTCATGTCTATCCCTACCGTCTGCTTGTTTGACCTCAATGGAACCCTGCTTGACCTAAGCGTTCTGGACCCGCGCTTCGCCCGCGCGTTCGGCGACCCTAGCGTCCGCGCCCTCTGGTTCCGGCAGACTTTAGAACTGGCCCTGACCCAAACGGCGCTCGGCGCTTACCACAGCTTTGACCGCCTCGCCGACGCGGCCTTAGAGATGACCGCCGTCCGGCGCGGCGTTTCCCTGTCCGCCGCCGACAAAGGGGCTATCTTGACCGGCCTGAGCGCTTTGCCCGCCTTTCCCGATGTCCCCGAAGCACTGGCGCTGCTTCAAAACGCCGGCTGCCGCCTGGCCGCGCTGACCAACTCCGCTTTGCCCATCGCCGAAGCCCAGGTCGCCCACGCCCGCTTGACCCCTTACTTTGAGCGCACCCTGTCCGCCGACACGGTGCAGCAGCTTAAGCCCGGTCCGCGCCCCTACATTCACGCCGCCGAAACCCTCGGCGTCCCGCCTTCCGAGATTTGCCTGTTCGCCGCCCACTCCTGGGACATCGCCGGTGCCCTGTCCGCCGGCCTCCGCGCCGCGTTTGTCGGTCGCCCCGACCAAGCCCTCAGCCCTCTCGGCCCTCAGCCGGACGCTGTGGGAACGGATTTACTGGATGCAGCGCGGCAGATTTGGGGGTGACGGTTTAGGCCGGAAAGTAAGTAAACGGACAGATACGGAAGAAGGGCGAACACAAAAAGAGAAAGATGAACACAAAAGAAGGGCGAACACAAGGTTCCCCCTCCGCAAAAAGCCTACAATGAACCCTATTCCTGAGTCAGTACGCAAAGAACTCGCGGCCCTTGCGGAGATGTCCGACGAGGACATTGATTATTCCGACATTCCCGCAACAAAAGACGAGGATTGGGTCAACGCTGTGCGCGGCAAGTTTTACCGCCCCGACACCCACTTCAAACACAAACAGGATTGACCGTGGGCGGTCAGAACCGCCCGAATGCGATCTCGCGCGGCGTCATGCTCAACACCGGCAGAGCCAACTCTTAGCCATTTCGGTTACTCAGATTTGGTTACTCAGATTTGGTTACTCATAATGCTTGGCGGCGATCAGTATCTCGGCCAAGTTCTGCCAGCTTGGCTGCTGCGGCACCGGCTTCCCGGCATTGATATAGTAGCCCTCGGAGTCCTCGATCCAGGAAGCCATTGCCTCCAAATAGGCCGGTAAAGTCGCGTTTTCCCATTCTTCCGGTTTCGTTCGCACACTTTGCGCCAGCTCCTGAACGAACAGCGCCAAATCTTCACGGGTATAGACAAAAGAGGTCTTATCGGCTGCTTTCATTGTTTTCCCTAACGCGGACAGAAATCCCGCCGTTGCGGGTCGTGAACTTCCATTCTTCTTCGTCGACTTCTCCCGGCGTCGCCATCCGGTACGGGATGTTTATCCCAGCCCGCCGAAACGCTTCCAACCTTCGGTTGTCAAGTGTAAACAATTGCCCATCTCGCTCCACCAAGCGGATAGGAGGTATACCGGCAGGGTTCACTGTTTTGTTTCTCAATCCTTCGGCAAGTTCTGCAATCGTATCCCCATTTGCGAACACTCCTTTGATACTGCTCTGACTGAACCGAACACGGTCAGGATTGATGAAATTAGGCACACGACATCCTCCCTGATAGATTAACTGCTGGTCCTTATTTGCCGCCCTGCTCGTTTTGTGGCAGATAATAATAAGGGGGATCGGGATTGTCAAATAGCCCTTCATTAAACTTATCTTGAATGTCTTTCGGCAGCATGGCTGTCATCGTGCGGTAGTAACATTCAGCGAGAAGATAGCACGCCCCGGCTTCTGTGCTGCCGATAAACTCTTGAACGGCAGCTACGTCCAGGTAATGCTTCGGGTTATGGAAAAATCGGATTATCTCGCCAATCGTGTTATGGATATAGACAAGGTCACGAAGCGAAACGCCCACCATGCGGTTTTCCTCAATGCCTTCTAAGCCGTATTCGACCTGTTCTTCGACCGAGGTATGCTGTTGGTCCATTCATTCAGCCTTCAAAACTTTGTTGACGCGGCTTCGCTGACGCAGGCGGTGGCCCGGCTGAGGTCGGCGGGCAAGTCGGGGATTTCGTAGACTTCGCCGTCGTCGGTGGTGAACGTGACGGGCGGCGGGCCGAACAAACGCCGCTTGGCCCATCCGCTGAGGGACAAGCCGGCCAGACGCGCTTCCCGCTGCGCCCGCGCTTGTTCTTCGGCGGCGACTTCGGTTTCTAGGATTGCCATAAGCTTATTATGGCACAACGTGACAAGGTATACTTCTTTAATGGAACAGATTGTGGTGATTACAGCGGTGGGGCGGGATGGGCCGGGAATTATTGCGGCACTGGCGAAGGCGGTGTTTGATCTCGGCGGCAATTTAGACGACGCTTCCATGACGCGGCTGCATGGGGCGTTTGCGGCGATGGTGGCGGCGCGGCTGCCGCAAGGCCGCTCGGAAGACGAAGTGCGGGACGCGCTCAAGCCCATCGCCGAAGCCAGGGGGCTGACGGTGACGGTGCAGGCGGTCCCGGACGCCCCTGCCGAGACGCCGCCGGACACGCTGCTGACGGTCTACGGGGCGGACCGACCGGGCATTGTTTACCGGGTCACGGCGGCGCTGGCGGAAATGGGAACCAACATCACGGACATGGACACGCGCCTAACCGGAGCGCCCGACGCGCCGGTGTATGTGATGCTGCTGGAAGCGGTCGCGGGGAAGATGGACCTTGCCGGGGAAATGGACGCGCTGAAGGCGTCGCTCGGCGTAGACATTTCGATGCAGGCGCTTGAGTCGGAGGCGCTGTAACCCATGCCCGTTCGCCCTGTCGTTTTGTACCCCGACCCGCGCCTGAAAGTAATCGTTGCCCCTGCCATAGACATAGATGACGCGCTCCGTTCCGCCGCTCAGGATTTACTGGATACAATGGACGCCTGCCCGCCGCGCACGGTGGGGATCGCCGCGCCGCAGATCGGCGTTCTGGAACGCATTGCGATTGTGGATACGTCGCGCAACCCCAAATACCCCGGCGGGCAGGGGTTGTTGGTGCTGGTCAATCCAGAAGTGACAGAGTATGACGGCGAGCAGTTCTTTCGGGAAGGCTGTTTAAGCCTGCCGGACTACACGGCAAACATCAAGCGTCACGCCCGGATTACTGTGAGCGCGTTAAACCTAGCCGGCAACCAAATCTCGCTGGACGCCGAAGGCTTTGAAGCGGTCGTCTTGCAGCATGAGATTGACCATCTGGATGGGGTCTTATTTTTAGACCGCGTCGCCAACGTCAAGACGGATTTGTTTCGGCGCAAAGGCGCATAAGAGTTCGGCAGGCATGGAAACCCGGCGCAGCAAAGAACCCGGCACAGCAAAGAACCCGGCATTAAAATGCCGGGCTAATGCAGCAGGGAAAGTCCCTGCGGGACTGCGGAACAGTCAGCAGAAGCCTTCTTGAGTGCCGGAGGCACTTTCTGTCCTTGAATAGCCCGGCACTTCCAGTGCCGGGTTCTTGACTTGCCGGGTTCTACTTCACATACGTCGCTAAAAACTCAAGCGTCAGCGCCCACGCCTGGCGGGCGGCTTCGGAGTTGTACGAAGCGCGGGCATCGCAGAAGAAGCCGTGGTCGGCCTCAGAAAAGACCATCTGCGCGTAAGGCTTGCCGGCGGCGATCAGCGCATCTTCCACGGCCCGCACCGCCTCGGTGCCGATGTGATCGTCCTTGCCGCCCCAGAACAGCAAAATGGGAGCGTGCAGCTCCGCCGCTTTGTCCAGCAGCGCCGGGAAAAAGCCGCTTGGCGCGATCCCGCCGCCGTAGTAGGACACCGACGCTTTTAAGGGCAGCAGAATGTCGGCTAAAAACGAGGCTCGGCCTCCCATGCAGTAGCCGGTGGACGCGACCGCCGATGCGCCGCCTTCGGTAGTGAGCCACTGGTACGCGGCCTGAATGTCGGCGGTCTGGCCGTCATCGGTCAGCGCCTGCATGTGAGGCATGGCCGCCTCGAAGTCCGTATAGTTTCCCGCAAAATGCCCGTCAGTGCGGTGAAACAGCGCAGGGGCGACGGCGGTATAACCGGCGCGGGCGAACCGCTCGGTGACATCTTTGATGTGGGCGTTGACCCCGAACGCTTCCTGCATTACGAGAATGCCGGGATGCGGGCCGCCTCCGGTTCCCGTGGAAGGATTAGCGGGCCGGGCGACATAAGCGGGCATGGAAGTCCCATCGGAGACGGGAAGGGTGATGGTCTCGGTTGTGATTTCTTGGGGCATGGATGTTTCTTTCTGGGAAGACAAGGGAGTGAACTCCCTCGCTGGAAGGCAATCGGAATTGCCGTGCGTCCAGGGGACGCAAGATAGGATTAGTTGCCCGGACTCTTCTGTTCCCTGGACAGGAGGGCGAAGCCCTTGCAGCGCGGACATTCACGTCCGCGTCTCACTGCCGCAATTCTTCGCTGCTTTCTTCAGGAGAAGCCGGCTCGGCCCGGCCTCCGAGATACTTCGCCAAAAACGCCTCGGCGGCAGCGGTAAACTTGAGGTTGTTTTCAGGCCGGGCGAAGCCGTGGCCTTCGTCGGGAAAGACAATGTATTCCACGGGCAGGCCGCCGGCCCGCATCGCGTCCACGATCTGGTCGCTTTCCGCCTGCTTGACACGCGGGTCATTCGCGCCCTGCGCGATCAAAAGCGGCTTGGTGATCCTGCCCGCAGAAAACAGCGGCGAGCGTTCTTGGAGAAATTGGGTTTCGTCCAAGCGGCCCATGCGCTTGTAGAACGTCGCCACAAGCGTGGACCAGTACGGCGGAATGGTTTGCAGAAGCGTCAGCAGGTTAGACGGGCCGACAATGTCTACGCCGCACCTAAACTCTTCCGGCGTGAAGGCAAGGCCCGCCAGCGTCGCGTAGCCGCCGTAGGAGCCGCCCATGATGGCGACTTTTTCGGGGTCGGCCCAGCCCTCAGAAATGGCCCAGGCTTTGCCGTCCAAAAGATCGGTGTGCATCTTCGCGCCCCATTCCCGGTCGCCGGCGTTCAGGAACGCTTTGCCGTAGCCGGTCGAGCCGCGAAAGTTGATTTGCAGCACCGCGTAGCCCCGGTTTGCCAGCCACTGCACCCAGCCGCTGTAGCCCCAGAAGTCCCTAGCCCAGGGGCCGCCATGCACCAGCAGCACCAGCGGCAGGTTTGCCGGCGCAATGCCCGCGGGCAGGGTCAAATAACCATGGAGCATCAGGCCGTCGCGGGCGGGGAACGTGACGGGCTGCATGGGGGCCAGCGTGTAATGGTCCAAATCCGGCTTGCTGGTGAACAGCAGCGCTGCGGTTTGGGAAGGCCGGTCATAGACGTAGTAAGTTACCGGGCCGTTGTCCCGCAGGTACGAGACAATCCAGGTGGTATCGGCGAGGTCCCGGCTTTCAATCGCCCAGTCGCCGTCCGCCGCGCGGCTGAGAGCATCAAAATCGGCTTGCAGCGCCGGGTCAAGCGCGGTCCATTCGGTGCGGGCGCGGGTAAACGAGACGGCCTCTAAAGCGCGTGTTTTTGGATGGCGCAGAATGCTGCCGGCATCGTACTCCGGGTCTTCGGCGACCACTTGACTGGCCCCGGTCTCTAAATCCACTTGCAGCAGGCGGGACGCATTGGCGTCCACGCTGTTCATCAGCCAAACTTTTGCATTGTCCGGCGAGAACCCCGCAATGCCGCCGCTTGTTTCATCTGCCCCCCAAGTCATAAAGACGCGCCAGCCGCCGCCATCGCTGCCCCGCACCCGAAGCTCCGTGCTGCCGTCGGAGAGCTGCACCTGCGCGGTCCGTACTTGAAGCGCATTGTCGGCGGAGAACCCGGCTACGTCACCCGGATTTTCCGTGTCCAGTGTCAGCGCCCCGGTGGCGAAGTCCAGACGGTAAACGTCAAAGACGCTTGGGTTGCGGTTATTGACCGAGACCAGCATTTCCGTAGGGTGGTTCGGGTTCAGCGCCAGGGGCAAGGCGCGGGCGCCGGGAAACGGCGTCAAGTCCCGCGTCTTACCGTCGGCAATTTCGGTCTGGTACACATGGAAGTTTTCGTCGCCGCCGGTGTCCTGCAAATACAGCAGGTGAGCGCTGCCCGGCTGCCAAAAGAACTGGCGAATGCCCCGCAGCGCGTCGCTGGTGACAGCTTTGTCATCGGTTTGCCCAAGCGTTCGCACCCAGACATTCAGGACGCCGTCTTTTGGCGCGAGATAAGCCAAAAAGCAGCCGTCGGGCGAAATCTGCGGCCCTGTCTTTTCGGGATTGCCGAACAGCACTTGGCGCGGAATCAGCGGCGGCAACTGTTCGAAGCGTGTTTCGTCTAAGGCCATCGGGTGTTCTCCTCATCTGCGGGGCTTCACTTCGCGGCGCGGCGTGGGAAATCCTGCACGGCAGGTATAATACCCAAAACTTGACACAGGTAAGCCCCCCTCCCCTGTGAGGGGAGGGTTTTCGGATAAACCTAAAATCATGCCTAAACCACTCATCCTCGGCACGCGCGGCTCAAAATTAGCCCTGGCCCAATCGGGATGGGTTGCCGACGCCCTGCGCCGGGCGCATCCTGATTTGGACGTAGACATTCAGATCATCCAAACGCGCGGCGATGCCGCAGGCCGCCAATGTCCCGCTGGCATCGTTCGGCGAAAAAGGCATCTTCGCCAAAGAATTAGAGGCTGCGCTTCTGGCCGGTGAGATTGACCTGGCCGTTCATTCCATGAAAGACCTGGAGCATACGCTCCCCGAAGGGTTAGTCATCGCCGCCGTTCCCGAACGTGAAGACCCCCGCGACGCCCTCATCGGCTCGACATTGGATGCCCTGCCATTAGGGGCCAAAGTCGGAACCGGCTCCGTCCGCCGCCGCGCCCTGCTGCTGTCCCGCCGCCCCGACTTGGAACTGCTGGAAGTACGCGGCAACATCGACACGCGCCTCCGAAAATGGCGCGAAGGCCAGTATGATGCCATCTGCCTCGCCGTCGCCGGTTTGAACCGCCTCGGCCTGCAAGAGAACATCAGCGAGATTTTAGACCCCGACTGGTTCACCCCCGACCCCGGCCAGGGGGCTTTGGCGATTGAGATACGCAGCGGGGATGAGAAAACTCGCGCTTTTGTTGGCCTTCTTGGTCACTCGGAAACGGGGGCGGCGACGCGGGCGGAACGTGCCTTCCTGCGGCACGTTGGGGGTAGCTGCAAAACTCCGGTCGGAGCGCTGGCTGTTATGGACACTACCGGGCCGCGCCTGACAATAGCAGGCATGGTTGCCGCACCGGATGGAACAAAAATTATTCGCCAAAGCCTCAGTGAGACGATTCAATTCTCGCAACTCGGCGAACGATTAGCGGAAAATTTGCGGGCGCAGGGGGCGGAGCGGCTGCTGGAACCTCCCCCGCTGGTTCCTCGCGACCCTCCTTAAAGGGAAGGCGAGGAGCAAGACTGCAACCTAAAATATATGGGCGCTGCGTGCCGCGTCTTCTTTATCTTGCCGCGTCTTCTTTATCTTGCCGCGTCTTCTTTATCTTGCCGCGTCTTCTTATCTTTTTCTCCTCACCTTTCCTTCAGGGAGGGTCGCGAGGAACCAGCGGGGGAGGTTTCTATGAACACTCCAAAGATCACCAAAATTGAGTGGGCTAAACTCAGCGCTAAGCGCCCCCGGAGCGCCGGGGCCAATGCGCGGCTCGGCGTCCACGGCGATCATGTTTCCCTGCCGCTGGTGCGCCTGACTACGGACACGGGCGCATCCGGCTTCGGATTCTGCTGGGCGGGACAAGACAGCGCAAAGGCCCTGCGGGGGCTGCCCTTAGATGCGCTGTTTTCCGAAGCCGAAGGTGTTCTGGGCGCGGGCCGGGCGTATGAGTTTCCGCTGTGGGATTTGATCGGGCAGATGCAAAGTAAGCCCGTGTACGCGCTGGCGGCGGCATTGAACGATCAACCCGTGCCGGAGACGCTGCGGGCGGCGTGCTATGACACGTCGCTGTACTTTGATGATCTGCATCTCTCCTCCACCGCAGACGCCGCCGCGCTGATGGCGGACGAAGCGCGGAAAGGCTTAGACGCAGGCCATCGGGCCTTCAAGATCAAAGTCGGGCGCGGCGCACGGCACCTGCCGCCGGACGAAGGACTAGCGCGGGACATTGCCGTCGTGCGGGCCGTGCGCGAGGCCGTCGGCCCCGGCTGCACTTTGCTTTTAGATGCCAACAACGGCTGCACGCTGAACACGGCAAAGCAGATGCTGACCGAAACGGCCCAGTGCAATATCTTCTGGCTGGAGGAAGCGTTTCACGAAGACGACGTACTTTATCGTGACCTCAAAGCCTGGCTCACAGGACGCGGCCTGCCCGTGCTGATTGCCGACGGCGAGGGCGACGCTTCCCTTCGCCTGCTGGACTGGGCCAAGTCTGGGCTGGTGGACGTGGTGCAGTACGACATCTTCGGCTACGGCTTTACGTCCTGGCTGCATCTCGGCAAGCAGCTTGACGCCTGGGGCGCTCGGTCCGCCCCGCACCACTACGGCGGGCTGTACGGCAACTATGCGTCCGGCCACCTCGCCCCCGCCCTGCGCGGCTTCACTTACGTCGAATGGGACGCCGCCACCGCGCCGGGTCTGAATACCTCCCGCTACCGGGTCGAAGACGGCTACGTTGTCATCCCCAATGCCCCCGGCTTCGGCCTGTCTTTAGATGAAGCCGCGTTCCAGCGGGCCATTACTGAAACCGGAGGCGTCGTGTCAGACTAAGAGCGAAACAGATTTTCTCCGCTATGAGCGGCGGGATTACAACCGTCGTCAAAAACTGCAACTAATGGTGAGAAAAATCGCATAAACGACACCATAATTTTGGTGAATTGCAAGCTGCCCGCTGGGCAGTGCTATTCAGGGCATGGTTTATATGGATTTTTTAGAAGGTAGCCTGCAATGGAAACGAACGCGGCAATCCCAGCAGACAGAGCGATATGGCTGAGAAGACGGCGAACGACACGCAGAGCGTTGTTCGGCTTCACTCTTCTTTTCGCGGCTTTCATGGCTCCATTTCTTTGGCTGAGTGATCAAGAAGACAAGCAGAATTTTCAAGAGGCTGCACAGTATCAGCAGGATTGCGCCAAATCAGCCGTAAACTCGCCTGATTGCCAGTTTCTGACCATGCGGGTTTATGAACATCGGGCAGAAGGCATTCTCGACCCAGACGATGAGACACACCTCTGGCTCGGCCTTCAGAGCAAATCCGGGCAGAAGTTTGAGGTAGATACTTGTGGCCCTCAGTGGCATCGCCTCCGCGTCGGCGACCAGGTCACAGCCCTCGTGTGGAATGGCGAGGTCCAGGAAGTCAGCGACAGCGGGGGAACTGAGAGAATGAGAACCAACCCTACGCAGAAGGCGGAAGCCCGCCTTAGCCCATACGCACTAAAGCTTATGGCACTAATCGTGATTTGTCTTGTTCTCGCATTTATCGCCGCCGACAAATGGCACGAAAAGCAATGGTCGCTCAAATCGGGGAACGCGGGCGGGGGATAATGGGTTTCGGTGTCAAGACGGGTTCTCTTTTAGTTTTAGAAACGGAAATGCGGACAATGCAGACGTATGATTTTCTGGTTCTGGGCAGCGGCAGCGCGGGGCTGTCGTTTGCGCTGGAAGTGTCACAAACAGGGCGCGTGGCGCTGATCACGAAGAAGGACCGGACGGATTCCAATACCAACTGGGCGCAGGGCGGGATCGCAGGCGTCATGGGCGCGGACGACAACCCGGAGCTGCATGTGCAGGACACGCTGATCGCCGGCGCGGGGCTATGCCATGAGGAAGCGGTGCGGGTGCTGGTCACCGAAGGGCCGGACCGGATACGCGAGCTGATGGAGTTCGGGGCGAACTTCAACCGGGAAAAAAGCGGCGAGCTGTCTTTAGGACGCGAAGGCGGCCATTCGCGGCGGCGCATTATCCACACGGCGGATTTGACCGGCAAGGAAGTGGAACGGACGCTGGTGGAAGCGGCCCGGACGCACCCGAACATTACGGTCTTAGAGCATCACTACGCGATTGACTTGATTGTTCAAGACGGCTGGTGCTGCGGGGCGTATGTGCTGGACGAGGCGGACGGCACGGTGCAGGCGTATGTCGCGCCCGCGACCCTGCTGGCAACGGGCGGCGCGGGGCAGGTCTATCAGTTTACGACGAACCCCCCGATTGCCACCGGCGACGGCGTGGCGATGGCCTGGCGGGCGGGGGCCGAGATCGCGGACATGGAGTTTATTCAGTTCCACCCGACGTCTTTATATCACCCGGACGCGAAAAGCTTTTTGATCTCCGAAGCCGTCCGGGGAGAAGGCGGCATCCTGCGGCGCCGAGACGGCACGGCGTTCATGGCCGAGTACGACCCGGAGCGCAAGGATTTAGCGCCGCGCGATATTGTCGCCCGCGCCATTGACAGCGAGATTAAAAAAACCGGCGATGAGTGCGTCTATTTGGATGTGACGCACTTGCCCGCCGACGAAATCCGGGCGCATTTTCCGACCATTTATGCCCGGTGCCTGTCGTTCGGCATTGACATCACGACCGACCAAATTCCCGTGGTTCCCGCCGCGCATTATTCCTGCGGCGGGGTCGTGACCGATCTTGTGGGCCGGACCTCCATTGACGGCCTGTATGCCTGCGGCGAAGTGGCCTCTACCGGCGTTCACGGCGCCAATCGACTGGCGTCCAACTCGCTGCTGGAGGCGCTTGTGTTCGGCAAGCGGGCTGCGCTTGACGCGCTGGGCCGGACGGACCTGGCTGCCGCCTGCGCCTCGGTCCCTGACTTTCCCGGCACGGCCCGGCGGGTCGGCGCATTGGATCACGCGCAGGTAGAAAGCCTCAGAAACCGCTTGCAGCGCACGATGCAGAAGTATGTCGGCATTGTCCGATCCGATGACCGCCTTGCCAAAGCCGCCGCCGCCGTGGATGCCCTCCGCGCCGAAAGCGCCTCACTGTTTGAGGACTCTGTGCTGACCGACGACGTGCTGGAGCTTCGCAACATGATTGAAGTGGCACAGCTCATTATCCGGTGCGCCCAAACACGCAAAGAATCGCGCGGCCTGCACTACACCACCGACTACCCGCAGACCCTCGAAAGCGAGCGCCATGACACGGTACTGGCCCCAAACACTTTGGCTGTTTAGCCTCGGCCTGCTGATGACACTTGGGCTGATGACACTGGGAGTGTGCCGAGCGGCACCGGCGCAGGAAGAAACAGCCCGCCGGGACTGGCAGCTTGCGGCGATCTTGTTTCCGACAAGTCAATTCGGTGTTTACGATTTGTGCCTGGATCGGTTCCCTGCCGAAGCGGCGTTCACGGTGACGCCGCGCCTGACGGAAATTCGGGGAGAAGCGCAGGACGCAGGAACTCTCAAATCTTTCCCAGCGCGTCTGCTCCTGCTCCCAGGCCCGGTGCCGATGAAAGAATATGGCCTGCATGCGAGTAATCTCAGCCGCACAGCCTGGACCGGCCTGCGCTGGGACACGCGCGGCGTTGAGCCGGGCTTGTACCGGCTTCGGGCCTTTCTTCCCTGCACTGCCGAAGACGCCGCCGGGAAGCTTGTTTCATTCCCGACGCCGACAGCCTCGCTCCCGATTTATCTGCCGCGCCCTGACGGCCTGCAAGCCGCTGAGGCGAAGTATAAAGGCAGGCGCGTTTGGATGACGCAGCCTTTGGATTTGTTTGGAGCCGTTCACGGCGCTGACTATCAATTCGCGCCGCAAACCTCTTTTCGCGTCAAGTCCATCATGCGCCTTGACAAGCCGGGTGCGGACCTTGCCATGAACGGCGGCGATGGCCCCGGCTGGGACATTTCCAATGCGGATTTTGTGACTTGCAATCCCTTGCGCGTCGTTTTTGACCAGCCGCGCCAAGTGAAAATAATCG
>CAXUBO010000083.1:16245-18895 GCA_964249345.1 uncultured Armatimonadales bacterium | reverse complement strand
GCGAGAGGCGGCGTCAGGTGAAGCGTGTAGCCGTCCCGCGCCAGTGTTCGGGCAATTAAATCGCTCCAAGTCCCGACTGCCAGCAGCGCCACCAGCAGCAGGCCGGCGGCAATGGGCCAAAACACGGAGCGGGCAGTACGCCCAGAGCCGCTGGGCGCGGAGCCGGAAGCGCCTTCGGTTCCGGACAAGACGGCGGGCCGGACAAAATCGGCGACGTGCATTCGCAAGGTGCGGGTTCCGGCCTGAAGGCGGGCGACAACAGCGGTGACATTGTCCCGCCCGCCGCTCTTGACCGCCATCTGCACCAGCTTGTCGGCGGCGGCCTGCGGCGTCGACGACTGCATCAAAGTCCGCGTGATGTCGTCTTCCAGAACCATGTTGCTGAGGCCGTCCGTGCAGAGCAGCAAAGTGTCGCCTGGCTGAACGTCCACTTCGGACACTTCGGCGTCCAGGGTCGGCTCAATTCCGACGGCCCGCGTGATGATGTTGCGGAAGCGGGACGACCGTGCGCCCTCCTCCGTGATCGCCCCGGCCCGCACCTGCTCGGCGACATACGAATGATCGTTTGTGATCTGGCGCAGGATGCCGTCGCGCAGCAGGTAGGCCCGGCTGTCCCCGGCATGAGCGACATACAGCCGGTCCCCTTCAATGACGGCGGCCACGCAAGTGGTTCCCATGCCTTTGCGGTCGTCGCCTTCGGACGCCAGCGCGTAGACGCGGGCATTGGCCCGGCGCAGAGCCGTCGCCAGCGCATCCGCCACTTCCACGTCGTCTGCCTTACGGTTGTCTAACAGCTCCGCCAGGGCATCTTCCGCCGTTTCCACGGCCGCCGAGGCGGCCTGCTCGCCAAACGAGCGCCCGCCCATGCCGTCGGCAACAATGAGGACGCCGTCCGCGTGGATTTGCCGCTTGCGCGTGTCTACCACGGCAAAACGGTCTTCGTTGTTGGGCCGCTGCCCCGTGTCTGTTTTCGCCCCGGCGGAGATGTTCATAAGTGATTCAAGTATAACGCCTGAGCGCCGAAAACGCAACAGGAAACGCACGAGGAGTTGAAAACTCCACGCTAGGTGAGGCACCCTTTGGGTGCAGTAAGAAGCGGGTATCTTTCATTATGTCCGCAGGACATTTCTCCTAGCGAGGAGTTTTCAACTCCTCGTGCGTTTCTTTGCTTCACTAGTCTCTCAATCCCTTGACCGACAGCGCCAGTGCGCCGAGGCAGGCGAGCGCGAGGCAGACGCCGTAAAAGATGCGGAAGGGAGGCGGAAACGGCGGATCGTAGCCGAGCGCCGCTGACGCGATCCCGGCTGCCGCCAGCAGGGTGCCGATGCGGGCGTTGACATCCGCCGGCTTCTTTTCGAATTTCCGGGCATTGCCCAGCCCCCCGCCCGCCGCCATGCCCAGCAGGAACAACAGGCCGCCGACCACAATCCCTGCGATCAGCGCCAGCCCCCAGCGCTGCGCCCAGGTTGCGCCGGCAATGACTGTGATGCAGGCGCAGACAAGCCCCAGCCGTCCCCAAGCCGTTCGGCGATCAAGCACCCGCTACACCCCTTGTCCCGGCGGCGTCTGTCCCGGATTATTTTGCCCTGGATGATTTTGCCCCGAACTGTTCTGGTCTGGATTGTCTAAAGGGTCGCCTGAAAGTGACCGCCTCGGCTGCTCCGCGCTAGGCGGCGGCGCGGAATACGGCTGCGGCGGTGTTCCTGGATACCCTTGCGGCTGTCCAGGAGTGGAACCCCACTGCGGCGGAGGCGCTCCGGCGCCGGGCGCGGGCGGCCACACCCCAGGCGCAGGCGGCCAGACACCGGGCGCGGCGGCGGCTCCCATCCCGTATGGCGTGCTTGGCCCCGGCATCCCAACCATGTCGCGGTACGCCAGCGCCGACACGATCCAAAGCATCGGATAAGTCACGAACACTCCCAGCCCGCAGGGGATGAGACTGACCAAAATGACCAGGCCCATCACGAACAAAAATGCGATCCCGTTCCACATGTCGCGCTTCATGCCGTCAATGCTGCGCGAAATCGCGTCGGAAAAGCTGACGCCGTCCGCAATCTGAGCATAAGTGGGAATCATCAAAGAAGCAACCAGCAGGCCCGGCACGATCAGCAGCAAAAACCCGAAAGCCACCGCGAGGGCGTACAAAATCTGAAACCCCAGCATCGGCAGAAAGTACCGTCCGCCGCTGAAAATGTCGTTAAAGGAAATCGGCTCGCCGCGCACCTGCTTGACCGCCATGCCGTACAGCCCGCCGTACAGGAATGCCTGGTAGGCGAGGGTAAATGCCTGAACCACTAATTGTGTGGCAATCGGCAGCCCGCTGCTGAACGGGCTGGACCCAAAACCGCCGGTGCTGCCGGCACCGGCAGCGGCGCCCGCCGCTCCGAACACGAGGCCGATAATGAACCCGAAAATCCCAGGCACAAAAATTAATGCCAGAGTGGCGACAATCCATATCCCGGCATTCACCTTGAAAATCTCAAACGCCTCGGAAATCCAGCCGAAATTGACCCGGCCCGGCACCTGGTACCCACCTGCTCCCGGAGACCCAGCCCCGCCGGGCGCTCCGCCATACGCAACGCTCATCGGTTAATTCCTTTCTTGAGTCCGATCTTGAACAGAATTCGTTTGTCCTGAATTCGTTTGTCCT
>CAXUBO010000083.1:12710-16145 GCA_964249345.1 uncultured Armatimonadales bacterium | reverse complement strand
GAATTCGTTTGTCCTGAATTCGTTTGTCCTAAATTTGCCTGCGGCGCAATCGTCGGGGCCGGAGGCCAGACTCCGGCCTCAGCCGCCGGAGAATAATATACCGGCGGCGGCACCATGTTCGGCATTCCTACCATGTCCCGGTACGCGAGCGCACAAATCAAAAAAATCATGGGCGAAGTTGCCAGCAGTCCGAGATAACACGGCAGTGCGCTGGCATAAACGACCACGCCAAGAACGAACACAAAGCCTGCCGCCGCCGGCAGCCGCCCTTTCATGGCCCGAATGCTGCGCTTCAGCGCCGTGATGACCCCGTCGCCGTCCGCCATCAAGGCAAACGACGGCAGCAGCAGCCCCGTTGCGGCCAGCGCCAGAGCGATCCACAAGATCACGCCTACTATCCCAGACGCGACCATCGCCCCCACCGGGCCATGACGCCACAGCAGCAGGTACATCGGCCCGACGCAGAGCGCTTCCAAAAAGTAGGCGCCGAACCCCAAAAGAAAAACCGCGCCCAGCATCCGTCCAAACAGCGGCCCGCCCCGGAAGATGTCCTTCATTTCCAGCGGCAGTCCCCGCACCTGCCGCACCGCCATCCGAAACATGCCGCCGTACAGGAAAGCCGACCAGAACGCATAGACCGCAATGAACCCGAATTCCACCTCAAATATCCCCATCATTCGGTGGTTCATTGACGCGCCTGGGGTCAGCGGCGCGGGAAACGCATTTACTCCCGGCGGCGAAGCCGGGGCAGAGGTAGGCGGAAACCCAGTCGGAAACATAATCGGCCACAGCATTGCATAGATGACAACCGCAAAGAGAAGCGTCGGCGCGATAAAAATCAGCGTAGCCATGACCCACACGCCCATTTGGGCGCTGAAGAGTCGCCAGGCATCCGAAATCCAGCCGAAGTTGATCTGCCCGGTCACAAAAGAAGTAATGCCGCTGGGCGCGGCGGGACTGGGTGCGGGAATGCTCATCGTCATTTCTCCTTGAATGGTTTCTCCGTCACTATTTAAGGCACGCGAGGCCGCGGAGGCCAGACGCCCTCCGCCGCTGAACCAAAAACAGGATCAAACGGCTTGGCTTCTGCGTCAGACTGCGTCAAGGCCAGATAGGCAGTTGTGATGCTCAGCAAAAAGACGGGGTAAGTCACAAGCATTCCTACGCCGCATAACAGCACCCCAATTCCGCCAACAACAGAGGCGACAAGGTAGAACCAAATGCCGCGCAGCCAGTGTCGGCCCAGCAGGCGCATACTGCCGCGCAGAGCTTCAGGAACAGATGCCCCGGCATCTACAATCAGCAGCGGCGCGAACATCAGCAGACTGCTTAACAGAGTATCAAGCAGCAGGTAGATGTTGCCAATCAAAGTGACACTTGCAAGCGGCAGGAAGAGATGTCGCGGCCACATCAGAGCGCCTTTAATCAAGCCAAGCACGACTGGCATGGCAACGCCGACTAGAAATAGTGGCACGCTTTCTGGAAACGCGGAAAAGAGCCCGGACACAGAAATCGGCTCACCCCTCCCCTGCCTGAGCGCCATGCGGTACAGACCGCCGACGAAGATTGCGTCAATGCCTGCAAGAACAATGTCCCGCACCTGCTCGACGGCAAATCTTTGGTAAACAGCGGCCGTCGGTGCCGGATAAGAGTAAGTGACCCGCTGCACATGATTGAAGCCGGCAATGAAAGTGCGCTGGAATGCCGGCCACCCGCCGGTCACGAACAGCAACACACTCCATACCCCAATGTAAATCAGAAACAATAAAAACAATGATCCAGCCCAAACACCAGGCTGGGCCGAGGAAAGCGCACACGCTGCTTTAATCCAGCCGAAATCAATTCGGCTGGCCGCCGGCGGCGTTTGGGGGACTTGGGCGGGAACGCTCATGCGGCCTTATTCGCGGCGATTGCCTGCTATTCCTGCCTGACTGCAATAAAAAACCCGCCTCTTTAAGAAGGCGGGTGAAGGGGAACGAGGGCGTAAACGCCCTCGCTGGGGAGCGCGGACGCTAAGGTCCCGCCTGCGCGGGACAAGAATAATAGCCACTTAATCTAACTCTTCCGCCACGCAGGTGGCAGCTTGGCGCTTCGCCCCCCAGCGAGGGCGTTCACGCCCTCGTTCCCAACGCCCTCGTTCTTACTCTATCAGCGTTCATCTACTTATCCTGAAGCGCGGCGACGCCGGGAAGCTCTTTGCCTTCTAAAAACTCCAAAGACGCGCCGCCGCCCGTCGAGATATGCGTCATCCGGTCTGCGAAGCCCAGTTTCTCCACCGCCGCCGCCGAGTCGCCGCCGCCAACAATCGTGGTAGCCGCGCTGTCCGCCAGCGCCTGCGCGATGCCGCGCGTACCGGCGGCAAACTCGTCAAACTCAAAGATGCCTGCCGGGCCGTTCCAAATCACCGTTTTCGCGCCTTGCAGCACGGCGGCAACGGCCTTGACCGTGACCGGGCCGGCATCCACGCCTTCCCAATCGGCGGGAATTTCTTCCACCGAAACAATCTTTGTGGGCAGGGTCGCCGGGTCGGTCTCAAAAGGGTTGCCGTCCACGACGACAACGTCTACGGGCAGCATGATCTTGTCGCCGTTTTCCGCAAGCAGCCGCTTGGCAAAGTCCAGCGAACTCGCGTCGAGCAGAGACTTTCCGATTTCCTTGCCCTGGGCCTTAAAGAACGTGTAGGCCATGCCGCCGACAATGATCAGCGTGTCCACTTTCGGCAGCAGCGCTTCAATCACGGAGATTTTATCCACGACTTTTTTGCCGCCGAGAATGGCGACAAAGGGGCGCACGGGATCGTTGACATTGCTGCCGAGATAGTCGAGTTCCTTCTTCATCAAGTAGCCGGCGGCGCCGGGCAGGTGGCGCGTCACGCCTTCCGTGGACGCATGGGCGCGGTGGGCGGTCCCGAACGCATCGTTGACATAGATCTCGGCCAGCGACGCAAGCTGCGCGGCATAGGCGGGATCGTTTTTCTCTTCTTCCGGGTAAAAGCGCACGTTTTCCAGCAGCAGCACGTCGCCGTCTTTCAGGCCGTTGACCAAAGACTGCACCTGCGGGCCGACGCTGTCCGGGGCCAGCGGCACGGGCTTTCCAAGAAGCTGCGACAGGCGTTCAGCCACGGGCGCGAGGCTGTATTTCGGCGTCGGCCCGCCTTTCGGACGGCCTAGATGGGATGCCAAAATCACGCGGGCGTTTTGAGTAATCAGATATTCAATCGTCGGCAGCGCGGCCCGAATGCGCCGGTCATCAGTGATCGCGCCGGTCTCATCCTGCGGCACATTGAAGTCCACGCGCACCAGCACGCGCTTTCCGGCCACATCCATATCTTCCACGGTCTTTTTGCTGAAGCTCATAGTTTTCTCTCCCAAATCAAAATGCAAAGCATATCTGCAAAGTCAAAGCATATCTGCAAAGTCAAAGCATATCTGCAAA
>CAXUBO010000083.1:8435-12610 GCA_964249345.1 uncultured Armatimonadales bacterium | reverse complement strand
GCATATCTGCAAAGTCAAAGCATATCTGCAAAGTCAAAGCATATCTGCAAAGTCAAAGCATATCTGCAAAGTCAGCGTCAGTATACCTAGTCAAAGAAAGTATTTTGACAGCCTCTTGACAATTAGCATTATAATAGTTATGATGCTAACTATTATGTTCACGACTTCGGAAGTCCCTGAAGAGCTTTCTGCGTCCTGGCTTTGCACGGCCTTGATGCGGATTGGAACCCGGATGGCAACCCATTTTGATCAGAATTTTGCCGAAGCAGGCATCACCCAGGCCCAGTTTCGCGTCTTGCTGGCAGTCGGTGACGCCGAAGCCAATGGGATCACGCCCTCAATGCTGGCGGAAACGCTGCTGATTGAGCGGGCGACTATTTCCGTTCTGACCACACGCCTGGTTGAGCGCGGCCTTTTGCTTCGCCTGCCCGGCGAAAACCGGCGCACGTTCAGCCTGACCCTGACGGACGAAGGCGCGAGGCTGCTGCATCAGCTCGTTCCCACTGCCGTGGGGCTTGCCGATGACACGCTGCGGGGAGTGACGGCGGCGGAGCAGCGGGAGATGCAGAAACTATTGGCCGTCGTGGAGGCGCATCTGCGCGGCGCAGCAAAGCCGGAGCTGAAGCGAGAAAACGGAGAAACCAAATGACACCGATTTACCCTGGCCGGTTTACGGCGGACACCGACGCGCCGTTTGTCGTGTTTTTGATTGGAATGCGGATCAACAAACTTCTGGCCCTGCACAAGTGGGTTCCGACCGCGCTGGCGATGGGGCCGATGCTGCGTTCTCTCTGCAAAAACCCGGACAGCGGCTTCTTGGGCGGCGAAGCGATTTTGTACCGGGGCGGCATTGGTTTGATTCAATACTGGCGGTCGACTGAAGACTTGGAACGGTTCGCCCGCTCACCGCAAGAATCGCACCTCAAAGCCTGGCAGCGGTTCAACAAAGCCGTCGGCAAAGACGGCAGCGTCGGCATCTGGCACGAAACCTACCGGGTTGCAGCAGGAGAATACGAAACCATTTACGGCAACATGCCGCGCTTCGGCCTCGGCGCGGCCATGCCCCATGTGCCGGTCGGCAAGCGCGGCGAAACCGCGCGGGAGCGGCTGGCAGCGGGCTAACCACAGTAAAAGAAGAGACAAGCCCCCATGCCTATTCTTCATAGACGATTGCCCTACCCCGGCGGCAGCCGGGCTTGATCCGTCAAGTGGCTGTCCGCCGTTTCGCGGCTGATTATGCCGTCGGCGTAATATGCCAGCAGGGCGTCGTCCATTGTCTGCATTCCCACGGGCTGCCCCGCGTCCATTGCCAGCGCCAGCAAGCTCGGCTGCGTCTGGCCGTCCGCGAGCATCTGCCGGACGCGCGGCGTCGCAATGAGAATTTCGTTGGCGGCGACGCGGCCCTGACGGTCGGCACGAACCAGCAGCCTTTGGGCAATCACCGCTTGCAGTGTTCGGGCAAGTAACGGCCGGCCCGGCTCGCCGAGCAGTCCCAAAAGCTGCACCACGGCATCGGCCACCGTGTCCGCCGTCATTTGAGAGAACACGAGAACGCCCGCTTCCGCCATTTCCAGCGCCAGCCGGGCCGCGTCCGGCGTCCGCAGCTCGCCGATGAAAACGACATCCGGGTCGGCGTCTTTCATGGACAGCAGCCCGCACTCATAGCTTTCCACGTCTTCCCCGACAACGCGCTGCGTGACAAGACTCAGCTTGCTTCGCATCACATAATTCAGAGGGTCTTCCAGCGTGCAAATACGTTCAGAGCGGGTCATGTTAATCTGGTCCAGCAGGGACACCACGGTGGTCGTCTTGCCGCTGCCGGTGGGGCCGGTAACCAGCACGAGGCCGCGCAGGGCGCGGGTCAGTTTCTCGAATACCGGCGGCAGGTGCATTTCTTCCAGCGTTGGAATGCGGCCCGGCAGAATGCGAACAGCGGCGGCAAGACGGCCCCGCTCCTGAAACACCTGGCAGCGAAACGTCTGGTCTTCATGGCGCAGGGTCGCCGAAAAGTCGCGGCCTGAACGTGCCGCCGCCAGCTTGTCTGCCGGCAGGGCCGCTTGCAGCAGGGCGTCCAACTCTTCCGGCGCGAGGTTTGGCGGCGGGGAAGGGACAAGTTCCCCATTGATCCGAAAAAGAGGGGGGACACCAACGACGAGGTGCAGATCGGAGGCTTTGCGCTGGATCATCTGGGCTAAGAGCGAATCAAGTTCCACGGGTCATTCTCCATTCTTGCAGTATCCGGTTTCAAGCAATCAACGCGCGTCGGCGTCCACGGCGCGTCGAGGCGGGGCGGCAACTGGCGGCGCAGGGCGGCGACTTCGGCGCGAAGCGCCTGCATTTCGGCCCGCAGCCGCTGCATTTCTTCAAGCAGTAGTCTTTGGTTATCGGCGGCGACGGCGGACAGCACGCGCTCGGTGATGTCCGGCGCTTCCACAGTCCAGGCGTTCGTCATGCCCCGCATTTCCGCCAGGTCAGCCCGCACCTGGACGCACTCGGCGCATGCTGCCAGATGATGCTCGGCTTCGGCAGCGGCTTCCGGCGCAAGCTCGCCGTCCAGCAAGGCGGTCAATTGGGTAAAAAAACTATCGCACGTCATCCGAATTCCTCCCCATCCAAGTCTCTCCATAAGTAGAGTTTGCGGCGCAGGGTTTCTGTCGCCAAATGCTTGCGGGACGCGACTGTGCCAAGCGGGCAGTCCAGCACGTCTGCAATCTCCGCGTAAGACAATTCTTCGTACTGGCTCAGCACAAACACGGCCCGCTGCGGCTCCGGCAGAGATTGCACCGCGTCCCGAACCGCTTCGGCCAAGCTGCGGCTTTGCATCAAATCCGCCGGGTCGGACGCCGCGACGCCAGCGCCGTCTTCCAGCGGCTCCCACGGGCGAACGGCGCGGGCATGATCTAAGCAGACATTCCGAACTGTGCGAAGCAGATACGCTTGCAGGCAGCCGCGCGGCTGGTAGCTCGCCCGCCCGCGCCACAATCGCACAAACGCTTCCTGGGCCGCGTCCTGCGCGGCGTCCGTGTCGCCCAGCATCCGCGCCGCGAAGCGCACCAGACGGCTTTGGTACGCCTGCACGATCACGCCGAACGCCGCCGTGTCCCCGCCTGCCACCCGCCGCATCAGTGCATCCTCGTTGAGCGCCCGTGCATCTTCGGTTTTCGGCGCGTCTTCCACAGGCCGTCACCTCCACAGTGATAAACGCAGGTACGCGGCCTCTGCTTCAACTTATTTTGAGGCGGGCCAAGAAAAAAGAACGCGGCTCTCGCCGCGTCCCTCTTTCTTTTCATTTCTCTTCTGCCCAGGGGGCAGGCGGTGTTTCTGAACACCTTCCAGCAAGGGCATTCATGCCCTCGTTCCGGCTTCGGCGCTGCTTAACTGTTCAGCGGCAGGACGACCATTGGCGGCTCGATGACATGGTCTCCGCTGATTTCTTCCACGGCAGTGCCGATGGCGAAGAACTCGATGACGTGTGCGCCCCAAGCATGGGTGCGCTCGTGGATGTTCGCGCCGACCACACCTTTTGCGCCCAAATCTTCGGCTTCTTTTTGCATCCGCTCCATCGCCAGCTCCCGGCTGTCGTAGAGCGCCTGCGTGTACTGGGTCAGCTCCGTGTTCTGGCTGAACGTCCGCATGAAGTTGCCGAACGACTGCGTGGCGATATGGTACACGCAGTTGCCCATAACCATTCCTAAAGGACGGTAGCCGGAGCGCAGCAGAATGTAGAAATCCTGGCCGGACAAGTCGGACGTAAATGGGCGGCCATGCTTGTTCTTGTAGCGGTGCGGGTCGCCCCGATGCACAATCGCCGTGCCGATCGCGACAAACTCAGCAATATGGTTGCCCCACTCTTTGTGGTTGACTTCCAAACGCACGCCCACAATGCCGTCCGCGCCTAATTGGTGCGCTTCTTCTTCCATCCGGTCCATCGCCAGCTCCCTGGCATGGTACATGGCCTGGGTCAAGACCGTCATTTCCTGGTTCTGCGAGAACGCCGCCTGCTGGTAGCCGACATGGTAGATGGAAGACCCGACAACCAGCCCAACCGGATCAAAGCCCGCTTCTTTGACCAGCAGCAGCTCGCTGGTAGACAGGTCGCTGGTAAACAGGCGGCTGCCTTCGCCTTTGCCGCGCATCTCGACAAGCCGCTCTGTGGCGTGCTGCGGCAGGGCGGT
>CAXUBO010000083.1:1843-8335 GCA_964249345.1 uncultured Armatimonadales bacterium | reverse complement strand
ATCGTGCCGTCGCGCAGGGACAGGATTTCGAGGGTCGGCGTGACGCCCGGCGGGGCATCCGGGCGCAGGCGAATGGCTGTGCCGATGATGCTGATAACTAGGTTATGATGCTCGCGCTCATACGCCGGGTCTTCGCCCGGCCCGGACAAGCGCACTTCGTCCATGCGGCGGGCGATTTGAACGCCCGTAATCCCCGTCGCCTGGCGGCGCTTCGCTTCAGAAATTAAATGCTGCATGGCTAAAGTCCGCGCTTTGCCGAGCGCCGCGCTCCAGTGGGTCAGCTCTTGATTATTATAAGACTTTTCAATCCATTCGTCCTGCTGCGTCGTCAGGATAAACCAGGTGCAGTGGCCCCACACCAAAGCCGCAGGCTCGTAGCCGGCCCGGTGCAGCGCCCACCATTCCTGCCCCGATAAATCGCTCATCCACGGATCAGACCGCGCGGTTCCCGGCCCCGACACCGCCGTTCCAATGACCTGTACTTCGACAGTCTTATCCGCCCATTCATGGCGCACCACCGATAAACGAACGCCGACTACGCCGTGTGCGCCGATAAGCCGGGCTTCCTGGGCCAGGCGCGAGACGGCAAGCGCCGTGGCCGCGTCATAGGCTTGGGACAGCACTTGGACTTCGCAGTCGCCTTGAGACGACGCATACGCCTGGCCGACATGGTACATGGCGCTGCCGGTGACTAACCCGCGCACCCGGTACCCTTCGCGCCGGAGCAGCGCGGCCTCATCGGGGGACAAATCGCTTGTGAACAAGAGTCCGTCCGCACCGCCGGTGCCGATTTCCCGCAGCCGCTCGGTCGCCTGGCTCGGAATGCCGCCTTGCCCCAGCAATTGCAAGTCTTGATGCTGCCGCTGCTGCTCCGCTTGTTGGTTGTCCGAAATCTTCTGGGCCAGCGCGGCCTGCTGCCGCTCGGCTTCGGCTTTTGCCGCGTCTTCTTCCGGCGTATGATGCCCCCAGGGCAGGTGGAAACCAGGCTTTTTGGAGGGAGCCAGCGTTGGAGCCACAGACGCCGAGCGCGGCAGCGGGACGGGGACGACCAACTGGTGCAGCCGATGATCCGCGCCCTGGAACTGCACGGCAATCGGCAAGGTGTCGGGATGGCTGGGGGCATACTCGCAGCCAAGCAAAACGCGGCGCGGCAAAAAACCGGGCGTCCCCACCCCGCCGTCCCAGCTTCTTTTAAGCAGCGGCTCAGACGTGTGTGAGATCACTGGGTCTGCCGCACCCGGCTGAGAAGGACCAACCAGCAGCGCCGGCGAGCCGAAGCGAGCGTCCGTGCCGACGCCGATAAATGCCTTATCGAGTTCATCTAAAATGCTGACGTGGCTGTGGCTGAGGTGCGCGTGGTGATGCTGCGTGACGAGTGGAATGCCCTGCCCCGAAGCATCCGCTTCAATCTGGCGCAGGAACGCATGGTCCACGCCTTCGCCCGCGCCGACAAAGTGCAGCCGGAACGCATACGGGTTTTCCGGCGTCACCTGCGGCAAAATCTCCGACAAAATAAGCTGTCGCACCTGGTCTTTATCGGCGAACTCGCCATCGGTGATGACAATCAGGTACAGGCCGCGCTTGGCCCGGTACTTTTGGATCGCCCCGCGCAGGGCTTCCGTGACATAAGTGCCGCCGCGCGGCCCATTCAGGAGGATCGCTTTTTGGAGAGAGGGAATGCTGTTGATGTGACCGGCATAGGATACGCGGTCATCGTAGAACGCCAGGTCGTAGCCAACCCCTGCCAGCGCGACGTGGTTCAGGATCGCGAGGGCGACATCGAGGACATGGTTTTCCCGAAATGCTTCCTGCATCGAGCCGCTGCGGTCCAGCAGCACGGCAAGCGTCATGTCCGGGTTTGCCACCGCGCCCAGCTCCCGCCGGAACGTCAGATCAACCTGCGCCATCGGCAGCCCGCGCCCGCTCGGCACAATCTGATACCGCGCACTGCGAAGAAGCTGCGGGTTCGGGTTAGACAACCCCCGGTCCGAGGCCATATATGGATCACTGCCGGACTGACCAAAAAGCCGCATGACGTTGTCCTTTCTGGCAGCATTCCCGCCTGCCCGCTATGCGCTGATTGTACCCAAAAAGACCAGAAACAAAAGAAGCGCGGCTTTCGCCGCGCCCCTTTTACAGCATAAAGGCAGCTTACAGCCCCTTGTCGCCTAAAAACTTCAGCAGGTCGGCGACGCGGCAGGAGCAGCCCCATTCGTTGTCGTACCAGGCCACAACTTTGATGAAGGAGCCGATGCCGATGGTGTCCACGGCGCTGAAGATGGACGAATGCGGGTTGCCTTTGAGGCCGGTGGAAACCAGCGGCTTCATGCCGGCTCCAGCTCAAACCCCAAGCGGTCTGCTTCGCTGCTTGTCAAACCCATCGCGGTACTCACCATTTGCACTGCCGCCAAGCCATGTTCCTCTTCATAGGCCCGCATAATGATTTGAGAACGCTCTTGCTGACTCAAAGTTTTCCATTCATCCCAGACAACAAGGATATGAGTACGCTGTCCAGGCTGAGTAATGCTAATGAGCGGCTGAACATAACCGGGGCTTGGCTCATGAAACTCGTCTGCCAGAGTTCGGCGAAGTTCCGACACATCTTCCTGTGCGGTATTTTTTTGCTTTACAAGAGACATAACTAACTCCAAAGGAACACATAGTTGTTTTTCAGCCATTCAATGCTGTCAAGCACTTTCTCCGCTTCCTCTGCGGAAGCGTCTTGATGCCGATACCGCATTTCTACAAACCAATGGTCATATAACAGACCAACAAGGGAATTGAATATTCGGCTCAGTATGGGAGAAACCGAATCAAGTTGCGGCTTCCCTGCCAGTCGCCGCTCATCTTCCAAAGCGAGAGCGAGAAATAAAAGATCATGCCCACTCGGTAGTCTGCCGCCAAACAGTCGCTGCCAGCGGTATCTGGCAGGGCCGACACGGGATTCTATGGTATCGGTGAGCAGCGATGCTGCATCCACTCGGCAAATCGCCGTCTTGAGCCAAATTTCTGCCGCATAACCCAACAAATAAATGCCGGCATGGAAATAGCCCTGTTGAACAAGATTTTTTCCTTCCTGATAGCGGTCTTCAGCAGCGGCTTCCATCTCGGCGACTGTTTCCGGTAGAGGCTGTATGCGTGCAACGAGAGACATAGTGCCCTCATCTTTGAGGCAGAGGCGCGGCTTTCGCCGCGCCCCGCGCTTACTACTGAAGCTCTACAAGCCCTTATCGCCCAAAAACTTGAGCAGGTCGGCGACGCGGCAGGAGTAGCCCCATTCGTTGTCGTACCATGCCACGACTTTGATGAATGAGCCGATGCCGATGGTGTCTACGGCGCTGAAGATGGACGAATGCGGGTTGCCTTTAAGGTCGGTGGAGACGCGCTCTTCTTCGGTGTATTCCAAAATACCCTTCATGGGGCCATCGGCGTATTCTTTGGCGGCGGCGTTGACCTCGGCAATCGTCACGTCGCGGCTCAGAAGTGCAGTGAAGTCTACAACGCTGACGGTCGGGGTCGGAACCCGGAACGCCATGCCGGTGAACTTGCCTTGCAGTTCGGGAATGACCAAGCCGACGGCTTTTGCGGCTCCGGTGGACGACGGCACGATGTTCTGGGCGGCGGCGCGGGCGTCGCGCAGGTCTTTCGCAGCGGTGTCTACCGTGCGCTGAGAGTTCGTGTAGGCATGGATAGTTGTCAGCAGACCCTTTTCAATGCCGAACTTGTCGTTCAACAGCTTTGCGACCGGGGCCAGGCCGTTGGTCGTACAAGACGCATTGGAAATGACATGGTGCTTGGCGGGGTCATACATGTGATCGTTGACGCCCAGCACGATGGTCAAGTCTTCGTTCTTGCCGGGGGCGGAAATGACGACTTTCTTGACGCCATGCTCGCGGTGGGCGACGGCTTTGGTGCCGTCGGTAAAGAAGCCGGTGCTTTCGACAACCACGTCCACGCCTTCGGCGTCCCAGGGAATATCGGCGGGGCTCTTTTCGGCAAAGACCGTGATCTTTTTGCCGCTGACAACAATGTCGTTGCCTTCAGCGGAAACGTCGCCGCCTTTGTAGGGGCCGTAGTTGCTGTCGTACTTCAGCAGGTGGGCGTTGGTCTTGGCGTCGGTCAAGTCGTTGAGCGCGACCACCTCGATCTCGCCGTTGGGATAGCGCTCCTGAATGGCGCGAAAAGTGATGCGCCCGATGCGGCCAAAGCCGTTGATGCCGACTCGTACTGCCATGATGCGTGTTTCTCCTTGCGTATGTTGGCGTGTTGAGGGTGTAAAGTCAGGTCAAGTATGGCACGAGGGGACGGTTAAAGTCAATCCGGCCCGTACCTTGCACCCGCCGAAAAGCTATGCTACAATAACGTACCTCTTGCTCTTGGAGAAGCCTTATGTCTCGTTCCACCCCATTGTGCGCGGCTCTCGCCGCCCTGTCCCTGCTGCCGGCGCTGGCAGTGAAACCCGCCAGCGCCCAGCCCTCTGTGCCGCCCGCACTGATCGCCACGGACATCGCCGTCACCGAAACTGCCGCCCGGCATCCCCTGTCGGCTCAGGAAAAAGCGCAGGTCATCGCCATTGACCAGGCTCAGTTCCACCGCGAGCCGGCCTGGTCGCTTGCCACCCTGCGCCGGGAAGTGACAGACTTGAAAAACCTGCACCGCATGGACGCGGTGCGCCTCGCCGCGTGGCGCAAGTCTAATCTCGTTTCTACCTATTACAGCCGCGACCCGCACATCACGCCGGACGAAAACAAAGTTTATCTCACGCTCTACACGCAGGCGAACCCAATCATTAGTGCGGACCCGGCCACGCAGACGCTCATCTGCGGGAGCGACATTGACGCCTGGCTGGCCGCGACGCGCACGATGGCCGCTGCGTCGGGCGTATCGCCGGCGAGCGCCCGCGCCACGGTCATGACGCTGGCCCGCAGCCCGCAGTTCAGCGGATCGTTGCGGGTCAAGGCGGCGGACATGGAGCGCGACTGGGCGGCCTACCGGCTGTGCTGGGCGCACGAGCCGGCGGGCGACCGCAGCCGGGCGCTGGCTGAGCTGGTAGGGCAGGTGCGCCGGGGCGCGGCGAAGGGGTCTGGGACGGCGGCCGCCGCCGGAACCGCGCTGGTTCTGGCGTCCGACGCCTACGGCGATTATCCGTATTCACTGGACCCGCGCTTTGCCGTGCTGAAGCCGAGGCTGGAGCGCATGATCGTTTCCAACACGGCGAGCGTGATGGACATGATGCGGCGCGAAAACGGGCGGATTATCCGCAACGGCATCCAGCAGGGGAAGGGCGAGGACCCGCTGCCGGGCGACGAGAGTCCGGCGCTGCCGCGCCCGTCTCTGCCGTGACTGCCTGCGCCGATGCCTTGCAGCCGGAGGCTCGCTTTATGGTTGCCGCTGAGAAGGACGTAGATGCCTGGGTGGCTGCCTCGCGCTTGATGGTCCAGAAGAACGGCGTCTTCTTTGCTGGAAGAGCGGGCGACACTCACCAAGTACGCCCAAAGTCCCAGCCTGGACGCCGCAGCCCGGTCCGGCATCGCCAACACGGAGTGGAGCCGCCTACCGGGTCTGCCGGCCGCAGCAGTCGGCCGGGGAACGCGCCCAGGAGATGGCCTGCGTGAACCCGCTCGTCCGCAGCGGCAAGGCGCACGGCAGCGCGATGATTGGGGCCGTCGTTGCCGCCACGCGCCTAGCGGGCGTGAAGATTGCGGGCGTGAAGTCGAAAGACCCGAAGATGCGGCTGCTCCTAACGCGGTACATACTGATCAAGCGGAGGAGCAGCTACTTCCAGTGCATCTCGGTGTCTCCGTGCAGCAGGTGGACGGCGTTGAGCTGACCGTCGTGGTACATCATGTGCAGAGCCGCGAATCCGGCGGCAGCGGCACGGGTCCACGGGCCGAACGGCGTCGGCACGGTGTCGTCCCAGGCGTCCGGCGCGGTCCCGTCAATGGCGGCATAGAGTTTTTCCGTGCCATCTTTCAGGGCCGCGAGCGCCCTGTCCTGGGTGGTAATCCCGGCGTAGAACGCCGCGCTTTCTTCGGGCGACGGCATTGCGGCCTGTCCGGTCGCGACCAGACTTGCCAGCAGGCCGTTGACCGACGCGCACTCGGCGACTAATAGGAGCGCTGGGCGCAGCGCGTCGTGCGGCGTGCCGGCGGCTTTGTCCTCGTCCAGCGCCGAGAGGTCGTTGACCAGGTTGTTGTAAGCAGTGCCGGTTGTTGCCCGCAAATAAGCGGCCATGTCATGCTGTGCCATGTGTCGTGTTCTCCTGTGTGTTCTAGCTCTGTGTGTTCTAGCTCTGGACTTTCTCCGCTTCCTGCCGCTCGGCGGTCACGGAGTCGTCGCCCTGTAAAATCTTGGTGGACTCTTTGCCGTCAAGCGGGACGCCCTGGACAGCCAGAAATGGGGGCGGCGTCGGATGGGTCAGGCGCGGGAACAAGCGGAACAAAATGGCCTGGATAGAGCCGGCAATCGGAACCGACAGCAGCATTCCGGCGA
>CAXUBO010000083.1:0-1743 GCA_964249345.1 uncultured Armatimonadales bacterium | reverse complement strand
AACAAAATGGCCTGGATAGAGCCGGCAATCGGAACCGACAGCAGCATTCCGGCGATGCCGAACAGCTCGCCGCCGATGACCAGCGCAAACAGCGCAAGAACCGGGTGCAGGCCGACCCCGCCGCCGACCACGCGCGGGGTCACGACGTTGTCAAAGATTTGGTTGACGGCAAGCGTCGCCGCAACGGCAACGCCGCCGAACGCCAGCCCGCTGTGATGGTCGCCCGTGGCCGCCGCGAACGCGACAATAAACGTCACCAGCGCGGTCGTGAACGAGCCGAGATACGGCACAGCATAAAGAACGCCCGCCGCTGCGCCGACAATCAGCGCATACTGAGCCAGGGAATGATGGAACACGCTCAGGCCATACAGCAGAGCGATGGTGGAAACGCCGTACAAGGCGCAGACAATCAACAGGCCGCGCAGGTAATCAGAGAAAACGCCGCCGACATCGCTGCCGACATGGCCCATCATGGGGCGCCACTTTTCCGGGGCGAGATAAAAAAGACGCGCCCGCAGGCGGTCAATGTCCACTAAAAAGTAAAACGTGATAATCAGTGTGAGCACCATCTGCACGACAAAGGTTACGGAGCCGATGAGAAATGTTCCAATGCTGCCGCCTGCCCGCTGCAAGAAGCCTGCCACCTGCCCGGAAATCTGGTCGGTGAGCTGAGAAAAGTTTCTCGGCAGCTTGACCGGGCCAATTTTCGGATGGGCAGAAAGAAAATCGTTGACGGAATGGCGCAGGCCATCAATAAAGGTAGGACCATTCTGCGCCAAAGACGCCGCCTGAGCAATTAAAGCCGGGATCGTCAGCCAGCCGATGCCGACAATTAGCAGCAGGAAAATACCGAAGACAAGCCCCGACGCCGCCGTCCGGCGGAGGCCGCGCTTCATCAGCCGATCCGCCAGCGGGTCCAGCAGCAACGCCAGCACCAGCCCGACGGCGAACGGCGCAGCGACCGCAAGCGTCGCCTCCGCGAACCGCCGGGCGAACAGCGCCAGCACGGCCAGCAGGACAACGCCGAGCGCAAAGTAAAAGCCGGCCTGGATGTAGCGGCGCGGCACGGGGTTTTGGGAAGTAGACATAGCGCTAGTGTACCAGAGAAAGGCCCCCAGCCGCCAACAATGGGGGAGCATGATTAGGAGAAAGCAAAGGCTTTCGTTCAAGCTCTGGCTCCCCAGCCTATTCAAACGGTGGGGGGGAGTCTTGCTCTTAACCCGGCTCGCCCGCCTTTTCCGAAGCCGTCAAGTAGTCTTTGAACCGATCTCGGACGAACTGCGCTTCTTCCGAGACGCTGATTACGGCCAGCCGCGTCTCCGCCACCAGCAGGCTGCACCCAGAGACCAGGCCGGCAACGCCAATGAACCCAGTCAGCGCTGCCGCATCCAGCGTCACTCGGAAGATAAAACGATGGTCGGAAGACGCCGCCGTTGCTCCCAGCAGCGAAGTCAGCGCCGCCGCCGCAAACGACCCCAGGGCGAGGTAAAACAGCCGCAGGGCATGAAGCAGCAGCAAAGAGCGTCGCTCGGCGCGGTTCAAGTGCCGCACCCGCATGATCGTCAGCGGGTCGCCGCTGACCGTTTCTTTTTCCAAAAGCGCCGACAGCGCCCGCGCCCGGTCAATTGCTCTTGCGAAGCGGTTGCTCGTGCCAAGCGCCAGCACCGACGACGCATTGGTGAGGACTGCCGGTGCGGCAATCAGTGTGAGGCTTGTAAACGGATTATCAGGCAGCAAGGGCAT
>CAXUBO010000082.1:11074-18966 GCA_964249345.1 uncultured Armatimonadales bacterium | reverse complement strand
GTTTCTTCCAAAAGCTGCGGCAGGGTGTCCTGCGCCTGCTTGTCGGTGAGGGTTTTCATACCCGTAGTTTACCCGATTTGAGACGCGCTTTTCAGGGGCGGGGAACGGGTATACTAAAGGCGCTTGTTTTTGGCGCTTTCTGCCTGCGCGGAAGCGCTTTAGAAATGGAACTACGATTATCGCACGCCCTTTGAACCCGATTACTTATTTCCGCCGCAATCTTGGGCGCACGTTGCCGCTGGCGTTTGTGATTGTGCTGTCGGTGTTTCTCATCGCTTCGGTTGTTACCATCGTCAACTCCATTGACCTGACGGTGCTGACAATCTACAATTACACCAAAGTTTTTACGCCAGTGATCCCGCGCATTGCCGCCGCCGTGCCGGGGGAGAGCGTTATCCGTGTTCCCGGTGCGATCAAGACCCAAATCCAGAAGACGCCCGACGTGGAGCGGACGATTGAAACGTCCGGCTTTTTCTTTAACATCAACACGGTCTTCGGGCCGTTTCCGTTTGTCTGCTTCGGCGTGAATGATGCCGACCGGGATTACCTGCTGCGCCGGGCGGGAGATTCGCTGCTGCCGGGCGGGCGGATGCCGGCGCCGGGCAAGCCGGAGGCAGTGATTTCGGAAGGGCTGGCCCGGAACAAGAAAGTGAAGATTGGGGATATTATCGCATCGCCGCTGGACACCGGAACATTTGTCGCGGCCCCGGCGAAGATCAAGCTGGTGGGCATCCTCAAAGGGCCGACTTGGATGGCGTTCACGTCCCAGCAGTTCACCGATGCCAATCTCGCGCAGGTGCCGCGCTCGCTGCTGGTCACGACAAAAAGTTTAAGCGATCAAGGCCGGGTGGGGGACACGCTGTTTAAGACGCTGGACAAGTTCCAGGTGCAGGTGCTGTCGTTCAATAGCCTGGTCAAGACGCTTCGCAGCTCGCTTGCGTCCATGTATCTGATCATGCACCTGGTCAACGGCACGGTCATCTTTGTGGTCGCGCTGATGGCGGGAATGCTGTCCAACATTTATTTTACCCAGCGCATCTCCGAGTTTGCGGTGCTGGCGGCCATCGGCATCCGGCGCTCCACGCTGGTCTGGCACGCAGTCTCGGAAACAGCAATTTTGACCTCGCTCGGCTGGGTCCTGGGCGTTTTGGTCAACTGGAGCATTCTGAGCCTGATGCGCGGGAGCGTCTTTGAGCCGCGTGGAATGCTGATTAACCCCAGCGATCCGCTGTCCTACTGGAACACGCTGCCGATTCCCGTGTGCATCACGCTGTTCGCCGTGGCGACAATCTCTTACCGCTTGTCCCATTTGGACCCGGTCACGATTATTGAGCGGCGGTAGAGACAGACGCCCTGCCCTGAACGGCAGGGCTTTAAAAGTGCAAATCCCCGCCTTCGCGGGCAGAAGAAATACCGAAATCCTTGCCCGCGAAGGCGGGAATTCGCCTCTTTAAAGCACGGGGGTTCAGCCCTGTGGAAGAGTTTTCTTCTTTTGGAAAGCGTATTCATGTCCGACTCAATTCTGTCTACCGATAAAATTTCTCTTGTTTACACGGACGGCGCACGCAGCACCCATGCCCTGCGGGAAGTTTCCATCCAAATCCCAAACAAGCGCTTTGTCGGCATCATGGGGCCGTCGGGGTCCGGGAAGTCGTCCCTGCTCTACATTCTCAGCGGCCTGAAGCGCCCGACCTCCGGCGACGTTCTGCTGGATGACTACCGATTTGGGGCGCACTCGGATTTGGACCTCATTGACCTGCGCCGGCAGCGGTTTGGGTTCGTCTTCCAGCAGCCTTATCTTTTGGTCTGGCAGACGGCAATGGAAAACGTGCTGATGGGTGCGCCGGTGCTGGACGACGCCGCCCGGCGCAAGGCGCAAGGGTACTTTGAGCAGCTTGGAATCACGGGGATGGCGGACAAGCTGCCGTCGCAGCTTTCGGGCGGCGAAAAGCAGCGGGTGTGCGTCGCGCGGGCCATGATGAACGATCCCGAAGTGATCTTCGCCGACGAGCCGACAGCGTCCTTAGACCATGCCAATGGGCATCTGGTCGTAGATTTGCTGTCCGCGTACCGGGAGCGCGGCACGGTGGTGGTCGTGACCCACGACCCGGAGATGCTCACCGGGGCCGACTCGGTGCTGCTGATGCGTGACGGCGAAAGCCTCGGCTGGCGCGACCCCGCCGAGGTGCTGAACGCCGCCGGGCCAAGCAAAACCGTGGCGCTTTAGGAGTCCCCCCAGCCCCCATTATTGGGGGCTGGGGGGACTCCTACAATCTTCCTTCCCGAATGATCGCAGGCAGCATGGCGGCGTCAATGACTTTGGCGTGGTGATCGGCCATGACGACGCAGCGGTGGACGACGTTTTCCAGTTCGCGGACGTTGCCGGGCCAGGCGTAGCTGTGCAGGTGCATCATGGCTTCCGGGGAGAACTTCTCGACAGTTGCCCCGTTTTCCTCGTTGAACTTTTGCAGAAATAAATTCGCCAGCAGCGGGATGTCTTCGGTGCGCTCCCGCAGACGGGGCATGGTAATTTCAAGAACCTTCAAGCGGTAGTACAAATCTTCGCGAAACTTGCCGTCTTTAAGCTGCTGCTCCAGGTCGGCGTTTGTCGCCGCGACGACGCGCACATCCACCTTGATTGTCTTGGTGCCGCCGACGCGCTCAAACTCGCGCTGCTGCAATACTCGCAGCAGCTTCACCTGCACGGCCCCGGAAACGTCCCCGATTTCATCCAAAAACAGCGTCCCGCCGTGGGCCAGCTCAAAGCGGCCTTTGCGCTCTGCCGCCGCGCCGGTGAAGGCATTTTTTTCGTGGCCGAACAGCTCGCTTTCGAGAAGGGTTTCAGACAAGGCCGCGCAGGAAATGGGAACGAACGGGCCGGAAGCGCGGTCGGACTGCTCGTGCAGGGCGCGGGCGACAAGCTCTTTCCCCGTGCCGCTTTCGCCGCGTATCAACACCGTGGCGCGGGAAGACGCGGCCCGGCCGATGGTGGTCACAACTTCCTGCATCGCCGGACTGACGGCGTTGGCAAGAATAGACGGCGCTGTCTTACTACTCAGCTTGGAAGCGCCTGCCGGGGCCTGCGCTTCGGCGGCGCGGGCGACGGCGCGTTTGACCACGGCCCGGATTTCGTCCATGTCAAAGGGTTTGGTGATATAATCCGACGCGCCGTAGCGCATCGCGTCCACGCAGGTCTTGATGGTAGCATAGGCTGTGATGACGATGGCGACCGAGTCGGGGTGCTTCTGCTTGACCTTCTGGATCAGCTCGACACCGTTCATGTCGGGCATAATCAGATCGGTAATCAGCAGGCTGACCGGGTTCTGCGCGGCCCATTCCAGCGCCTTAACGCCGTTTTCGGCGACCTGCACTTCGTAGCCGTCTTTGACGAAAATCGCCTGCAAAACGCGCCGGATGTTCGGCTCATCGTCAGCGATCAAAAGCGTTTTTGGCGTATTTGTTGACGTACTTGTCTTCGGCGCGGCGGATACTTCTGCGGGCATGGGGCATTCTGTCCTTTAGGGCGTTCTGGCCTTCATCGTGTCAGGCAGGTAGCGTGTCAGGCCGCATAAACGGCTTCCATCTCGTAGCCTCGGCCTGCCGTGTCGTGGCGCTGGTCGGTGATTTCGGTGCGGGACGCCGGCATCAGGCCGGTGGGAACCGGCTGGATGGGAAGCTGCACCGTAAACGTCGAGCCTTCTCCCGGCGTGCTGCGAATCACAAGGCGCCCGCCGTGCGTTTCGACGATCTTGCGAACAATGGCAAGGCCAAGACCCGTGCCTTTGGTCTTCGTCGTAAAGAAGGGCGTGCAAATCTTGTCGATTTTGGCGGCGGAAATGCCGACGCCGGTATCGGTAAAATCCATGTTGACAATGTCCTGCGCCGGCTGGCAGTGGGCGGCTACGGTCAGTGTTCCGCCGTGCGGCATGGCCTGGACGGCGTTAATGACAATGTTCTTGATGACCTGCTCCATCTGGGCGCGGTCCAGCCAAATCTCCGGCAGATCGTCCGGCACGTTCTGGAGAACCTGAACGTCCTGGTCGGCGAGGTAGGCGCTCATAAACTGAAGCAAACGAGGCAGCAGCGCGGCAAGGCTGACTGGACGCATCTCCGGCGGCGTCACCCGCGAGAACTCCAAGAACTCGGTGGCTATTCTATCAAGGCCGTTGACTTCCTGCACAATCATGTCTAAAAACTCGCCGTGTTCGGCCATAAGATCGGCAGGCAGCTCTTTTCGCAGAAGCTGGGCCGCGCCTTTGATGGATGAAAGCGGGTTCCGCAGCTCATGGGCGATATTTGCGGCAAGCTGCCCGGTTTCGGCAAGCTTGGAAACGCGCTCCATTTCTTCCTTCATCTGGACTTCGTTGGTCACATCCTCAAACACAACGACGATGCCGAGATAATCTCCCGCCTCGCTGACAAGCTGGGACGCGCTTAAATTAAGATATGTTTCATCGCCTTGCGGGCTTTGGTAGCACAGCGAGTTGCGCGTAAACACTTTGCCGGTCTGGGCGGTCATTTCCACCATCCGCAGGGTTTCTTCGCGCACCGGCAGGTTGATTTGCAGCAGGTCAATAAAAGACGTGTAATGCAGCCCGATAAACTGGGAAGCGCGTAGGTTGACGATCTCTTCGGCGCGTTTGTTCCAGGTGACGATAAAGCCGTTCTTGTCTATTGTGATGACCCCGGCGGCAATGGAGCGCAGAATGTTATCGGTATAATTGGTTAAGTTCCGCAGAGACGTGATCTCGCGGTAAATGGTCGCGGCCTGGGACGCCACTAAATGCAGCATCCTTACGCTTTCTTCGGTGTACAGGTCCGGGGTATGGCTTTCCATCATCAGTACCCCGATGAGCTCGTCGGCGACTACCAGAGGCAGGGCCAGCCGGGAGCGCCTGGCGGCGGCTTTGGCTTCCTGCGTTTCCGTGCCGATCAGGGCCGTTCTCGCACGCAGGGCGCGGGCGGCAACCGTGTCGCCGCTGAGGGGGAGCGTCTCGGTCCCAATGATCTCTGAGGCCCGCGGCCCGCGTGCGGCCCGCACCGTCATGGTCAGGCCGTTCTCATCCACCGTCATCAGCGACGACTCATCGCTCCAAACAAGGCTTGCGACAATGTCCAAAATGGACGACAGCGCTTCTTCCAAAGTGGTTGCCGCCCGAACTTTCTGCATCAGCTCGTAAACCGCGGACAGCTCCAAGTCGCGCTGGCCGATCCGGCGCTCGTAGGAAGAGGCGCTTCGCAGAACGGTCGCGGCCTGCGAGGACGCCACTGCAATCAGCTTCAGCTCCTGGTCGCCGTAGTCCGTGCCGTGCTTGCCGAGAATCAGAAAGCCGACCGCCGCGTCGTCCACCACCAGCGGCACCAGCGCCGCCGCCCGGTGCCGCTCCAAAAACGCTTCGCAAATCGGCTGCCACTCCAGCCCAAAGATCGCCGCCGCATCGCCCGCCGTCAGGATGCGCGGGGCACGCAGGCTCCGCGCCTGGGGCGAGACCGGAACCGGCGTCATAAACGAGCGCAGGCGCCTTGTCAGCGCCTCGGAAACGCCGCGCCAGTGCAGGGCGCTGAGACCTTCCTGGGAAGCGTCAAACATCAGCAGCAGCCCGGCATCGCTGTCCGTGATCTGCGTCGCCAAATCGTTGACCGTCTGCGCGGCCTTTTGAACGCCGGAAGTCGCGGCCAGGGTCTTGCTGACTTCATACAGCGTCGTCAGCTCGGCGTAGCGCTTTTCCTGCCCGGCGATAATCCGCGCGTTTTCAATGGCGATTCCGGCCTGATGCACAAATGTAGACAGCAGCTCAATGTCGGCCCGCGCAATGCCGCGCTGCGGCCCGGTGTTTGAGACCACAACCACGCCGATGCAGCGGCCACGGGCGACAATTGGCTGGGCATAGAACGCTTCCATGTCCAGCGCCTGGGCGTACTCTTTGATCATCGGCAGGGCTTCCCGGATGTCCTCGATAAAGAGCGGCATCTGGCGCTGGGCGATCATGCCGACCACGCCGACCCCCATGCTGGCCTGGAAATCAGCCTCCGGGTAGGGCTGGCGGTGGTGGCCGCGCACGATGCGGGGCGAGAAGCGGCCGGTTTCAACGTCCAGCAGGTAAATCCGGCAGCGGTCAAAATGAACCACGTCCACGATGTTGTCGGCCACCTGGTTCAGCACCTGGTCCAAATCCAGCGTAGACGTGATCGTCTCGGTCAGGGCGGCCAGCGTGGACAGCTCTTGAAGCTTGTGGTTGAGCTTGGCATAAAGCTGAGCGTTGTTGATCGCGAGGCCCGCCTGCGTCGCAAAGATCGAAAACAGCCGCAGGTCCTCATCGGTGAACACCGGCCCGTCGGCCCGCCGCCGAATGCACAAAACGCCCTGCACCACGCCGTTTTCATCCTTCATCGGCATACAAATGGAAGACGACACATCGGCGACGCTGCCGATACCGGAGCCTTGAAACCGGGGATCGTCGTCTAATGAGTTTAAAAGAAGCGGCTCGCCTGTTTCCACGACCCGGCCTGCAATGCTGCTGCCGACAAAGATGCGGGAGTTCTCCACAATGTCGCTCGGCAGCCCAAACGACGCCGCAATGACAAGCGCGTCGGTCTCCGGCAGGCGCAGCAGGAGCGAGCAGGTCTGGGCTTCCATGACCGCCGCCGCTTTTTCCGTCACCATGTCCAGCAGCCGGTCAATTTCCACTTTGTCCATTGCCTGGCCGATCTCGTAGACCGTCGCCATCTCGCGGATGCGCCTCTCCGCTTGAGACTGGGCAACACGGATTTCCTGCTGCCAGCTTCTTTGACGCAGGGCAATGACAAAGAACGGCGCGAGTGCGTCGGCTATCTCCTGCCAGCGCGTGCGGCTGGTGTCGGGCATCTCAGCGGTCCAGACGCCAAGCTCCCCGGTGCCGCTCCTGAGAAGCGCCGCCTGGACGCCGCTTCCTGCGCCGTCTCCGGCACGCAGGCAGGCCGCTGCTTGGCGGCGCAGCACGTCGCTGTCCTGCCCCGCAAGAAGGCGCATTTCTTCCGGCCTAAGCTCATACAGCGCCAGGGCGCCCGTGCCAAGCGCCTCGCCGGCCAGCGCCAGCAGGCGCGGCAGGGCGGCGGAAGCCTCCGCCGCCGTGATGGACGCCGCCCGCCGAAGAATGTCAAGCCGAAGAATGTCAGTTGGTGTCATAGCTTTCTTCATGATCCGCCACTTTATTATCCGCCACTTTATTATCCGCCACATTTGCGTTTGTGTCAAGGAAGGCTGCTTGGTTCATATAAGGTTCGTTTATGTCTGCGGAAGACCGGGGACAATTACAAAAACCCTGTTCTTGCCGAAAGGAACCTTACTTATGTCCATTGACACAAAGCCGCGCGATACAACCATCCCACTTAGCGATGCCCCCGACAAACCGGCCTTCCGCGACGGCGCGGATGAAATTGCCGACCGTGCCATTCTGGCCGGTGCACCCATTGACCACTCTTTAGGCAACCGCAACGCCGCCCTGACTGAGACGCCTCACGAAAAAGAAATTGACGCCGCTAACGGCCTGCGCGGCTCCGGCGGGCGCAAGCCGACGGCTGAAGATTTTGACGGCCTGCTTTCTCCTGCCGGCGTCAGCCACGACACCGTCGGCACCGATGTTTCCGACAGCACCCTGGTCTTCGGCAACGACGGCAGCCTGTAAGGATCACTTTTTTCTGGAACAAAGCGAGCGGAGTGCGTGTTATAGCTGTATCGGACGCCGGGCGGTTTTGCATTACTTTTGGGCGATTGCAATACGGCGGGCGGATATGCTATAATTCTGTATTAGTTTCAGAGAACACAGACTTCTGAAAGAGCGGGCATCGCGCCCGCTCTTTCTGTCTGTTTCAAGCCGAACGATTCGCAGGCGTATTGGATTACGGGCGTATTG
>CAXUBO010000082.1:0-10974 GCA_964249345.1 uncultured Armatimonadales bacterium | reverse complement strand
GGCGTATTGGATTACGGGCGTATTGAATCATCGGCAAGCGTACTAGGGGAGCATGGACAGTCTATGAACGGCGATTTTATTGAAGCTCTGCGGCAGATTGAAAAAGAAAAAGAAATTCCTTTCGCCACGCTTTTGAGGACGCTGGAAGTCGCTCTGGGCAAGGCGTACAAAAAGCATTACAACATTGCCGGTGATGTCGCGGTTCATATTGACACCACCAAAAATGCGTTCAAGTTTTCCGCGGAAAAGACCGTCGTGCCGGTTGTGGAAAACGAACATGCGGAAATGACACTGGAAACGGCGCGTAAGATTGACCCCCACGCGGCGCTCGGCAGCCTGGTGCCGGTGCTTGTCACGCCGGAAAACTTTGGGCGCATCGCCGCTCAGACCGCCCGGCAGGTAATGATGCAGGAGTTTCGAGAAACCGAGCGCGAGAAAGTCTTTGACGAATACAACGCCAAAATCGGCGAAGTGGCGACCGGGATTGTCCAGCGCACTGAGATGGGCAATGTTTACATCAATATCGGCAAGCTGGAAGCGCTGCTGCCGAAGCAGGAGCAGGTTCCCTCCGAGCCGTACCGCTTTAACGACCGGATTAAGGTATACTTGCTGGAAGTGAAGCGTTCCACGCGCGGCCCGCAGGTGATTGTCTCACGCTCGCACCCCAGCCTTATTCGGCGGCTGTTTGAGCTGGAAGTGCCGGAAATCGCCGACGGCTCGGTGCAAATCAAAAGCGTCGCCCGCGAAGCCGGGGCGCGTTCCAAGATCGCGGTCGCGTCGGAAGAAGACAAAATTGATCCGGTCGGCGCGTGCGTCGGCCACCGGGGCGCACGGGTGCAGGCGGTTGTGTCGGAGCTGTACGACGAGAAAATCGACATCGTTCGCTGGAGCGCCGATGTCAAGCAGTTTGTCGCCGAGAGCCTGTCCCCGGCCAAAAGCGTGCAGGTGAAAGTCAATGAAGACAAAAAGTCGTGTTTTGTGCTGGTGCCGGACAACATGCTCTCGCTCGCCATCGGCAAGTCCGGCCAGAATGTCCGCCTGGCCGCCCGTCTGACCGGCTGGCGCATTGACATCCGCTCCGAGTCGCAGGAAGCCAAAGCCGCATTCACCCGCGCCGCCGAAGAAGTGGAAGCCGAGGAGCGCGGCGCCGGGCAGACCGCCCGCGCTTCTTTCACGGAAGATGATGCGTTTGTCCTGCCGGCAGCCGGCGACGATGCTGTCGCTTATGGCGACGAAGTGACGATTACCGCCGACATGCTGAAAATGCTGGATGACGAGGACGAGGAGTAAGTAGAGGAGCAGAGAGGCTCAGATGCCGTCGTTACCCACGATGATTAAGAAGGCAGCAGTTGCCGCCTTTTACGATAATGCCTCACTTTCTGAAATGACGCTGCAAGAGCGGGAACAAGCGGCGCAGTATTATGAAGAGGTAGCCGCCGATACTCGTGGCACTCTTCCTGATTTAGCGAGGTTATACAATTTGGAACGCGCCAAGTTTCTTCGAGGCGAGGTAATACGCATTGCATACAGCGCTCCGTTGTTTGCCGAAGAAATTGGCTATCAGCGAAAAGGAAATCAATTGTGACACACAAATTTCGTGAGGGTGACTTTGTTTCTTTAAAAGAAGACTATACAGATTTTCTTCCGGCTGGTAGTCATGGCTCCGTGTTTTGTTTATATATGACCACTCCGCCGGCTTACGAGATCAACTTTTTGGACTGTGACGGCAGGGAATTCGGAGCGATCATGGATGAGGATGACTTGCAGCGCTGCCATGATCCCAAATGCCTGCACATGGCTGATGAGTGATTGGATAACAAGCAAAATGCCATTGAACATCAAGCGTACATTGTTTAAGAATGTCGTTGCTTACAGCGTGACATGGCTAGTGTTGGCAGGATTAGACATACTCTGGCAGCGTTTGTGTGGCAGCTATGTTTCGTTATGGGTTATCACATTTGTTGTCGTGATTGGAGCTTGTGCCGACTGGCTTACAGATCAGCTAAAGTCTCAGCAATGACAATGGCAAGGAAAATCTCGTGAAAGTGCGGCGTGTTCCCATCCGAAGTTGCGTGGTCTGTCGGCAGACTGCCGACAAGAAAAGTTTACTGCGGGTAGTCCGTGCGCCGGAAAAAGACGGCGGTGCTGTGGCAGTAGACCCGACTGGGCGGGCGAATGGGCGGGGCGCGTATATTTGCGCGTCTTTGGAGTGCATTGAAAAGGCCGCCAAGCAAAAGCGGTTTGAGCGATCTTTGTCGGCCCCGGTTCCGGCGGCGGTGGCGGAAGAATTAAAAGCGCTGGCGCTGAAAGAAACAGACCAAAACACAGGAGCGGCCGCGCTATGATTTAAGAAATAACAAGAAGCAAGAGGTGAACCGAATTTATGTCAGGTGTGCGTATTTACGATCTCGCAAAAGAATTAAACGTCCCCAATAACGAGATATTGGACCTGCTGAAGCAGATGGGCGAACCCGCCCGGACCGCTTCCAGCACACTTCCCGATACCATTGTCGCAACGGTTCGGCAGCGTTTCGTGCCGGGTGCGGTGGCAGTCGCCGCTGCGCCGGCCACATCCAGTCCTGCCGCCGGCAACGGAGCAGCGAAGCCCGTTTCCGTCGGCAACGGCACGGTCAGTGCTGCCTTGAACGGAGCGCCCGCGTCTAACGGCGCGTCTGCCCCAGTCCCCGCGCCGGTCATTCCCGCAAGCCCCGTGGATGTGCCGGAAGTTATCACGCTGAAAGACTTTGCCCAGCTCATTGGCGTCCCGGCCCCGGACATCCAAAAGAAGCTGATGGGTCTCGGCGTCCTCGCCTCGCTGAACCAGCGGCTGGACTCCAATGTGACCACCCGGCTGGCGAAGAGCTACAAAGTCCCCATCACGATCATCACGGCCGCCAAGCCCGCAGCCACGAACGGCGCCGCGCCGGCAGCCGCGCCGGAAGCGCCCAAAGTTGCGGTTGTCGCGCCGAAGCCGCGACAGAAGCCGGCAGGGCCGGTGACGCGCCCGCCGGTTGTCACCATCATGGGCCATGTGGACCACGGTAAAACGTCCCTTTTGGACGCGATTCGGTCGGCGAAAGTGGCGTCGGGTGAGTTCGGCGGCATCACCCAGCACATCGGCGCGTACCAAGTGGAAGTGGACGATCCGGAACATAAAGGCCAAAAGCGCAAAATTACGTTCTTAGACACGCCCGGCCATGAAGCATTCACGGCCATGCGGGCACGCGGCGCACAGGTGACGGACATTGCCGTTCTCGTCGTCGCCGCCGATGATGGCGTCATGCCGCAGACGATTGAAGCCATCAACCACGCAAAGGCCGCGAGTGTTCCGATTATCGTTGCCGTCAACAAAATCGACAAAGAGGGCGCAAACCCTACCAATGTTCTGACCCAGCTCACGCAGTACGATGTCATGCCCGAAGCCTATGGCGGCAATGTGCAGACGGTTGAAGTCTCGGCGAAAGAGCAGCTTGGGCTGGATGACCTGCTGGAACAGATTTTGCTCGTGACCGACGCCGAGATCGAACCAAAGGCCGATCCCAGCGCCCCGGCCACAGGCACCGTCATTGAAGCCGAGCTTGACAAGGGGCGCGGCGCAGTTGCAACCATTCTCGTAGAGCAGGGCACGCTCAAGATGGGCGACTCCATTGTGGCCGGCGGCACGTTCGGGCGCATCAAAGCCATGCTGAACGATTTAGGCAAGCGCGTCACCACGGCAGGTCCGGCCACGCCGGTTGTTGTGCTGGGGCTGGGCAGCGTTCCGGCGGCAGGCGACCGGATGGAAGTCGTTAAAGACGAAAAAGCCGCTCGTCAATTGGCGGAAGGCCGGGCCGCGACCACCCGCGACGAGAAGCTGAACACGCGCCGTCCGGTGACTCTGGAAGACCTGCAAAAGCAGTTCAAGGACGGCGCTTCCAAAGAGCTGAATCTGATTATCAAGGGCGACGTGCAGGGGTCGGTGGAGGCCATCCGGCAGTCACTTGAAAAAATCCAGCACCCGGAAGTCAAAGTCCGCTTTATTTCTTCGGGCGTCGGCGCGGTGTCCGATTCCGATGTTCTGCTGGCGTCGGCGTCTTCCGCGCTCATTGTCGGGTTCAACACGCGGGCCGAACCCGCCGCGCAGCGCCTGGCCGAAGCCGAGCATGTGGAAATCCGCGAGTACCGGGTCATTTACGACCTGATTGACGATGTCAAGCGAGCGATGGCCGGCCTGCTCGACCCCATCTACGAGGAAATCCCGCTGGGAACCGCCGAAGTCCGCGCCGTCTTCAAGCTGCCCCGTTCGGGCGGCTCCATTGCCGGCTCCTACATTCTGTCCGGCAAAGTCGTTCGCGGCGGCCTCGTTCGCGTCAAGCGCGGCGGTAAATTAGTGGCGGAAGGCAAGATTGATACCCTGAAGCGCGAAAAGGACGATGTCCGCGAAGTCGCGCAGGGCTTTGAGTGCGGCATTCTGGTTCCCGGCTACGACCCGATGGAGCCGGTCAACGACCGCCCGCAGGATACAATCGAGTGCTACGAGATGAAGCGCACTGAGCGGACGCTTTAAGACAATCAGCCCGGCGTCTGAACGCCGGGCTTTTCCCAGCATAATGCTGGGGCATCATTTATGACCATTGGCCTATTGACGGTGGAACTGCATATTGAAGAAGCGAATTCGCTGAAGGACAAGCGGCAGGTCTTGAAAAGCCTGCTGGCACATCTTCGCAGCGAGTTCAACATCTCCGTCACGGAAGTCGGCGACCATGATGTCTGGCGCACGGCCACGGTCGGGATCGCGGTTGTCACCACTGACGGCGCCTATGCCAACCAAGTGTTGGACAAAGTTTTGGATCACATCGAAAGCAACCCGCGTGCCGATGTGACGCACTCGGAAATTGAGATGCTCTAGCTTTGCGGAAAGAAAGCGTGGGAATAAATTCCTCTATGCCTTCGGCATTACTTTGTATCTGCTGAATGACGTCCTTCGGACGGTAGAAACTGGGCACTCGGTAGTTTTACATCCGAAGGATGCTATTTAGCAGATACGAAGTAATGCCGAAGGCATAGAGGAGTTCACTCCCTCGCTTTCTCAATTGGATTTACTTATGCCCGCCACACGAAAACAGCGCTTGCAGGACCAATTGCGCGAAGTGCTTTCCGAAATCATCCGCCGCGAGATGCGCGATCCGCGCTTTTCTGACGGCCTGCTGACCATTACCGACGTGGAAGTCACTACCGACTACAAAAACGCGACGGTCTATATCAGCGTTCTTGGCAGCGAAGAAGCAAAGCAGGGCAAGCTGAACCTGCTGCGCGGGGCGAACGGCGTCCTGCGGGAAGAGCTGAAGCGTTCCAAAGCGTTCATCAATGTCCCGGCGCTGACGTTCAAGTATGACGACACTATAGATCGCGGCAGCCACATGTTTGAGGTGCTGGAACAAGTCAAGCGCCAAGACGCCGCCCGCCCCAAGCCGCCCACTGACGCCGAGGAAGACGCCGAATGACCGAGCCTGACGGCCTTACCCTGCCGCTTGCGGATGCGGCGGCGGCCATTCATCAAAGCCAAACGATTGTGCTGGCCTGTCACGTCAACCCGGACGGAGACGCGCTCGGCTCTTTGCTGGGCCTCGCGCTGGCGCTTCTGCCGCTCGGCAAAACACTTACCTGCCTGTCGGAAGACGGCGTACCGGACATCCTCAAATTCCTGCCCCGCGCCGACCTCATTCAGCGGACGACCAATCAGGCCGCCTTTGACCTGGCTTTAGTCGTAGACAGCGGCGACTTGCCCCGCGTCGGTAAGACCGTTCAGCCGGTTATTGGCCGGGCGCGTCAAGTGGTGGACATCGACCATCATGTCACGACCGGAGCCTTCGGTGACATCCGGGTTTTAGATGCCCGCGCGGCGTCCACTGCGGAGATCGTCTACGCCCTGCTGCAAACGCTTGAGGCTCCCATCACACCCGAAATCGCAACCTGCCTGTTTACGGGCATTATCACCGATACCGGCTCGTTTCGGTTCCAGAACGTCACGCCCAACACGCTTCAAGTCGCCGCCGTGCTGCTGGAAGCCGGTGCGCCGCCCGCGTTTATCTCCGAGCATGTCTTTGAAAACCGCACTTTTGCCGCGACGCGCCTGTTGGGCCACGCCCTGTCGTCGCTGAAACAGACGCCGGATGGGAAAATTGTCTGGGCGCACATTACGGCGTCTGATTTTGCCGCGCTTGGCGCAACCGATCAGGACACCGAAGGCATTGTGAGCTATGTGCGCGGGGTGCAGGGTGCCGAAGTCGGTGTATTGTTCCGGGAAATGGCCGGCGGCGGCATTCGGGTTTCTTTGCGTTCCCGCGAGACAATTAACGTCGCCGCCATCGCGGAACAGTTCGGCGGCGGCGGGCATCGCATGGCTTCCGGCTGCACTGTGAACCTGCCGCTTGCCGAGGCCGAACAGTCCGTTGTGGATGCCCTATTAGCAGTCCTGCTCTTACATTGACTCCAGCAGCGCCCGCGTCGCAGCCCCAATATCACGAGAGCGCATCAAAGTTTCCCCAACTAAGATTGCCTTTGCCCCGGCCTCGGCGACGCGCTTCACATCGGCAGGCGTTTTCAGGCCGCTTTCCGCCACCAGCGTGACGCCTTTTGGCACCATCGCCGCCAGCCGCTCCACTGTTCCCAAATCTGTTACAAATGTGTTCAAGTTGCGGGAATTGATGCCGATAAGTTTAGCGTTTGCGCCGAGCGCGACTTCCATTTCCGCTTCCGTATGCACTTCCACTAAAGCCGCCATGCCTAGCTCCTGCGCCACTGCTTGATAGTCGGCAATCTGCGCGGGCGTGAGAGCCGCGACAATCAGCAGCACGGCGTCCGCGCCGAGCGCCCGTGATTCGTAAATCTGCCACTCGCTTACGACAAAATCTTTGCGAATGATTGGCAGTGTGACAGCCTGCCGCACCGCTACAAGATGATCGTCGTTGCCCTGAAAAAACTTCTCGTCGGTCAGCACAGACAGGCACGATGCGCCGTTCGCGGCGTAGGCTTTGGCAATCGCACTAGGATCGAAGTCAGCCCGAATGATGCCCGCCGACGGCGACGCTTTCTTGACTTCGGCGATCAGGGCCACCGGACCAGTTTTCGGCGTCTGCAATGCCGCCAGGAAATCGCGGGGTGGGGGAGCGTCTGCGGCGCAGGCCGCCAGTGCAGGTAATGGTATTCGGAACTGTTGCTTCCGCACTTCCGCGTGCTTGTAGGCAACAATCGTGCTTAAGATGGTTCCCCCATTATTGGGGGCGAGGGGGTCTTCAGGCATTCGTAAACTCTTTCAACTTTTCCAGCGCCGCAAGTGCCGCGCCGCTGTCAATGAGCGCCGCCGCCCGCTCCATGCCGTCATCTAAGCTTTCTTCAATTCCCGCAGCCCGCAGCACGCCCGCTGCGTTCAGGCAGACAATGTCTCGGTGCGGCCCCCGGTTCTTGCCGCGCAGGATATGGAGCAAAATCTCGGCGTTCTCGGCGATGCTTGCACCGCCTGCGAGATGCTCAATCGTCGCACGGGCCAGCCCTAAATCCCATTCCGGGTCCAGCGTGTACGACGAAACTTGACCGTCTTTCAGCTCGCTGACGGCCGTTTCGCCGAGCGTGGACAGCTCATCGAGGCCGTCTACCCCATGCACCAGCAGCGCCCGACTGCTGCCTAAGTTTTTCAAAACATGCGCCAGCGTTTCGCACAGCGCCGCGTCATAAACGCCGATAAGCTGCACTTTCGCCCCGGCAGGATTGGTCAATGGCCCCAGCATGTTGAAGATGGTCCGAATGCCGATTTCCCGGCGCGGCCCGGCGGCGTACTTAAATGAGGGATGCATGGACGGCGCGAACAAAAAACCGATGCCGACTTCCTCAATGCACTTCCCCAAACGCTCCGGCGGCAGGTCCAGCTTGACCCCTAACTCTTCCAGAACGTCCGCGCTGCCGCAGCGGCTGGTTGCCGCCCGGTTGCCGTGCTTGGCGACCGCCAGCCGCCCATCCGCCGCCACGACCAATGCCGCCGCCGTCGAGATATTGAACGTCTTCAGCGCGTCCCCGCCCGTGCCGCAGGTATCCACGACAACTTTATCTGTCTGCACTGGGACTTGCACGGCATACTCGCGCATGACCCGCGCAAAACCCGTAATCTCCTCCACCGTCTCACCTTTCATGCGAAGCGCGACGGCAAGCGCGGCAATCTGTGCGTCCGTCGCCAGCCCGTCCATAATCTGCCGCATCACCTCCGCCGCCTCGTCTTCGGCCAGATGCCTGCCTTCAATCAACTGCTGTATTGCATTTTTCATTTTCTTGTGCCATAATAACAATGGAGGCTCGGCGTATCAAACATCTTGGTAGGCATTGCCTCCTTTTTGTTTCACCGTGACTCATATAAATCCGGGATACAAGTAATACCGTAGCTTGCGTATTCCAGCCCTTGCCTTGCTCTCTGTCCACGCCATTGAAGCCGTGACAAAGATGTGCCGAACTCCCTCGCAATTTCCTCGCGTATCGGTGCGTTCATACCACGTTCCGGCAGCCGGAAACCCCAGTTGATGCAGTAGATACAAACATCAGCGGCTTGGACAGGATAAGTCATGTCTGAAGCAACAAAGAACGGTACTGGAACAATATGCGCTGCACGCTCGTGCCCCGCTCTCGTTAAGCTGAAGTATTTATTTAGCCTGCTGGTTTGCCGGCGGTCATCCATACGCTCAGTCTCGTCTAAAATCAGCAGTCCAGTTTCCTGTTGTTCTTCCAGAAAATACGCATAGCGTTCCAACAAAAATACGATGTCTTTCCGCAGGTTTTCTGGGTTGTGCGATGTTGGAGGTTTTGCAGTAGTGCGTGGAATTGCGCTTGCAAACAAAACAGCCTGCTGATCTTCCAGAAGCCGAAAAAGGTTTCGCGCCAGCAAAAGACTGGCTTGACCGTAAGCTGTAAATTCGTTGCGGTTTGGCGTTCCTTTGGTCTGCTTCTTTGTCAGAAACGCTCGTGCTAAGACACGCCTGGCAACATCCGGCATCGCCTCCATCTCTTGTGCCGCCCATCGGAAGCGGTCTTTATCCAGCAGCTTGCTGCCTTTGATCTCGGTTCCAAACTCTTGAAGCGAACCGCCAAACGCCTCCTGTTCCAGTGCCTGCACCTGTTGAACGAATGACCACACACGGGAAGCGTGAAGTGCAATACCACCGCGAACCTCATATGGCATTGACCGATGATCATGCCCGCTTTCGTCCATGAATAAAAGGTAACTCATAAAATACTTTGCTGCTTCGTCTTGATCAACTGCTGTATTGCGTGTTCCATAAACTACGGCCAGTTTTGGGTCAGAGTGTGGATTTGGGCCAGTTCGTCCTCGGAGAAGTCTAAGTTCTTGAGTGCGTCGACATTTTCAGTGATCTGCTCGGCGTTTGAGGCTCCGATGAGAGCGCTAGTCACGGTCGGCAGCCGGACAGTCCAGGCCAGCGCCATTTGCGCCAGCGTTTGACCTCGGCTTTGCGCGATGTCGTTGAGCTTGCCGAGGCGGTCAAAGACACCCTTCGCTTGCTCTGCATTCCACCACTTTTGCCCTTCCGCGCCGCGTTTGCCTTGACGCGAGTCAGGTGGAACTCCGTGGAGGTAGCGGTCAGAAAGGGTACCGCCAGCCAGCGGGCAGAACGCCATAATGCCTGTGCCGTAGAGCTTGGTGCAAGGAAGCAGGCCCGTCTCAATCCCTGGACTGAGCATGTTGTAATACGGCTGATGGATCGTGATGGGCGCCCAGTCATGTTTCTGGGTGACTTCTACAGCTTTGCTGTATTCTGCGCCTGAATAATTGCTGACGCCGACATACAGCGCTTTGCCCTGCTGGACAATGAGGTCCAGCGCCGCCATCGTTTCTTCCAGCGGGGTTTCCGAGTCCGGGCGGTGATGATAAAAGATGTCCACATACTCCAGACCCATGCGCTTCAGCGATTGATCCAAACTGGCGACCAAATACTTTTTGCTGCCGCCGTCTCCGTAAGGGCCGTCCCACATCCCAAACCCGGCTTTGGTCGAGATAATCATCTCATCGCGGGGCATTTCCTTGAAGATCGGCCCGGCGACCAGCTCACTGTTGCCGGGAGGCGGGCCGTAGTTGTTGGCGAGATCAAAATGCGTGATGCCGTGGTCAAACGCCGTAAACAAGCTGCGGCGGCATTCGTCTTCCTGGCCCGGTTCGCCGAGGGCCTGCCATAAGCCGAGCGAGATGAGCGGCAGCTTCAGCCCGCTGCTGCCGCAGCGGCGATAAGTCATGGCTCCGTAGCGGTCAGGTGAAAAAGCAGGCATAATTTCTTTCCTTTTTACACGAGAGATCGTTCAATTTTACTTAGGCGCTGATTAGCCCTCGCACCATTTCGGCGCGTTCGGCTTCGCCCTGCGCGTCCAATGCTTCGGCATCCAGCCGAAGCTGACCGGCAAGCGGGGGGTCAACGCCGTTCTGGATGTCGGCGTACAGCATTTCCAAAGTCGTTGTGTTCACCGATGTTTCTAATGGCGGCTTGCTCGGCATGTTCTGGTAAAAGAACGACGACAGCGGCTCCGGCAGGCTCTCCAAATGGCCGTCGTCATGCTGCAAGGAAAGGGACACGACGCGCGGGTCCAGCACAACGGGATGCACTTCCGGCTGTGAGAAGCGCCAGCGGTAGGCGTTCAGAAAGCGGCGCAAAATCTCCTGCCCGGCGGCAAGCGCTAGGTCCCGCAGGCGTTCCGTGTCGGCGTCGTCCGTCAGCGGCATTTCCAGCACAAGGCGCAGGGTTTTTCCGGTCCACCAGGCCCATTCGCCGAAGATGCCCTGGCCGTCGGTGCCTTCGCTGAGGGACGGCGGGAAAAACAGCGTGGCATCCATGCCGTTCAAGGCGCAGGTGAGAGGCTCGACATCCGGGCCTTTGGCGCAGAAGTCGAGGGTAAAGGGCAAAGTGATGAGCGAGTCGGCGATCAGTTTCATTGGATTTGTTTCTA